>CACKLF010000076.1 GCA_902600895.1 uncultured Alphaproteobacteria bacterium | reverse complement strand
ACCACCCTTTCTCCTCATAGTTATACGACCAGTATTATTCCTGCCGCCATTTTTTGTTAGCCCTACTGTGAGACTTTTCTCAGGTCTGCCACTCCAAAGTTCAGACCTATCTATAAGAACTAGTCCTCTTTGTCCTGGAGTTGTGGGTTTATATGATTTAAGCGCCAATTTATTACCTTCCTACCATATCACTACAGGCCAGTCGTGACGTCTATAGTGTTCCCGTCTTCTAACATCACGTATGCCTTTTTTATATCTTTTCTACGTCCAAGGATACCTTTGAATCTCTTAACTTTTCCTTTGGCAACCAACGTGTTGACTGACTTTACCTTCACATTAAATAATTCTTCTATCGCAACTTTTACTTGAGGTTTCGTAGCTCTTATGTCTACTTCAAAAACAACTGCTCCGGACTCCGAAGCCATTGTCGTTTTTTCAGTCACAATGGGCCTCCTAATTATATCGTAGTTAGAATCCATTAATCGCACCTCAGCCTACTTTTCAGAGCATCTAAGCCAGCCCTCGTAATGATCACAGTATCATTCTTAAGTATATCGTAAACATTAGCTCCCATGCTGGGCAATATATCTACAGCTGAAAGATTTCTTGCCGCCTGAGAAAAGTTCTTGTCTAATTTAAGTCCATCGATAATCAAAATTTTCTTGTTCCCAAATGCTTTTATATTTTTCTTTAGCTCTTTAACCTTTGCATCTTTTATTGAAGCCTTATCTACTACTACTAAGTCACCCGATTCCATTTTTGCCGACAGCGCATGCTTGAGACCCAGCAACCTTATCTTTTTGTTTAAATCATGAGCATGACTCCGAGGAGTTGGACCTTTGTAGACACCACCCTTTCTAAATATTGGTGACCTTCGGGAACCATGCCGCGCCCCACCAGTCCCCTTCTGTCGGTAAATCTTCTTTGTAGAATAGCTACTTTCAGACCTAGTAATAACACTATGTGAACCCTGTTGCCTTTTTGCCAACTGCCACACAACAACCCTATGCAAAATATCTTTTCTAGGCTGTAAACCAAAGACGGAATCAGGCAATTCTAACATACCACTTTTTCCTGATGGCAGTTTAACCACTTCTACTTCCATTACTTATCTCCATCATTGGTCAAAGCGGTTTTTTCTGGTTCTACTTTCACCTCGTCAGCATTTGACCTATTGGCTTCTGTTAAGATTGCTAGTTTTTTTACAGAGTCTTTTATTGTGACCCAAGCACCTTTTGAACCTGGTACGGAACCCTTAACCATCAACAGGCCCCGACCAATATCAGTTCTCACAACTTTAAGGTTTTGAGTTGTCACACGACTTGATCCCATATGACCTGCCATCTTTTTGCCTTTAAATACCTTTCCAGGGTCTTGACACTGACCTGTAGAGCCATGAGAACGATGTGAGATAGATACACCGTGTGACGCCCTCAACCCCGCAAAGTTGTGTCGCTTCATTGCTCCAGCAAACCCTTTTCCAATAGATGTACCCACAACATCAACATATTGACCCTCAAAATAATGACCGACCGTTAGCTCTTCTCCTACCTTCATTAAATTTTTTTCAGACACCCGAAACTCAGCCAGCCGAGATTTGGGCTCAATTTTTGCAGTAGAAAAATGACCGCGAATAGCTTTACTCAAATTTTTAACTTTAGCCTTACCAGCACCTAACTGAAGGGCGTTGTATCCATCTTTTTCCAAGGTTTTTTGAGCAACAACTTGAACATTATCCATATGCAATACTGTAACAGGCACCTGTTTCCCGTCTTCCATGAAAAGCCTAGTCATTCCCAATTTTTTGGCTAAAACTCCCGACCTCATATCACACCCTATAACTTAATCTCGACATCGACCCCAGCGGCTAGGTCTAACTTCATCAAAGCATCAACAGTCTGAGGAGTTGGGTCAATAATGTCTAGCAAGCGCTTATGAGTTCTTATTTCAAACTGCTCTCTACTTTTCTTATCGACATGCGGTCCACGTAAAACTGTATATTTCTCTATCTTGTTAGGCAAAGGTATAGGTCCTCTGACACTGGCACCAGTTCTCTGAGCCGTTGAAAGTATTTCCTTGGTACTAACGTCTAACACTCTATAATCAAATGCTTGAAGTTTT
>CACKLF010000075.1 GCA_902600895.1 uncultured Alphaproteobacteria bacterium | reverse complement strand
CTTTGAACGAATTGCCGCGCCCACTTTAAAGAGAGAATACGGTGCATAAGCATTATTAGAAGCTAGTTTAGCATTCTCTATTAAATTACCATACAACTTAACCAAATATCAGCCTTAAAATTAAAAATTCTTATTCTTTGCATACCCATAACGGCGTAAAGCCAAATATATTTCGTCTAAAATGGTTTTGTCATCTATAGTTGCAGGTACTTTGAAACTTTCAGAATTAGCAATCTTGACCATAGTAGATCTCAAAATTTTTCCAGACCTAGTCTTCGGTAAGCGATTGATTGCAGCCACAGTCTTAAACGAAGCAACTGGTCCTATTTTTTCTCTAACAAGAAGAACTACTTCTTTTTCGATTAGTTCAGAAGATCTATTTACGCCAGAATTAATACAAATAAAACCCACAGGTACTTCGCCCTTTAATTGGTCAGGAACTCCAATTACTGCACATTCAGCCACATCATCATGTGTGGCTAATACTTCTTCCATCGCACCTGTAGAAAGGCGGTGACCCGCCACATTTATGACATCATCTGTTCGAGCCATGATATAGACGTAACCGTCCCTATCAATTAAACCTGCATCACCAGTTTCATAATATCCTGGGAAATTATTTAGATATGAAACTTTAAATCTGGTTTCAGCATTCCATAAAGTCGGGAGGGTACCTGGAGGAAGTGGGAGTTTAAGAGCTATAGCTCCAAGTTCTCCATTACTAATTTCTTTTCCATTTTCATCAAGAACTGCCACTTTATATCCTGGCATTGGTACAGACGGTGAACCAACTTTTATTTCTAGGGGTTCAATCCCCAAAGGATTCCCAACTATCACTGAGCCAGTTTCTGTCTGCCACCAATGATCTATCACAGGTACTTTAAGCATTTTTTGTGCCCAAAAAACCGTATCTGGATCCGCACGCTCTCCAGCGAGGAATAGTGAGGCAAGACAAGACAAATCATACTTCTCAATATAGTTTCCGTTAGGGTCTTCTCTTTTTATCGCTCTAAATGCTGTTGGCGCTGTGAAAAGTGACTTAACTTTGTATTCAGATATTATGCGCCAGAAAGTCCCTGGATCAGGCGTCCCTACTGGCTTTCCTTCAAAAAGCACCGTTGTACAACCTACTATTAGAGGGGCATACACTATATAAGAATGACCTACAACCCAACCAACATCTGAAGCAGCCCAAAAAACATCATCAGGCCCTATATTGTAATGATTTTTCATTCCCCAAGCCAAACTTACTAAATGTCCTCCAGAAGGTCTAACAACTCCTTTAGGTTGTCCAGTCGTACCAGAAGTGTATAATATATAAACTGGATCCATAGCTCCAACTGGAACTGGATCTATCTTTTCAAACCCTTTCTGAAAATCAAACCAATCATGATCCAATGCATCGTTCAATTCAGCATTACATTCATCTCTCTGAAATATGACACGAATTTCTGGCTTATGTTTAGCTTGGTCTATTGCTTCATCCAAAAGAGGTTTATATTCAACTACCCTTCCAGGTTCTATACCACAACTTCCGGCTATTATGATTTTAGGCTTGCAATCATCAATTCTGACTGCCAATTCATTGGAAGCAAAGCCACCAAATACAACTGAATGAATTGCACCTATTCTTGTCACAGCTAACATGGCAATCAGTGCTTCAGGAATCATGGGCATATAAATTATGGCCCGATCTCCCTTTTTCACTCCTCTAGAACTCATTGCTGCCGCTAACCTATTAACAGAGATTAGAAGCTGCGAGTAAGATATCTTCTTCTTTGTTCCAGTGACCGGGCTATCATAAATGATGGCAGTTTTGGCTCCCATGCCATTTTGGACATGTCTATCAACAGCATTGAAACAGGTATTGACCATTCCATCATCGAACCAACTATAAATTGGAGCTTTAGATGAATTAAGTGCGACCTCTGGAAACTTAGTCCAATCTATATCTTCAGCGGCCTTTAACCAATATTTATCTGGATCATTTAACCATCGTTGATATTCATCTTTATATTTCAAATATCAGCCTCCATTAACTATATGCTTTCACTGGTGTGCCAGCGAGAGCTGCTATATTGAGCAACCCCCTTGTTGTTATTGAGGTGGTTACTATGTGAGCCCTATTTCCCATCCCCATTAATATTGGGCCAAT
>CACKLF010000074.1 GCA_902600895.1 uncultured Alphaproteobacteria bacterium | reverse complement strand
CTGAAGTAATTTTTAAAAAACTAGGGTATGATCGAGGTAATAAACTTGTGACCGCTTTATCGCATGCCCCAGATTTAGTTTTTGATATTATTAAAGCTGAGGGCATTAGGTGCGAAGCGGTAAGAAATGGAACTCTGCACTTAGCCCATTCACCATCAGGTATGAAAGAATTAAAAGATAGATATAGACAAGGAAATTCAGTTGGTGCGCCGCTGAAAATTTTAGATAGGGATGAAACTATTGGACGTACAGGGTCAAAGGCCTTCTTTGGATCTCTGTTTGACCCACGCGCTGGAACTATTCAACCTCTAGCTTATTGCAATGGCCTAGCTCAAGCCGCTCGTAATAAAGGTGCTCAAATCTTCGAAAAATCCAGATTAGAGACTTTGTGGTATGAGGGCTCAAATTGGTTCGCTCAGGCAAATGGGTGCCTAATTAAAGCTGATTGCATTTTATTAGCAACGAATGCCTATTCTTCTAATATTTCTGGGATTCAAAATCAGGAATTTGTTCCAGTACATTATAGTCAGTTTGCTACTGCTCCTTTGGATTCGTACTGGGCTGATAAGATTTTGCCTGGTAAAGAGGGATGTTGGGACACGGACATGGTTATGACATCGCTTCGAGTTGATAAATCAGGCAGGCTAATTCTTGGTGGAGTCGGTAACATTAACGGATTAGGTGGTGTTATACATAGAAAATGGGCGTCACACAAAATTCAAAAGTACTATCCAGAGCTAGCTGGAATACCATTTGAAAGTAGTTGGGAAGGCGTGATTGCCATGACTTCTGATCATTTACCAAAAGTATTATCGTTAGGTCCAAAAGCTTTAAGCATTTTTGGCTATTCAGGCCGTGGTATTGGACCAGGAACAGTCTTTGGAAAGAGTGCTGCTCGTGCTCTTTTATTCGATGAGATAACAAGCATGCCGAGAGATCTTACAAATTCATATAGCGAAAGTTTTAAAGGCTTAAGGGGATTTTACTTTGAGTTTGGATCAATTTTAACTCACGCTCTTGGATCAATTGGTAGATAAAAAAAATTTGGTGTGAAATTTATTTTTAAAACCAACCTGTGGCAGCACTATTATTTAGGATCAAATATTTTGACGTCATGATCTGGTAGTGGATCTTTGTTTAAAATCATATCACTGATTTTCTCTGCTATCATTATTGTTGGGCTATTAGTGTTGCCGTTAGTGATAGTTGGCATCAAGGAGGCATCTACGATTCTTAATGCTGTTATTCCATGAACGGTCCCATCTTGATTTGTAACTGCCATTTTGTCTGTTACAGGCCCCATCTTTGACGTTCCAATCAGATGCCATTGGCTTGCAAGGTTTTTGATCAAACATTTTCTAAGATCGCTATCAGTTACTTTATCTGCACCTGGAAAAATTTCATCACCAGTATATTCTGAAAATGAAGGTTGTTGGGTCAATTTTCTTACTATTTTTATTCCTGCGGTCATTCTTTCTATGTCTCGCTCATCTTTGAGATAGTTCACTTTTATTGCAGGCTGTATTTCTGGGTCTTGAGACTTTAACTCAATGTGACCTCTACTATAGGTCCTCATTAAGCCTAGGTGGATTTGGAAAGCATGATCCTGAATGGGTTTCCAGCCTTCTGAGGATATTGCGAGTGATGTGATAGTAAGTTGTAAATCTGGGTAATCAAGTTTCGGATCGGATCTTATGCAGCCTACTACCTCGAATTGATTTGAAGCTGCTAGGCCGTCTCGTTTGATTATCCACCTTATGCCAGTCATAATTTTTCTAATTGGTTTAGTATATGGCCATACTGTGACTGGTTTTTTGCACCTATATTTTAGCACAAAATCTGGATGGTCTTGAAGATTTTGACCTACTCCTGGTAAATCTTGAACTACATCTATACCCATGTTCTGAAGATGTTTTTCAGGGCCAACACCGGATAATAGAAGTAAGTGTGGAGTTCCCACAGTCCCCGCGCTGAGAATTATTTCTTTTCGAGTAAATATTTTTTTTACTTTGTTATTTCGCGTTTTAAATGAAACTCCTACAGCTTTCTTATCTTTAAACAAAATTTGAATAACATTAACGCAAGTAACAACGTGTAGGTTTTTTCTTTTCTGAGCGGGCTCTAAGTAAGCTTTTTTCGTACTCCAGCGCTCCCCATTATGTACCGTGCTATCAAGAACGCCAAATCCTTCTTGGACATATCCATTAATGTCTTCAGTATGTGGATATCCTAATTCATGTCCAGCTGACAAAAAGGCTTTGTCTATTTCATTTGATGGCGTAGGTCTTGAAACGTTTAATGGACCCCCAGATGCCCTAAAAGTATCATCAGCGTTAGTGTAATTCTCCATTTTTTTGAAATATGGAAGGACCTTTGAATACTTCCATTCGGAGCAACCACTCTGCCGCCAAGTATCGTAGTCTAAGGCATGCCCTCGAA
>CACKLF010000073.1 GCA_902600895.1 uncultured Alphaproteobacteria bacterium | reverse complement strand
TGAAAAGACATTTGTAAAGAGTGAGGATAAAGTTTTCTTAGTCAGGATTGAACAAATTGAAGGGGATGAAGGAGCACAGAGTAACATAGTGAATAAAATCAGAACTGCCATAAATGATGATTTTGAAAATGCTATATTTTTGCAAGTAGATAGTGTTGGTGCAAAAGTTTCTAGCGAGTTAATTAGAGCTGGAATAGTCTCAGTTGTTTTGGCTGTGTGCACTGTTTTAGTATATGTTTGGCTTAGATTTGAATGGCAGTTTGCCTTAGGCGCAATTGCAGCCTTAGTTCATGATGTGGTTATTACGATAGGAATATTTAGTCTTTTCAATCTGGAATTTAATTTAGCCATTATAGCAGCTTTGCTTACCATTGTTGGATATTCATTGAATGATACCGTGGTTGTTTTCGATAGAGTAAGAGAAAATCTCAAGAAAAACAGTAAGTCTCAACTACGAGAAGTATTGAATGTCTCAGTAAATGAAACTATGTCAAGAACGATTAGAACTTCTGTGACAACACTTTTAGCATTGGTAGCGTTATTCATATTTGGAGGGGAAGTTCTCAGAGGTTTTATTTCTGCTTTGATTATTGGTGTAATTATCGGAAGTTACTCCTCTGTTTTTATAGCTTCAAGAATATTACTGACTTTGGGTGTTAAACGAGATTGGTCCAAAGTAGGATCAAAAGCTGGCACACAATTTTCCAACATTGATGCGTAGAGAGTTGATGAAGCCTTGGTACAACTAATCGAAAATAATAGGTCACCCCAAAAAACAATAGACTCTTACGGTTTTGGTGGGTTCAGAATTGATGGTGAATTACATTTGGGGAACCTTCTTATATGTGAAAATGAATTAAGTTTTTGGTCACATCCTGCTGATATTGTGTCTTTTTCTAAAAAATTCAATCATCCAGATTTATTAATTTATGGATCGGGAAAAACAATTTTTGATGATGATGCTAACATTGCTGAACTAGAAAAATGTCTTCCTAGTGGAATTGAATGTCTTAATACGCCATCTGCATGCAGACTATACAATATGCTAGTGTCAGAGGGAAGAAACGTTCTTGCTGCCATAAAGAATATATAATCATTAAAGAAGCTGAAAGCTTTTCATTTGCCACTTAGCTGTGATATTGTCCTAATAGATTCGTTAAAATTTTTATGAGGAAAAAATATGTCTTTCAGTCTTCCAGATTTACCCTACTCACATGACTCCCTTGCTTCCCTGGGTATGAGCCAAGAAACATTGGAGTTCCACCACGATATTCATCATAAAGCCTATGTGGATAATGGAAATAAGCTACTTGCTGATTCTGAGCATCAGGATAAATCTTTAGAAGAAATTATTATGGCAACATATAATGCAGGTTCCGTGGCCCAGAACGCACTTTTCAATAATGCTTCACAGCATTGGAATCATTTGCAATTTTGGGAAATGATGGGTCCAGGAATGGTGGGAATGCCTTCAGAACTTGAAAGTGCAATTGTTGAAAGTTTCGGTTCAGTTGATGAGTTTAAGAATCAATTTGCTTCGGCGGGAGCTTCTCAATTTGGTTCGGGCTGGTGCTGGTTAGTAGTAGGTGATAGTGGTGAAATGAGAGTTACGAAAACTGAGAACGGGGTTAATCCTTTGTGTTTTGGAGAAAAAGTACTTCTAGGTTGTGATGTTTGGGAACATTCGTACTATATTGACTTTCGAAATAAGCGTCCTGCTTACTTATCAAACTTCCTTGATCGGCTTGTCAATTGGGAAAATGTTGCAGCTCGTTTATAGTAAGATAACGTAAAGTATATGAATCATTCGCTTTATGCGGCACTAGCTGGTGTACTAGCATGTGTAATTTGGGGTTTAAGCGTTTTTTTTTATAAACTTATCGACGGGATTCATGCATTAGAAATACTGGCACATAGAGCCTTTTGGTCTATGGTATTTTTTATAATTATTTTAGCTTTAAATAGACGAAGTTATCATATATTTGCAAATATCTCATCTTGGAAAATGCTGAAGATATATTTCCTGGCAACTGCGTTAATTTCGATCAATTGGTTTGGGTTCATATACTCCATTCAAGTAGATAAAGTGACCCAAGCATCATTTGGCTACTTTATTTTTCCGATAGTAGCCGTCTTTTTGGGTTACTTTTTCAATAAAGAACAGTTTTCTTCTTTACAATGTGTGGCAATAGCTCTTGCGGTAGTGTCTGTTTTACTTTTAGGCTACGGTTTGGATGAAATACCTTACATTTCAATGTTATTAGCTGTGACCTTTGGCTTTTATGGCTTAATTAAAGGAAATATTTCTCATAACCCAATAGTTTCCGTCGGAACAGAAACTACCATAATTGCTCCATTTGCCCTTGCGTTTATAATTTATGTGAGGGGGCCCTACATTGGTACAGAATTTTTTGGAGGCTATTCTCTAACGCAGTTTACTCTTCTTATTGCTTCAGGCTTTTTGACAGCTTTACCTCTGGTTCTCTTTGCTATTGCCGTTCAATCCTTAAGATATTCAACAGTTGGATTGATAAACTATATTAATCCAACATTGCAATTCATTATTGCTATTTTTATTCTTCAGGAAGAATTTGGGATTTTACATTTCACGGCATTTCTACTCATTTGGGTGGGCTTAATTTTTTATTCCTTTGAAGCATTCCGCCTAGAATCTAAAAGAA
>CACKLF010000072.1 GCA_902600895.1 uncultured Alphaproteobacteria bacterium | reverse complement strand
ACCAAAAGCTGGGCTCCCTAATATCAACCATTCTACATATCCAAATCTAATTTACAAAGCCAATATAATATTATAGCTATAAGTGCTATAGTCTTACATAGTCAAATTTTAAATTTAAAAATTAATTACTTATATTACGGTACTACTAATGGATCACGGACTATTTAACCACAAATTTACGCTAGCTTCAGATGGCTTAGAAACACAATCTGACGTTTACTACAATTTAAAAATTCCGCAACTAATTGAAAATGCATTAATTAATTCAGAAGGAACATTGGGTAAAGGAGGGACGTTATTAGTTAACACGGGAACTCATACAGGAAGATCGCCAGACGATAAATTTATTGTAAAGGATACAATAACGAAACACGACATCTGGTGGGAGAAAAACAAGTCAATGAATGAAAAAAACTTCGACTTACTTTTCCAGGACATAAAAAAGCACCTTAACAAAAAAAAGCTATATGTTCAGGACCTTTATGCGGGTGCAGATGAAAATTTCCGTTTCAATATTCGAGTTATTACAGAGCTTGCGTGGCACAGCTTGTTTATCCAACACCTATTAAGGAGACATGATAACAAAGGTATTTCTGATTTTGTAAGTGATTTTACCGTGATTAATTGTCCCTCTTTTAAAGCAAATCCTTCTCGGCATGGATCAAGAACTTCTACAGTAATTGCAATTAATTTTATGCGCAAACTTGTATTGATCTGTGGCACCGAGTACGCCGGTGAAAACAAGAAAAGTGTTTTTACAGTCCTTAATTATCTTTTACCTAAGCAAGGTGTCATGCCGATGCACTGCTCAGCCAATCATGCAATTGGAGATCCATCAGATAGTGCCATTTTCTTCGGACTGTCTGGAACTGGAAAGACTACGCTTTCTGCAGATCCTAATCGGACATTGATAGGAGATGATGAACATGGATGGAGTTCGGAGGGGATATTTAATTTTGAGGGTGGTTGTTATGCCAAAACGGTAAATCTACGGCCTGAAAAAGAACCAGAGATATTTTCTACAACTCAAAAATTTGGAACTGTTATTGAAAATATGGTATTCGACACTTCAACGCTTAAACTCGACTTTGACGATACAAGCATCACTCCAAACATGAGGTGCGCGTATCCATTAAGTTTTATCGAAAACGCCTCTCCGAATTCCATTGCTGAAGCTCCTTCACATGTACTTATGCTGACTTGTGATACTTACGGGGTCTTCCCCCCTGTTGCAAAATTGTCAATTGGACAAGCAATATTTCATTTTTTATCAGGGTTTACATCAAAAATTGCTGGAACGGAACGGGGCGTAAATAAACCACAACCCACGTTCTCTACGTGCTATGGGGCTCCATTTATGCCACTTAATCCTGAAGTATACGGTACAATTCTCAGCAAAATGATTAAAAACAATAATACAAATTGCTGGCTGATAAATACCGGTTGGATTGGAGGCGATCATTCAACTGGCAATCGAATTCCATTGGAAGACACCAGATTAATATTAGACTCTATACTTAATAACAAGTTACTGGACATAAAATTTCGAATTGATCAAAATTTCAAATTTAAAGTACCTGTTGAAGTGAAAGGAATCGCTAAGGATAAACTATACCCTCAGCAGGCTTGGAAAGATAAGGACGCTTTTGCAGAGCAAGCTCGAGCACTACGAACATTGTTCCTAGAAAATTTTCAAGTTTTCTATGGTAATGTAGCTAAAAATGTCCAAGAAGCTTATGATGAATTAAGTTTCTAACTCACCAGAAAATACCTCCGTACATCGACCACCAATATATACAGTAATGGATTCGTTTAAGTCTTTGATTGCTTTTGCTTGAATTTTACTTTCTCTACCTATTTCAATACCTTGGGTAATACAAATACTAATTTCCATTTCATCAGAATTTGCGACCGATAATAAAAAACCAGCTAATGCACCACATGCACTACCAGTCGCTGGATCTTCTAGTATACCCATTAAGGGACAAAAAACTCTTGCTCTTATATTAATGTTAGAGGCATGTTTTTGGTCATTTTCTTCGGCATACACTAATATTGAGAACCCATCAGATGAAAATCTGAATTGTTCATTAAGGGATTGAAATTCGGGTATATTTGGCACACAGCTTTCCAATATTTCTACGGAATTAACCTTAACTATCCCAAATGGCAGACCTACGCTCGCTATGCTTGGTGAGTACTTGCCCAGACAAAGCTGGCTTACTGCAACGCCAATAGCAGAAGATACTGTATCTACAGGAATAAGATCCAATGCTTGGAAACTTTCTGGCGCTCTTATTTCTGTTCCTACTATTTGGCCATTTTTGTCCCTGCTAACTGTTGCCTGAACATTTCCAGCTAATTGTTCTAAAATCATTAATTCATTTACCAAGCTTCCTAAAATATATTTAGGATATTTAAACAATAAATAGGAAACTCCGATGTTAGGATGACCTGCGAAAGGCAATTCTCCTGCTGGTGTAAAAATTCTTACTTTTGCTGTGTTATTATCTTTCTCTGGAGCAAAAATAAAAGCAGTTTCAGAATAACCTACCTCTTTAGCTATAGAATGCATCATTTCAGCTTTCAAATCAATGCAATCAAAAAAAACAGCTAACGGATTACCAGAAAAGATTTTATCAGTAAAAACATCTACAGTCTTGTATTTAATGCCCTTGCCCCATAAACAATTTTCATTAATCTACAATAGG
>CACKLF010000071.1 GCA_902600895.1 uncultured Alphaproteobacteria bacterium | reverse complement strand
CTTTCGATAGATGTGTATGGTATGCCTTTCACTTTAAAAAATTGTTCTGCTTTCTTCAAATCCTCATTTTGGTAAACCCTATAACCTATACTAAAGCAGCATCTTGAGCCTTCATGCTTTTTAAAAATTAAAGAGTGGTTCCATGATTCTTCCAGGCATCTCAAATAGAGAAATTCTTGGTCTTGATAACTTACTTCTAAGCCAAGGCCAGTTTCATAAAAGTATCTAGTTTTGTCTAAATCTCTGCTAGAGAGTAACACGTGGCTTAATCTGGTAATATTAAATGGAGGATTTTGGTTTTCAGTCTTTATCGGCATTGAAAATTACTTTCGTAATTAAATTTTTGCAAATTTTTAGCTTTTATTTTTTCAAATGTGCAAATGTATTTCTTTTTGTCTCTTTATGACAACCAAGCATAGCATTTTAAGTTTGCGGAACCAACATTTTAGATTAATAAACGAATTGGTATTTACTACTGATGAATGTCATATCTGGTTTTATCAATTTAAACTAATCTAGAGATAGCAATAGAGGTGAATAATACAATGGGAAAGACGGCGCTAATAGTGGAGGGTGGAGGCCAAAGAGGAGTTTTTTCTTTTGGAGTGATAGACAGCTTTATTGAAGAAAATTTTGATCCGTTTGATTTTTTTATAGGTGTTTCTAACGGAGCATCTGTACTTTTTTGGTATTTGATAAGAGACGAGTTGAATAATTTAGAGAAAATGATTTATTCGGCTAACCCAAAGTATTTTAGCTACAAAAATATTATTTATGGAAAGGATATTTTAGATTTCTATGGCCTGTTTGAGGATGCTTATTTACATTTTAAACCTAATTTGGGTCTGCTTAAAAAGAATCTGAGGTGTCGACCTTTTTTATCAGTTGTAACAGATGCTAAAAGCGCAAAACCTCAGTATATTGATTATGATCAGAAAAAAATAATTGATATATTGGTAGCCACTGGAACCCTTCCAGTACTCGTGCGCCGTCCATCATTCATTTATGGTAAGAGAGTATTTGATGGTGGAATTTCAGATCCCCTTCCAGTTAAAAAGGCGTACGAAATGGGAGCCAAAAAAGTAATTGTGATTAGAACCTTTCCAAAAAAGCGTACTAGGACAAATAAATTAGAAAACTTAATTGCTGCTCTGTTTGTATTAAACTTTCCTAAACTTTCTAGAGCAATACTCAATCATTCTAAAACCTACAATGAAAGTCTGCAATTTATCGAAAACCCACCTCAAGATTTGGAGATTTACCAAATTCAACCTGATACAAGATTGAAAACAAGCCGTAATACGTTGAATCACCGAATTTTAGAGGCAGATTACAATTTGGGGCGCAATAAAGGTAGAATGTTTTTAAAAACGATAATGAATTTATGAGAAACTATGGCGATCTCGGCAGGACTCGAACCTGCAACCCCTAGATTCGAAGTCTAGTGCTCTATCCAATTGAGCTACGAGACCACAGTCTGTCTGTGTATATTACAAAATTACATTGTTATCAACAATTAGGCTATCCTTCATTTCATTTAAATTTACTTTTAAATTGACCTAAAGATCAAACATCTTAAAATTGTATCCATAGATTGGAGGGTATAATGGAAGGTATGATGATGAATATGCCATTAAGGATTAGCAGTATCCTCGAGTTTGCTAAGACTTCTTACCCTGAGGTTGAGATAGTTTCGAAATTGCCTAATAATGATTTGCACAAAACAAATTATTCAAATGTTTCTCGAAGAGCAAAGAAGATGGCAACAGCCCTAAAAAACTTAAATGTAGTATTGGGCGATAGAGTCGCTACAATAGCTTGGAATAGTTTTCGGCACTTTGAACTATATTTTGCAATTTCAGGAATTGGTGCTGTATGCCATACAATAAACCCCAGACTCTCTTCTGAACAGTTAACCTACATCATTAATCATGCTGACGATAAAGTCATTTTTTTAGATGTAAGCTTTATAGATTTAATTGAAAACCACATTGAATTGCTGCCTAGCGGAGTGAAATTCGTTTTAATGTGCGAAAAAAATGAAATGCCAGACTCAAGTCATATAAACTTTATGTGCTACGAAGATTTAATTGAATTTGGGCATGATGATTTTACTTGGCCAATCTTCCCAGAAGATACAGCATCAGGCTTATGCTATACCTCAGGCACGACTGGTAAACCAAAAGGAGTTTTATATTCGAATAGATCAACTGTTCTGCACGCTTTACTTGCCAGTGTTACATTGCCAGATTCTTTTGCCGTTGGACGCAAAATATTACCAATAGTTCCACTCTTTCATGCTAATGCATGGGGAATTCCCTACAGCGCACCCCTAACTGGTGCTTCGTTAGTTTTTCCGGGTCAAAGCTTGGATGGTAAAAGCGTTTACGATCTTCTCGATAAACTCAAAGTATTTTCTGCATGGGGGGTACCAACTGTGTGGTTTAGTTTACTAGATGAAATAAAACATCGTGGTTGTAAGCCAAAGGGATTGGGAGAAATGATTGTTGGTGGTTCTGCAGCCCCTCGGTCATTGATAGCTGAATTTGAGAAAATGGAAGTAACAGTGGTTCATGCTTGGGGTATGACTGAAACAAGCCCTCTTGCTTCAACTGGGCGCCTGACTATCCCATATATAAATTTACCTCAAGAAAAGAAAATTGACCTTAAGATGAAGCAAGGACGAAAAGTATTTGGTGTTGATCTAAAAATAGCAGAT
>CACKLF010000070.1 GCA_902600895.1 uncultured Alphaproteobacteria bacterium | reverse complement strand
GGATGCCAATACGTACTTTGAAAGTGGCATACCACAGGTTCTTGTTTCTGCTCCGGTGAATGATGAAAAGGCTAGAAACATTGTTTTCGGTGTTAATCACGAAATATATAACGGACCAGAAAATTTAGTGTTCACTGCAGCTAGTTGCACCACAAATTGTATTGCTCCCATTATAAAAGTATTACATGAAAATATCGGAATAAAACATGGCAGCTTTACAACGATACATAATGTTACAAATACCCAAACAATTGTTGACAAGCCTGCCAAGGATTTGCGCAGAGCCCGATCAGCACTTAATTCTTTAATCCCAACCACAACAGGGTCAGCAAAAGCTATCTCTTATATTTACCCTGATTTAAAGGATAAGTTGAACGGTCATTCTGTCAGAGTTCCATTATTAAATGCATCACTAACCGACAGTGTTTTTGAGTTAAAAAGGTCTACGACCATAGAAGAAATAAATGAAAAATTTCGAAACGCAGCTAGAAATGAATTAGAAGGTATTTTGGGGTATGAAGACCGCCCTCTTGTATCAACAGATTATACTAATGATTCCCGTTCAGTGATCATTGATGGACCTTCGACGATAGTAATTAATGGAACGCAAGTAAAAGTTTTTGGATGGTATGATAATGAATGGGGCTATGCTTGTAGAATGGTAGATATAATAAGAATGATGTTGAATTAGGCTTTACGGTCGGTCTCTTGAAAAATACTCAAAGCATAAAAAGTTTTATTTCTATAACATTAGCATATTGGGTGTTTATGTTTACTGACGGAGCCCTCCGTATGCTGGTTCTTCTAAACTTTCATTTGTTGGGGTTTAGTCCCATCCAGTTAGCTTACTTATTTCTTATTTATGAGTTTATGGGAACTTTAACCAATTTTTTTGGAGGATACCTTGTAAAAAGGTTTGGTTTAATACCAATTTTATACTCTGGATTAACTATACAGACACTAAGCCTAATCGGATTGGCTGTAGCACCAATGGATTTGGGAATCACACTTTCAGTATTTTTTGTGATGATAGCACAAGGATTTTCTGGTGTTGCCAAAGACTTAACGAAAGTATCAGCAAAATCTGCCGTAAAAATTTTGGCTCCTAAAACATCCAATAGCACTTTATTTAAATGGGTTGCTATTTTAACTGGTTCAAAAAATGCCATGAAAGGGCTTGGTTTTTTAAGTGGAGCAGTATTTCTTGCGATTTTTGACTATGTTGCGTCTTTAGCAATTTTAATTGGTATTTTAGTGTTCATTTTTTGCGCAATCGTTGTTTCGAGACCGAGTTTGAAGTATAGTAAAATAAGAGCGGTAAAGTTTAAAAACATTTTCTCTACAGACTCGAGAGTCAATTATTTATCCTTAGCTAGATTATTTTTATTTGGCGCTAGAGATGTTTGGTTTGTCGTTGGGGTGCCAATTTATTTTTTAGAGGTATTTAAAAATACTACCATCTTTGGGGGGCAATCGGCATTCTTCTTGGTAGGAGGGTTTATGGCAATTTGGGTCATTTTGTATGGAGTAACCCAAGCCAGTACGCATAAATTATTCAGAAATATGGATGAGAGAAGGCTAAAGTCTAATGCCGTCTCTTGGGCATCATTGTCGATGGTTGCACCTTTGCTTTTGGCATTAGCCGCCTTTACCTATGACAACCAAACACTAGTATTAACTAGTTCTCTAGTGGTTGGATTATATTTTTTTTGTGCGATATTTGCAGTAAATTCAAGCTTGCATTCTTTCTTAATCCTAAAATATACAACCTTAGACAGAGCACCGTTAGATGTAGGATTCTATTACACAGCAAATGCCTCTGGACGCCTTTTGGGAACATTAATGTCAGGAGTTTCTTACAAGATTGGCGGTCTAAGCTTGTGTCTTTTTACGGCATTTATTTTTTTAATTGTCGCAACAGTTTGTACTAAATTCATACCGGCTGATTAAGTGGTAAAACTTTTTAAAGGCCAATCAATAAATAGAAAGGCTCATTTATAGTAACTATTTCCCTATTAAAGCCCAATCACCCTAATTTCGTACTATCGCTGGTCCGTCAATTTCTATACCAGTAGACACTGCCTCTTTCTCATAGGAATATGCGTAGACCCCTGCAACTTTATTTTCCTTAAAAACAAAACTTTTCCTCAAATCACTTAAGAGCTTATCCGAGTCTTGTTCAAACTTTTTTAGAGAAGCCACATCATCAAATTTAAGGTGTATATTCAGATCTCCACTCTGACTAATTAAAATATTGAGACCAAAAAAATCATACTCAGAAATTTTGCCACCCAAAGACTCCGAACAAAAGCCCGCCGCTACTTTAGCTTCGCTTACTCCCGGAAACTTAAATTGATAAACAATCGCAAACATTAATTCACTTCCAATTCGTTCAACATATTATCCAAATTTTCTTGAATATTATTATCTGACACAACGATTCGCCTAAAAATACCACTATCCAAGCCAATCTGCTTTTGAAATAATCTGGCTTTTTCAGTCATTTGGCCATTATCAGAAATGAGACCATCGTTTTTTAAAGCTGTTTTTGCACTCGAATCTAGCTGCTCCCCTTCGATCAAGCTAAGGAAAGCAACTAGGTCTTTAATTCCAAAATTTGGAAATTTTTTATTAGTCTCCAGCAAAAGTGACTTTGTTTTTGACGCTGTTATTTCTCTTTGAGCAGACTGCGTTTCTAATTGATGGGCTAGTCTACCAGCTAATTTTTCCAACAAATCAATTTGTTGCTTTTCAAGTTTGGAAGCTGGAT
>CACKLF010000069.1 GCA_902600895.1 uncultured Alphaproteobacteria bacterium | reverse complement strand
AAGCAGAAAACTTTCTGCTTAATTTTTTGGGCTATCGAGCCTATCTTATTTATTAAAATTTCATTTACATTAAAGTCATCACAGAAGTGTATGATAAATACTTGACATACCCTATAGAAAATGTCAGGTTTAAACCTGACTAAATCTATAAGCATTAAAAGTTTTAGGGGATGTACCACAAATTATCAATTTTTGAATTAGTCTATGGTAGCGAGTATAGTTTTACTTCATTTTCGCTTTTTAATGCTTTGGCTGAACGGGTTCTTTTTTATGAATAAGTCGGGCAACATCTCAAGCGAAGCTTTAAGAAGAGGAGGTGCAACAGTTGGATATATGGCAGATATTCGACAAGAGGAAGCCATTTTTATCAGTTATTTCCGAACTTTCTGTAGTGGGTATGAAAGTAGGATAAGTCTTCAAAATTTACTCTTATCAAACTTGGGAACAGAAGATGGTTATGCCACTATGGATGCATTGGATAAATTCTGCGAAATAATTTACAAAAATGGGCGCCGAAGATTTATTCGACATGATGTTGCATGTGAATGTATTGGAGCAGATGAAAATTGTCTTTCTCAATTTGTATTTAGTGCATGTGAGGATACTCTAGAAGATGCCCATCTAATGGGTGCCCTCATAACCGATGCATTTTTATCTAATGAATTGACTTTACAAGCCCGTAAGATTGGACTTTCAATAAGAGCATATTTGGGATCTGTTGAAAAAGTTCCCACCACTCGCCATGCCTGGATAAAAGAATTTTTTCAGGTTAATTAGAGGGTCATATGTTCATTGCAATGAATAGGTTTAAAATAGTTCCTGATTTAGAAAGCGATTTTGAAGCAGTATGGAAATCTAGGGAAACATATTTGGATAATGTCCCAGGATTTATTTCATTTAATCTTCTGAAAGGTCCCAGAAAAGAAGAATATACTCTTTACGCTTCTCACACTTCATGGAAATCAAGAAAAGATTTTGAAAACTGGACAAAGTCTGAAAATTTTCGGCGAGCCCATGCTGGAGCTGGCTCTAGAAAATCATTTTATCTAGGTCATCCGGAGTTTGAGGGCTTTGAAGCTATAATGAATTCATAAATTAGCAGTGATGGGTTAAAAAAAATGAAATCAAATTATCTTTCTAGAAATTTTTCAAAACCTTTTTTGATCTACAGGTTAGACTGGTATTTGGGAATTCTAATGGTATTGAAGCGCAAAAGTTTATATTAACTGATGAAGCAGAAGTAGTTTATTTTTTTGGAAAATAGCAAAGTCATAGTAGGTGCTCCCAAGTGGTCATATCAGGTGGCAGGAACTTCTTATCCGTGGGCCTTGCTGATTAAATCAGAATACGGAATTCTAAACTGTTATTTATCTTTTGATAAAAGGTCTTTGGATAAATTAAGTTGTGATAAATATTTGAGCTCTGACTGATAGAGCTTTGTAAGCTATGCACAACAAGTACACCTATTGATTTTTTTTTGCTTGGACCTTTTTACTTTAGGCGTGATGGTAGGCTGTTTAATATTAGCTTTTTGTTCTGCTTTAATGCTTTCTTTTTGTAATTTGTGTTCGATGTATTCATGAAGGGACGAAAATCCAAGCTTCAATACTTTTTTCTCTTCATAGCCTCTCCTACCATTGAGGTTGGCTATTCTCTCTATCACCAAATCGTTTTCTATAATGTGTAATTACACCAATACTTAGCTTTGTGTCTACAAAAACATAATTTTTTTAAACCAAATAAATTGAAACTGATAGTATAAAGCCGATAAGGCTCTTCGAATGCTTTTTACCATCACCAAATCTTCTCCAATTATCTTTCCCCCAATCATTAATTGGTATGTTCTAATGATGTTGAAACCTAATTTTAGTAAAGATTTATGGCTTTTTTACTTTCTTCCCAGACATCGACGAATATGCATGGAGTCGACATTAACCTTTCCAATTTTTAAGCAAAAGTAATAACAGCACGTGCTATTCCCCTTGTTTGAAACTCTTTTCAAGTATACGTCACATTTATCATTTGGGATTGTGGATTCCATTTGAAATCTGCAGTTTGAAGGTTAATATCACATACTTGCAGATAACCTACAAGATCTTTGCCTGTTTCCGCGACTATCAGCATGTCTGTATTAAGTCTGTTTATAAAATATCAATCAGATTTGCATTCTAATAAATGCGTTTCTAAGTCTGTATCGCTTAGACTATTGCCGAAAGTTCATACACATTGTCTAGAAGCAACTTCAGATATTATTTTGCAATCATGCAGTTTTGCTTGTCAAAATGCATTTTACTTAATCAACTCTACAACTTTTTTAGTATTGTAATTACTTACAGTAGCTTGGTAGATCTAACTTTGTACTTTCGGAAGTTTCATATTTTTTATAGAATCCTCCAGAGAATCTTTCACAATCCCGAGCACAGCCGCTTTCCACAATAAGGCGATGCAAATCTCTCTTTACCCCATTTTGGTTGAGAAAGCATTCTCCTACTTCTCTGTTATAAGTCCTTACCCCGCTCATATAACAGACAACGCTGGATGAACTATCTACAATGAAGGCCACCTTTTGCTTACATTTGGTATATGTGGGAGCGCCCCTTTCATCAGCAGATATTCCATTTAGTCTTACTCTTTCGTTATCTACATCAATGGTATCTGCATCGATAACTTTTACATTCTGTGGTAAGGATTTTATTACTCTTAAATGGGAGTTTCTGGGTTCTTCATCTCCTACTGCTAAAAGCATTCGTGTTGATGGCTTGCTTTTAGCTGAATTTAAAATGGTTGAGGAAC
>CACKLF010000068.1 GCA_902600895.1 uncultured Alphaproteobacteria bacterium | reverse complement strand
TATAATTTTAAACAATTCATCATTTTCCTTTGCCCAATTATCTAACTCAGCTGGTATATCATGGCATCTTTCACCAAGACTACGTGGAAACAACTCCGTTTTTTCAATAGTGATCTTTTATTCAATTTGATTCTTATTAAAGTGTTGAAAGAAAATTTAAAATGAACTTATTTACTTCTTCAGGTTTTTCCTGTTGGACCCAATGACCTGAATCATCTAATAGACATGTTGATAAAAGGTTTTCATAATTTTTTCCAATTTTATTTTTAAGGTCTTCATTATTCTCGTAGGTCGAGCCTGTAAAGGAATTTACAGGATCATATTTCCCTGTAAGAAAAGCAGATGGTTGTTTTATTTTTGCATCCGTTAGTTCAAGTAAATCCTCAAAATCAATTTGCTGAGCTCGGTATCTATTGAGTGGTCCACGCATTCCACTAGTTTCAAATTCGCCTACTAAATAATCCATATCAGCTCTGGTAATCCAAGAGGGATAGGTTTCAAATGTTGGCAATAACTCTAAATATTTTCTATTGACGCCTTTTGAGCTTCCTGTAATTGCATTTTCTTTCTGGACTTTCATGCCTCGTGCATCGATAGAAAAATAGGTATTTTCCAAAAATCTACGTATATTCTCTTCAAACTCTGCTTCAGCTATACCTTCTTCTTGAAAATAGAGTTGATAGAAAAATTTTTCCTTATATATCCTTCTCCATAGGTCAATTGTTGAAATCTTCCCTCTTGGAACAAAAGGTACTGAAAGTCCTAATATAGCCGATATTCTCTTTTCATTTAAAACTGCTGTATTCCACACGATTGGAGCCCCCCAATCGTGACCAATTAAAATCGCTGTTTTAAAGCCAAGAGCATCTATAACGCCTATCACATCTGTTGTAAGTTCTCTCATCCCATATGACTCAATTTCATAAGGCTTTGACGAACCCCCATAGCCCCTTACATCAATAGCAGCTGTGGTATATCCTGCTTCAACCAATATAGGAATCTGATTTCTCCAACTATACCAACTTTCTGGACATCCATGAACTAAAACGATCAGTGGTCCTGATCCATCAATTTTTGCTCTTATATCGATATTATTTGCTTTTAAAACTTTAAACGTCATTTCCTTCACTGCTTTCTAAAAATAGGCATTCAAAACCAATTCTTGAACGCATTTTTGTAGTCTACTCATTATGAAACAAGCTAAAAAATTCTGGAAACTATATGGATAATTAGTCTAAATGAAGGCACTGTCAATTTAAAATATTTTATCAATTGCTTTTATTAACAAATTTCACTTTTTGTTCATTAAGCTGGTAAATCTTATCTCTTAAGTTATGTAATTATAGGTCTCTATTGTATTACGAAAATAAGGCTGGAATGCTTTGTAAAATTGGCGTATGAAAAACATTGTAATAAATTCCGCCCAGCATAATCATCAACAAGCTCATGGCCGACATTGTGCTGGTTTTAAGATGCCAGATGCCAATCCCACTAGCAATCTTAGCAAGTCCAATGAATGTACCCAATGAATGTACCAAACCAAATTGGCAAACTAAGGGTTATAAAACTTATCATTGCTTCTTCAAAGCGGCAATTTTAAAAATTCTAGCTGTGTTCACAATAGTGCTCACAAGTGTCATTAAGATTATCTGCATTAGTTTCATTTTTTCAGTACTATTTCTATGTCAGAATAAGTAAGGACTCTCTTTTCAGATACCTTGGAAAATTTGCCCATACCATTATGATCGTGGAAGACCATTTTGATATCTAAACCGTTATGATCAACCATTTTAATGGCAGGTCTATCGCTGAAGTTATCTAAGTTTCACGATCACCAAGAGCCCCCACCCAACAGAGTGGGAAAAACTTTGTTCACGCTCGTATTATGACAATTCAAAACTCCGTTAAGTATGGTAGATTCATACGCACACTCATGAACAAATTTTGCAAAAATAGCAAAACTTTCAACGGGTAAACTATTATGGGATACAGGTAGAGCAGAACAAAAAACTTACTGTTTATATTTTATTACCTTCGCCAGGGGCCCAGGTGATGGTTATTATACATGTAAGAAGTAAAAGATTAAATATTACCGATTGAACGTCGCCAAATAAATTGATTTGGGCAACGTCAGTACTTTTCATTCCACTATCTTTAAGCAACTGTGCGGTTGATTTTGTGATTTTTACTCCTGAATCCTTAAGTTCTGCAATTCTGATATGTGCACTTTGCACTCCAAAATTTCTGAATGCTGCCACTCCAAGACTTAGCCAAACCCATAAGACTGAAAATATTGAAATAGCAGCTTTTGCTATTTTGCTAGCACCCGATCTGTTTACCTTGAGGGCGGCAAAAAAAGATATTAAAATTCCAACCCACGCACCTATTTGAAAAATAGAATTATTAATTAGAAAACTATACTCTAGCGAAATGATTTCAAATTCATTCATTATCCTTACTCCTAAAACTTAAAACAATTACAGTTAAAACTACAAAATAGAGGAAAGTATTTTCTACACCCTACAATCCAAACTTAAAACAAACTGACAGATAAATAAAACCCTCCTAAAAATACGTCTAAGATGCTTTTCAGATAATAAAAAACACAATTAATCTGCATGGCCCTGAGTCTTCTAATCAGAGGGTTGCAGGTTCAAATCCTGGCTAAATCACGTATAAAAACAATGACTTACCATATATGAGCTAGGTCTTGTTTGTTTCTAGGGTTCCATATGGGTTCCAAAACGATAAAATATTTCAATATAATTTACCTATTTAAGCCAAATATTTTAAAATAACTCCCACCCACAACACTATCCACAATAAAAACTGAATTATTAGC
>CACKLF010000067.1 GCA_902600895.1 uncultured Alphaproteobacteria bacterium | reverse complement strand
AATAGAGTTGCGCCTGCGGCAATGGTAATGTGCCCATGTGTAAACGGACTAAGTCATAACGAGGCTGAAGAAATATCCAAGGAGTGGGCATCGGCGGGAGCAAACGTATTATTACACGCAGTACTAGAAACAGCAGAAATTGTTTCTTGATAAAATTAGAAGGGAGAAAAAGAGATGGGTAAAGTCATAAAAGGCGGTACAGTTTGTACTGCAGATCGAACTTGGAAATCTGATGTTTTAATTGAAGGTGAGAAAATTCAACAGATTGGGGAAGACCTAAAGGGAGATGAATATATTGATGCAGAGGGCGCATTTGTAATACCAGGAGGAATTGATCCCCATACACATTTAGAAATGCCTTTTATGGGGACTACTGCCGCAGAGACATTTGAAACTGGCACTTGGGCTGCTGCAGCTGGTGGAACTACTATGGTGGTAGATTTCTGTCTTCCCGGAGCAGACGGAAGTATTAAAAATGCCATAAATGAATGGCACAGAAAGTCTGCCCCGCAAATTTGCTCTGATATCGGTTACCATATGGCCATTACTGGTTGGGACGAAAACGTATTTAATGAGATGAATGATGCTGTAAAAATGGGCGTAAACAGTTTTAAACACTTCATGGCTTACAAAGGAGCCTTAATGATTGAAGATGATGAAATGTTTGCGAGCTTTAAGAGGTGTGCAGCTATAGGTGCCTTACCGATGGTTCATGCCGAAAATGGTGATCTAGTGGCGGAATTACAGCAAAAATATTTTGATATGGGCATAACAGGTCCTGAGGGTCATGCTTATTCGAGACCACCCGAATTAGAAGGGGAAGCTGCAAATAGAGCAATCACAATCGCTGATACTGCCGGAGTGCCCCTTTATATCGTTCATGTTAGCTGTGAGCAAACACATGAAGCCATTAGGAGGGCTAGGCAAAAGGGTATGCGAGTATATGGGGAGCCATTAATACAATTTTTAACATTGGATGAGTCTGAATACTTTAACAAAGATTGGGATCATGCAGCTAGAAGAGTAATGTCGCCACCATTTCGATCAAAAGATCATCAAGATAGTTTGTGGGCTGGTCTTCAGAGTGGTTCTCTTCAAGTCGTAGCTACAGATCATGCGGCCTTTAATACAAAACAAAAAAGAGCTGGAATAAAAGATTTTCGCATAATTCCAAATGGCTCAAATGGTTTAGAGGAACGATTGGCTGTTCTTTGGACGGAAGGCGTGGAAAAGGGGAGATTAACCAAAAATGAATTTGTTGCAGCGACATCTACTAATATTGCAAAAATATTAAACATCTATCCAAAGAAAGGTGCTATTGTAGAAGGTGCGGATGCAGATATAGTTGTTTGGGATCCAAAAATTAGCAAAAAAATCTCTCCAACAAGCCATCATTCAATATTGGATTATAATGTTTTTGAAGGCTTTGATGTATCTGCACAAGCTCGATACACTCTTAATAGAGGTGACATTATTTGGGCTTGGGGTCAAAATTCGACACCACAACCTGGAAGGGGAAAATTCGTACCGAGGCCACCATTTCCAGCTGTTCATAGTGCTCTATCAAAATGGAAGGAGCTAAATTCGCCAAGAAAAATTGAACGCGACCCTCAAAATATACCTGCTGGTATTTAAACTTAATGTCTAATTCAATAATTTCGGCTAAAAATATAAATTTAGTTTTTAAAACGTCTGATGGAATTGTTGAAGCTTTAAAAGACGTCTCAATAGATATTTTTAAAGGGGACTTTGTATCTTTTATTGGTCCATCAGGATGTGGAAAGACCACTTTATTACGAGCAATTGCTTCTCTCGAAATGCCAAACAATGGTCATTTAAGTGTTAATGGGATGACCCCAGAAGAAGCTCGGAAAAAGAGGGCTTATGGCTATGTATTTCAGGCCGCTGGTTTATACCCATGGCGCAATATATTTAGAAATATTAGCCTTCCATTAGAAATCATGGGTTATGACAGAGCCGAAATACCTAATAGAGTTGATAAAGTTCTAGAACTTGTAGAGCTTACCGGTTTTGAAAAAAAATTTCCCTGGCAGTTGTCTGGTGGCATGCAGCAAAGAGCCTCCATAGCACGGGCATTGTCTTTTGACGCTGACATATTGCTTATGGATGAACCTTTTGGCGCCCTAGATGAAATAGTGCGAGATCACTTAAATGAGCAATTACTGAGATTGTGGAAATCTACCAATAAAACAATATGCTTTGTGACCCACTCAATACCTGAAGCTGTCTATCTTTCAACAAAAATAGTGGTGATGTCTCCCAGACCTGGAAGAATCATTGATGTGATTGAAAGCCCCTTGCCCTCGGAAAGGCCATTAGAAATAAGAGACACCTCAGAATTTCTTAAAGTTTCTCAACGTGTAAGAGAAGGGTTACGCTCAGGTCATAGCTATGAGTAAATATATAAAGGAAAAATTATTTCCTATCTTAGTTGTTTCCATCTCTATTATTCTTTTATGGTATGCCTTTTCCATAATATTAAACTCTAAATGGGCGTACGATAAGGCGATTAGAGCTGATAAAATTCTCACGTTCAATGAACTTATTATAGATACTTGGTCTCAAAAAAAACCAAAGTTGCCAACCCCTCATCAAGTTTTTCAAGAAATGAACAAAACCATATTTTACAAAAAGGTTACTTCAAAGCGATCTTTAATATATCATGCGTGGATAACCCTTTCAGCAACCTTAGCAGGCTTTGCACTTGGTACTGGGCTCGGGATAGGGCTAGCCTTGGCAATTGTGCATAATAAAGCAACAGACTTGAGCGTGATGCCATGGATAATTACAAGTCAAACGATACCAATTCTTGCATTAGCTCCGATGCTTAT
>CACKLF010000066.1 GCA_902600895.1 uncultured Alphaproteobacteria bacterium | reverse complement strand
GGATGAAGCAAGAGCATCGTTGCAAGAGTTGTACTTAATAATTGAGGGCGATGAGCAGATCATTGAGAATGCTGCTGCAATTTTAATTATTCCAAAAATTACTGCCGCATCATTTTTTGTTGGTGGATCATACGGTGAAGGAGTTTTATTTATAAAAGATGCTGCAGTAGAGCAATATTCTCTTGCCACCGCATCTTATGGCCTAGAACTTGGAGCCTCACAATTTAGTCAAGCATTAATCTTTATGAGCTCAAATGCTTTGAAGGAATTCAGAACTACTGATGGCTGGGAATTAAGTGCAGCAAATTCCCGACATGAGTGTTTAGTAATTCAGTATCAGGGTAATGACAGGCTCTTATTACCGACAGCTAACATAGAATTATTATCAAAATATGGATCTAATCTTGTAAGTTTAGATCGCCTAGGTAGCGCTTCGTGGCAAGCCCGCAAAGCTGATGCCACAAAAAAAATTAATGAAATAGCTAAAAACTTAATTAAAGTTGCAGCTACGCGAGCTATAAATAAAGCTCCAATATTATTATTGCCAAACTCAGGTTGGCATGAATTTTGTTCTGAATTTCCTTTTCAGGAAACTGTAGATCAGGAAAGAGCTATTAACGATATTATCTCTGATTTTAAAAAAGGAAGTCCCACTGATAGACTGATATGTGGAGATGTAGGGTTTGGAAAAACAGAAATAGCTCTTCGTGCGGCATTTATAGCAGTTAGCAATTTTAAGCAGGTCGCACTGGTTGCTCCCACAACCATTTTATGCAATCAGCATTTCAATAATTTTCTATCAAGATTTAGAAATACAAATGTAAAGATTGCACAACTTTCGAGACTCGTATCGAATAAAAAAGCTAATCAAATTAGGCAAGCATTGGGTAAAGGTGAAGTTGATATCGTTATTGGAACTCATTCTGTTTTGGAGGAGAGTATTTCATTTTTGAATTTAAGTTTGGTCATAATTGATGAGGAGCAGCAATTCGGTGTTGTAGATAAGGAAAAATTCCAATGAGAGACGAATTTCATTCTACTAAAGGCAGATATCCTACTCTAAGTTTTATGGCAGAAAACCTTTGGTCAAAATATCTGAATTATGATGAAAATCCATTCATCTTAAACCCAGAAAGTGGGATAGTGGCAAATACTAACAATCAAATAGTGACCAATAGTTTTCCTAAACATGTATCATTTCAATGGGGAGACACACAAAGAATTCTACGGCTAAATAATTTATTGGAAAAGAGAGAGTTTCACACAACTCAAAGCTTTATAGATATTCAAACAGATACCGTTTCCATAACAGCTAGAATTATTTTACCGCTTTTAGGTAAAAATCTATGGTATCAAGACACTTTCCAACCGAATGATGAGGATAAGGAGCGGAGAAGAATTGCTCTTAATCTTCTAGCTGAGTGGAATGGAAATATGCGAATTCATGATCCTGAACCGCTTATTTTTGCAGCCTGGCTGGATGCATTTCAAAGGCGGTTAATCTCAGATGAGTTGGGGTTATTAGCAAGAGATATAAATAAAGTAAAACCACTTTTTCTGGAAAAAGTTTTAAAGGATGTAAATGGAGCCTCAAAATGGTGCGACGTTATCCAAACTCCAAGAAAGGAAACGTGTGACATGATAGCAGAAAAATCACTAGATGATTCCCTTGCTTGGCTCTCGTTAAAATTTGGCTCAAGAGTTGAAAGCTGGCGTTGGGGAGACGCACATGCTTCAGTCCACAGCTCAAATACTCTTGGGCAAATTCCCATTATTTCTTACCTTTCAAATATTGTCCAAGAAACACCTGGTGGCCAAAATACTCTTATGAGTGGAGAATATATCGGTTATGGAGATAATCCTTATATTCAAAATAGAGGAAGTGGATTGCGAGCTATTTACGATTTTAGTGAAAAAGGTAAATCATTTTTTATAATATCAACAGGTCAGAGTGGAAATCCCTTATCTAGGCATTACGATGATATGACATCCATGTGGAAGTTAGGAGAGTATATACCAACAATAATTGACAAAGACGTAATCGAAGGTAGTGGAGCAAAAAAGACACTAATATCAAAAACACGTTTTAAAGATTAAAAATCTTTTTACATGAATTTAAAGATTCTATAAATTTATCAATCTCCTCCACAGTATTATATAATGCAAGCGAGGCCCTACAACTGGCAGTGATACCAAAAAACTCCATCAACGGCTGAGCACAATGAGCGCCAGTTCTAATTGCTATACCCTTTCTATCTAAAATTGCAGATACATCATGGGGGTGTATTTCATTTTTTAAAACAAAAGAAAATATACTAGCTCTATTATTTCTTGGTCCAAGCAATTTTACCCAATCCAATTCTGCCAATCTCTGCATCATGTAAGTAGTCAAGATTTTTTCATGCTCTTCTATAAAATCAAAACCTATTTCATTTATATAATCAATTGCTGCTCCCAAACCAATTACAGACACTATACCAGGAGTACCAGCTTCAAATTTATTTGGTGGCAAATTGTATGACACACCATCTTTAGTGACACTATCTATCATCTCTCCACCACCCATGAATGGCTTCATATTATCAAAGTTTTTTCTATTCACATACAAGGCACCAGAACTAGATGGACCATAAAGCTTATGCCCTGTTATTGCGTAAAAATCACAGCCTAACTCAGATACATCTACCTTTCCATGTACTGCAGCTTGAGATCCATCCACTGCAACTATTATTCCTCTAGACTTAACTTTTTTGCAAAGTTTCTTAATATCAACCCTGCACCCAAGAACATTTGACATATGAGTCACAGAAATTAATTTCGTATTTTTAGTTACCTTTTTTAGGATATCATCAACTTCTAAGGTTCCTTCCGAATTAATATCCACCCAAATTATTTTAATCCCAATTTTTTCTTTTAAGAAATGCCAAGGGACAATA
>CACKLF010000065.1 GCA_902600895.1 uncultured Alphaproteobacteria bacterium | reverse complement strand
GAGAAAATCAATATTCTATTCGAAAACTTGATAAAAAATGACCAGAAAAGATTTGGCCGTAAGTGTTTAAATCCTCGGGGACAAGAGGTTTTGGAAAGGCTTGTCTCAGAGTTTGAATTTGTAAGCGAGCTCAGTATTCTAAGATCAGATCAATCATATGCTTACATTTTCCCCAATGGAAAAATTTTTTTAACTGAAAAGCTAATAACAGAAATTAATGACCCCCTAGAACTGGCAAACTTCCTAAACTTTGCCAGCCATTCTAATCGATCAGATACAGTATTAAAAAAATTTTTTTCCCGGCATTCATTTTTTTTACTAGTAGCATACATTGCAGGATATGAGGTGACCTGGGACATTAATACACTTCAACAATTTAATGATGTAGATACTAAGAGGTACGATTTGGAGGTTCCAAATTTAACTAAATCCGTCTCAGGACTTGAGTGGGTCAGAATACAAAATATCTGCACCTAAACATGCACTGGTACCAACTTTCCAGAATCTATTCTAATTACTCTGTCTAACTTAGATACTAATTCCACATTATGAGTAGCTATTATCGCAGCCATCCCAGTGTTCCTAACCATTTCCATCAATATAGCAAAAACATCCTTTGCAGAATCTGAGTCAAGATTTCCTGTTGGTTCATCGGCCAATAGTACTTTTGGCTGATTAGCAAGAGCTCTGCAAAGAGCTACTCTTTGCTGCTCACCACCAGACATTTGGTTTGGTTTATGAAAAAGTCTTTCAATTAATCCAACAGAGCGCAGTAATTCTTCAGCCTGCTTTCTAGAATGGGCGGCTCCTGCACCTTTCAATAACTTTGGAAGTTCAACATTTTCTAGAGCTGAGAACTCAGGGAGCAAATGATGGAACTGATATACAAAGCCAATATAATCCCTTCTCATCTGAGTTATTTCTCTATCCGAAATGTCTTTTGTGAACGAAAAGTTATCCGTGAGGTTAAAAACTGTTCTACCTGCAACCTGTATTGTACCAAATGAAGGCTTGTCCAACAATCCAGCTATGTTCAACATAGTAGTCTTGCCCGCACCAGAAGGGGAAATTAGTCCCACCATTTCTCCCGCCTGTAGGGAAAAATTTAAACCTTTCAAAACATCTACCTGGCTAGGCAAACCTTGATTATAGGATTTGAAAACATCTATTAATTCTAAAACAATTTCAGGCATTTCTAAGACCATCGATTGGATTTAAACTAGCTGCTCTATAAGATGGAAAAATTGTGATAATTAAAGAAATTACTAGAGCCACAGTGGTGGCCCATGTAATGTCTTCAATGCGAAGTTTGATAGGAATTTTTGTCAAATACCGTACTTGTGGATCCCAAATAGAGCCGCCAAATAATCCTTCTACAATCTTTTGTATCTCGTGGATATTTAAAGCAAATGTGCAGCCTAAAAGAAGACCAGAGAGAGTACCTAGAACTCCAATAAAGAAACCCGAAAAAAAGAAAATTCGCATTATCGAGAGCTTTGAAAACCCTATAGTCCTTAAAATTGCTATGTCCTGGGTTTTGTTCTTAACCAGCATTACTAAACCAGATATAATATTGAGTGCTGCTATCAGTACTACTAAGGACCATATTACGAACATTGCCTTTCTTTCGACATCTAGCGCAGTAAGAAAAGAATTCGAGGCTTGCTTCCAATTCCACAAAACGAAATTTGTTTCAGATATTCCCATAATGGCAAGATTAATTTCATCAGAAATGATCTCTATACTATTTGGCCTCTCTACAAAAACATCTATTCTATCTATGGTATTATTCCTATTAAAATATTTTTTTGCTTTATCAATAGGCATATAGACACGTGTGCTATCTATATCATAACGCCCCACACTAAAAATATATGAAACCTCTACATCTATTGCCCTTGGAGTAATACCAAAGGCCGTCTTTGCTCCTGATGGAGAAATTAACCGTAAACTTTCGCCCAAACTCACTCCAAGATGCCTTGCTAATGCAGCCCCTATCGCCACGCCTCTGCTAAAATCTTTTAAGTCACCTTCGACTGATTCTGGGCTTTTTATCAACGGTATTTTCATTAGATCAGGACCATGAATTCCAAAAACTTGTACTCCGGAGTTTGCCGATCTAGTAGAAGCCATCACATTTTCCAAAATTACCGGAAAAGAATGTTCCACTCCATCTATGGTATTTAGCTTTTCTTTCAGTGATGATTGCAAGTTTTCGTCAAATCCTATTCTTTTACCATTCAAGAAAGTATCTGTATATATGCTTACATGAGGATTTGCTCCTAGAATTTTTGATACAAATTCCTCTCTGAACCCAATCATTACAGACTGGATAACAATGAGAGTTGCAACACTTAACATCACCCCTATAAGAGAATACCAAGCAACTGCTGATAAGCCGCCTTCAACTTTCTTTGCGAATAAATAGCGGTATGCTATCCTGATCTCATATTTTAATGATAACACCCCAGAGTCCTGAGCAGAGCCTTTCTTCAATAATTTAACCCTTTATTTTTCCCTCAAAGTTTTCAATTTACTTAAAGCCTCCTCTAAGCCATACTCTACAGATTTTCCAGATTTTCTGTCTTTTAGTTCTACTTTTTCTAATAATGCACCTCGAGGCCCAACTATTATGTGTGACGGGATGCCAATTAGATCCATGGTATTAAATTTTACTCCAGCTCTTTCTTCACGATCATCGTACAAAACTTCGAAACCCATAATGCTTAATGTTCGATATAGTTTTTCACATAACTCATTAGTTTTATCATCAGACTGCTTTAAATTGACAATACCAATATCATATGGCGAAACATTCGTAGGCCATATAATTCCTTTCTCGTCATGACTAGCTTCAATTATTGCTCCAACAAGCCGAGATACCCCAATGCCATGGCTTCCCATCTCTACAGGTACATTAGTACCATCTGATAATGTTACTTTAGCATTCATCATCTCAGAATACTTAGTTCCAAAATAAAAAATTTGGCCAACCTCAATTCCTTTTCCACTTATCCTTTTGCTCTCATCTAACTTTTCAAACTCAGTCTTATCATGCGTCTCATCTGTTCGAGCATAATATTTAGTATATTCATTGACAATTTTTTTGATAGTTTGCGGGTTTTCATAATCA
>CACKLF010000064.1 GCA_902600895.1 uncultured Alphaproteobacteria bacterium | reverse complement strand
CAATGTCAAATGGTTCCCTAATTTTAAAAGATACTATTTCAGAATATAATTCGCCCGTTAATGAGCGAATATTAAAATCAGGTGCCATAGTAATTGCCCGAACAGCAACTCCAGAATTTTCTTGCGCTGGCTATTGTCACAATAAGGTTACAGGAATTACAAGAAATCCATGGAATTTAGATTTCACACCTGGTGGATCTTCTGGTGGAAGTGGTGCTGCTCTTGCCGCTGGTATGGTGCCTTTGGCAACTGGTTCAGACATTGGTGGATCAATTAGAATACCTGCTTCTGCGAGTGGTATAGTAGGGTTTAAGCCTCCGTATGGTAGAAATCCCGATGATACTCCTCTCAATTTAGATTTTTTCTGTCATGTTGGTCCGATGGCTCGACATGTCAAAGATACGGCACTATTACAAAATGTTATGGTTGGCCCACATCCATTGGACATTGCATCTATTAGACCAAAAAAAATAGTACCTTTAAAGGAGATAATAAGTTTGAAAGGTTTAAAAATTGGCTGGTCAGCCGATCTTGGAATGTTTGAGGTAGACCGAGAGGTTTTGGACAATTTCAATAATACTCTTCAGATTCTTAAATCTATGGGGGCTCAGTTGGAAGAGATATCCCTACCTTGGAAAGGTTACATGCTTGAGGCATGTTTAGACTATTTATACCATATTTTTGGCGCTTGGATAGAGGAAATAGCAAACGGTAAAGAGAACATGGTCACGCCTTATGTTAAGCAGATGGCAGCTTTTGGGAAAAAATCATCGGCGCGAAAGTATTTAAGATCTCTGGAAGTAGTGAATGAAATGAATGCCTCGTTTGGACCAATGATAAGTAAAAAGCACGCTTTTCTATGCCCTACACTTGGAATACCTGCGGTTAAGGCTGATCATGATCAATCTATAGATAAAGTTTTAATAAATGGAAAAGAGGTAAACCCTCTGTTAGGTTGGTGTTTGACTACTCCCTTTAATGCGCTTTCAAGACTTCCGGTCATGTCTGTGCCCTCAGGTTTTTCTAAAGCTGGTGTTCCTACTGGCGTGCAAATTGTAGGTAAAAGTTATGCAGATCAAGATGTTTTTAATGTAGCATACTTCCTGGAAAATTCTCAAAAATGGTATCAGACTGGTGATAAACCAATCATTTAGGTTTTTTTGTAAACTATGTCCCCGTCTACCATAGTTAGTTCAACTTCTAGTTCTTTAATTTGACTGGGTTTAATTTGATCAATTACACCAGATAGCATTACCAGATCAGCAAAATAACCTTCTTTAAGTATACCCTTTTCGTTTTCTTTAAATTCTGCAAAGGCACCTAATTTAGTGTATGCACTTAGGGTTTCATTAAGATTTAACCTTTGATCCATGGTATCTGCTGTCCATATTTTTCTGTTTAGAGCATTGTAGATACAGTTTAACGGATCTACGTTTGATACTGGCCAATCTGTAGAGAAAATAACTACGCTTCCAGAATTTTTTATCGATTTCCATGCATATGCCTGATTAAATCTATGCTTACCAATTTTAGAAAGTTCAGGTTCCAGGGGCAACCCATCACTGCCTGGTGGATGGACAGGTTGCATTGAAGCAATAACACCCAATTTTTTAAAACGTTTAATATCACTTTTTTGAATAAGCTCTATATGTTCGATTCTATGTCTTGAGTCCCTATTACCGTTTTCTTTTCTTGCATAATTATAAGCATTAAGGACTCTTTTAACTGCAGCGTCACCAATGGAGTGCACAGCTATCTGCAGACCCATTTTATCAACTTTTGCAACTAGTTTTTTAAATCTATTTTCACTAAATAAGGCTCTTCCTTTCCATTCTGGGGTATCTGCATAATCATTAACTAAAAATGCTGTACTGGAGCCAATTACCCCATCCATAAAAAATTTTACCAACCCAGAACTCAAAAATGGGGTATCCCACTTTTTATGCATTTCTAGAGCGGTGTCTAATTTTTTTTCGTCCATTTCTGGTTTAAAATGGAATGGTACTTTCACTCTACAAGTAAGGTTGTTTTCTCTTTGAATTTCATCCAGCAACTCCAATGTATAAAAGTTACCATCCATATTATGTACACTAGTGATTCCTAGCTTTGCCAAGTGAGCCAGTCCATTTTTAAGAGTTTTTTTATCTATATTACGCGCTTGATCGTTAGGTGTAGGAATTGGCTCTCCTCCTGTGTCTAAGCCCAATCTTGATCTGCGCGGTGTTTCTAGGGCACTGACTAATTTAATAGCCTCATTTTCCTTCAGCATGCCTTCAGCATAGCCATCAGATGACATTACAACTTCATTTCCCTCTGGTAGGGCAAATCCCTGTAAAATATTAGCTTCTGTTAGAGCTTTGGTATTTGCCCATCCTGAATGATGATCAGGTGCAATTAGCAATAATGACTTGTCTTTAGTTATTTTATCCAATTCGAACCGGGTAGCTTTTTCTACTCCTTTAAATATACTATAATGTACTCCGTTTCCTTCGATGAAATTTAAATCTTCATTATCATGCATATATTTTTGTGTGAGATCTTTTATTTCATCAAAGGTGTAAGCATTAGTTAAGTTCAATTTTCCTAAGGAGTCAGCGCCTGGAAAAATATGAATATGACTATCAATAAAGCCAGGCATTATGGTTTTACCTTTTGCGGAAATTATTTCCGTATCCTGTGTTTTACTGATTAAAATTTCCTTATTTGAACCAACTCTTTTTATACGGTTCCTTTTAATATGTATAGCTTCAGCATAGGGTTTACTTTCGTCCATAGTCAAGACTTTACCACTATGGATAATAATATCTCTGTCCATTAAAGGGAACCCAGTTTATCCAAAAGCAAGCAGTATGCTCTGAGACCACGGCGAAAATTCTTTAGACGAAAAAATTCATTTGGAGCATGTAAGTTTTCATCACCTATCGAAAAGCCAAACATTGTAGTATGCACACCTAATTCTTTTAAAAAGATTGCAGATACAGGAATTGTTCCTCCAAGTCTGGTCATATAGGGTTCTTTCCCATAAACTTCTGATAAAACATCTTTAGCAACCTTACTCGCATTATGCCCTCTGGGTATGAGAAAAGGGTCACCATTTCCTGGAAGTCTCTTCACTTGAACTTTAATTCCTTTGGAAATATTATTGAAGATA
>CACKLF010000063.1 GCA_902600895.1 uncultured Alphaproteobacteria bacterium | reverse complement strand
TACTTCAGTGTCCTGAGAACCAGCAGCAGGATCCACATCATCATACTCACGTAAATCAATACGCTCAACGTTGTTTAAGGTAGTATTGATCTGATACCAATCAGTTAAATCATCCTGGTCTTCACCTTTAATTTTGAAGTGATCGTCTGCATCTCCACTTGGATCAGATCTGCTTATGATAACACTATCAAAATCGACATCAAACCAGCCTTCATTTCTGACTTCGTCAGCTATTGGTTCCCATACGCCGCGTCCCCAGCGGGCATCTTCAATGATTATTGTGTCAACACCGTCGCCACCATCTACATAATCGACCCCATTATCAGCCCTGAGAGGATTGAAAGTCTCATCTTCATCACCACCCAAGAAGATATCAGGCATTTGCGAACCAATGAAGTAGTCCACGTTAGTGTAACGATCTACAAAACCAGAGCTGTCTAATACGACTCCATCAAATGTAGCCGCATTTTCAATGGTTATTAGCCCGTCTGAACCAACTATATCAGAGTCAATTGGTAGCCACCCATTTGAATGAGCATGCCCTTCGTTTGTATCAGTATCGGGGTTATCGCCACTAATTGTGTACTCATGAAGGGTTTCAAACGGTATACCATCCTCAAGATCACCCCTATTCCATACAACTATACCCTCTGGTTCCCATCTGATATAGTCCAATACAGTGTAGACGTCACTATCACCCATGATGATGTCATTACCCGCAGCTGGGTCAATCCAATTGACGTCAAGTCCGCCACCACCAGCGAATGTATCATCATAATCTGACAATTCATAAAGCTCAATACCTGCAAATTCAGTGGTGTACGTCTGACCTCCGGCACCTGGATATGTATGATATGCAGCACCAGCGTTTACGTCGACTACAACACCCTCTGGCATAAACTGGAATGAAATTGTATCTAAATCTTCTGCATATTCTTCCGAATCTGCTACCAGGTTATTATCATCGTCATAAACCGCGTTATACACGATACCAGTCGAAAATAAGCCTTCACCAGCGTCAAAACCTATATCAAATTCATCAGAACCCTTTGTCGAAGCTACAACATCATCACCGCCGTGAATGATATAGTAGTCGCGCCCATCTGTACCATCATCGACGGTTAGCGATGAGTTAAGATCACCCACGAAATAGCCTTCCTGGTCAGATATGGTTTGCCTTGCAGCCATCCATTCATTCAGGAATACCCCATCATCATTCTTAACATAGGGAGAATTACTCTCGAGGTCTGCCTTAAAGATCGTACGGAAAGGATCATCTACATCCCCGAGATCAACTGGCGTATTTACAGGAGAGTGTTCATCTGAGTATCGTGCGAAGAAGGATTCATCCCACGGAGTATCATCTCTATCAACTTGATTCCAACCAAGACGATGGTGATCTGGATCCAAACTATATCTCACCTTGTCAATTTGCATATCTGTCGATCCATCACTTGGATCATTTGATATCTCTAGTTCAACTTCCCCTTGAATAAAGACAGTTTCGCCTAATTCGCTCGATTCGGTGTTAATTGAAATGATAGTCTGACCTCTTTCAGAGTCATATTCCCATGTAACTTCGGACGCGAAATCAGCGGTAAAACCAAAATCATCATCTAAATAAATGCTATGGTCGTTATTTTCGTAGTCAGCAATATATACCGATCTTTCACTATCATTTATCCAGTAATCTGCCCACTGTGAGTCCGACTGACTTTCGGTTTCCAGTTCAACTTTCACCGAACCATTCCGATCAAGCATCACTGAGGCGATATCAAATTCACCACCCTGCAAGGTAATTACATCAGAATAATCTCCTTCGAGTGGAACAGAATGCGACCAAGCAGCTTCTCCTGCATCCTGAAGGGATATGGTAGTGGAGTTACTGTCAGAGTCATATTCAGTAACAAAATGCGAACTTAATTTATCTCCAACAAATCCAAATTTATCTCCAAATTTAATCCCTTCGTAATTCTCGTAGTCGGTTATTGTTACCGATAGACCGGATCCGTCATCCAGCCACGCATTTCCATGGATATAAAAGTAATCTTCCTCTCCACCACCAGTTAGGGTATTATCTCCACCGTCACCGGGGTTTATGAAGTTCTCATACTCATCACCAACAATAGTGTCACTTCCTCTGGTACCCCAAATATCAGTAACATTAGAGAATGTGAGGGAATGATCACCTATATTCAAACCGGCATCTGGTTGGAAAACCACCTCGCCATCAGAGTCCATATTAATTGTTATACCGTGGTTCTCTGACCCAATACCATTCGCAGAAAGGAAATTAGAGTAACTTTGGAAACTGAGGTCACCGTCTCCATATTCACCATCTTGTCCATCTACTGGAGTGATAAACACATCGTCTCCAGGCGACCAAAAGAACATGTTGTCATGACTGTCTGTACTTCCGACTACAACATAATCATCACCAGGCGAAGAGTAAAAATGTATTCTATCGACAGATGCGCCGTCATAAGTATTTTCGGTATCATTAGGATTAACAACGGTGTATGGGTTAATACTTTCACCACCCACAGTTATTACGGAATCAGTATCGTTTAATACAAAACCAAGCTCAGCATCAAAGAGTTGCTGTACAGGAACCGTATCATAGTTGAAGAAAATTCGATCTCCGCCATCTCTGGTTTCAATAGCTCCATCGAGAATGTTCTGAATATTTCCTAAATCTAGTAAAGATATATCACCATTAATGTCCGGCGCAATCAGCCACTCCCCTTCGATCTCAACAAGATTATCCCATGTACCTTCATCAGTATCAATAGAAACTGTTGTAATACCATCGTTATAGGCCACAGTGACAGTGTCCTGCCAATTAGTTTCATTTACCCCAAAGGGCTCATCTATTGATCCCCTTGTGATACCATGGCCGTCTAAAAGAACGACTTTTTCAAAATCATCATTTAGATGAAAGTACCCATCAGTTACACTGTCATCATTCAGGAGCACCTCAACTTCCCAATTATTATATCTGGATACAATAGCGGCAACGGAAAAGTCTGAATGTGTATCAATGCTTCCAAGCTCAACACTACCAGTGTAACCACTATCGGCTGAAAAACTAATCACATTATCCGTTACTTCAAACATTCCAGAAAGATCGGTAGTATCGATCGGATTATCACGATCGTTATAGTCAAGTTCCCAACTTATAGTTTCAAACGCTTCGTAATCTGTAATAGTCACGAAATCATCAAAACCTAAATCGTAGAAATGATCATTCCCCGCACCACCTGCAAGAACATCTTCACCTCCATTACTACCGATAGAGTTTTCACCATCTCCCATGGTAATTATATCATCACCGTGCGTTCCACTAACATTTCTTACATTGGTT
>CACKLF010000062.1 GCA_902600895.1 uncultured Alphaproteobacteria bacterium | reverse complement strand
GAACTGTAGATAATGTCCGACTTGGTTAGATCCTTATTAGTAGCTTCAGTAATTTTTCTTAATTACTCGCAGGCTACTTTTGGTGGAGATCGTCAATATAATTTGGGTACAATAGCTTTAGAGTCTGAGATTGCAGGCTGGGATATTGATGTAAGGCCAGATGGTTTAGGTGCACCCATAGGCACTGGTAATGCGTTTGATGGCGAAGGTGTTTATTCTGAAAAATGCGCAGCTTGCCACGGTGATTTTGGTGAGGGAATTGATCGATGGCCGGAATTGGTTGGTGGCGAAGGTACTTTGAATACTCATGACCCAATAAAAACTACGGGTAGCTACTGGCCGTATGCATCAACGATGTTTGATTATATTTACCGAGCAATGCCGTTTGGTGAGGCGCAATCATTAACATTTGACGAGACTTATCAAATAGTTGCTTATTTACTCTACATGAGCGATATAATTGACGAAGATTTTGAATTATCCTATTTGAACATTGGTGATATTATAATGCCTAATAAAGATGGATTTTTCTTGCCAGACCCTCGGCCGGATACCGATAGTTCCATCAAAGAGCCATGCATGCAAAGTTGTAGTGTTTACGATAGTATTATTGGACGTGCGCGAGAACTGGACGTAACACCAGAAGACGAAAGCTAAACTGGTGTGGTCTAGACGTGACTTTATTCAGTTTGCCGGAATTTCTTCAGCTTTTTTTATAGGTAAGTCCGTCAGGGCCATTGCTGCTCAACAAAAAATTCTTTTTGAAGACCTAGTGAAATTTGATAGTCGAGGCAAGTTAACCTTATTGCACTTCACAGATATTCATGGGCAATTAAAGCCAGTTTACTACAGACCTCCTTCTGAAAATTATGGGGTGGGAAATTTTGAAGGAATTCCACCTCACTTAGTAGCAAATGATTTTTTATCTCACTTTGGAATAGTCCCGGGTTCACCGTTGGCATATGCTCATACTATGATGGACTATATAGAGCTTGCAAAAGAATATGGAAAGCTTGGAGGACTCGATAAAATGGCAACTATAATAAAAGTAATTCGTGATGAAAGAGGTAAAGATAATGTTCTATTACTGGATGGAGGGGATACATGGCAAGGTTCATACACTTCATTAAAGACAAACGGTATGGATATGGTTTCATCAGTAAAATTACTAAAGCCAGATGCAATGGTTGGACACTGGGAGTTTACTTTCGGAAAAGGTAGATTAGAGTATTTAATTAAAGAGATGGGTTATCCTTTTCTTGGTGGAAATGTTTTTGATACCGAATGGGAAGAGCCTGTATATGATAGTACTGCATTCTTTGAAAGGGCAGGTACTAAAGTTGCCGTAATAGGACAACATTTTCCTTATACTCCAATTTCAAACCCGAAACACTTTGTTGAGGGATGGTCTTTTGGAATTCGAATGGCCGAAATTAAAAAAAATGTTGAGGCTGCCAGAAAATCTGGTGCTGAAGTAATTGTATTGCTGTCACATAATGGTTTCGATGTGGACCAAAAGCTTGCAAGTATTATTGAGGGCATAGACGTTATCTTAACTGGCCATACCCATGATGCTATCCCTTATGCGATTAGAATTAATAATACACTTCTCTTATCTTCAGGTTCACATGGAAAATATCTTGGTCGAATTGATTTAGAGATAAGAAACGGAAGGGTGGCTGATTCTTCTTCCTCTCTAATTCCCTTATTTTCAGAAGCTATACCTTCCGATAGTGAGGTTCAAAATCACATTTATAACGTACGAGCCCCATATGAAGCGGAATGTAACCGAATTATTGGCAAATCGGGTGGATTATTGTATCGAAGGGGAAATTTTAATGGAACTTGGGATGATATTATATGTGACGCAATAATGGAGAGCAGGGATACAGAAATTGCACTCAGTCCTGGATTTAGATGGGGGACAACACTATTACCAAACCAGGATATTACAATTGATGATTTATATGCTCAAACGTCAATGAGTTATCCAGAGGTATACAGACAGGAAATTAGTGGAAAAAATTTAAAAAATATTCTTGAAGATGTATGTGATAACATTTTTAATCCTGATCCATTTTACCAACAAGGAGGAGACATGGTACGTGTTGGTGGCATGTCTTACAAATGTGCTCCAAAAAATAAAATGGGGGAAAGAGTAAGTGAAATGCGATTGATGTCTACTGGAAAGCTCATTAATGAAAACAAAACTTATATTGTTGGTGGTTGGGGATCTATTGCAGAAGATGTTTCGGGTCCACCAATTTTTAACCTGCTCGAACAATATATTCAGAAAGAAAAAATAATTAATCCCAAAAACTCTAATTCAGTTACAGTAACTGGGATTTAAATATCAGAAAATTGTTAATGAAAGGCAAAAATTATTGCCTTTCAATTTAATTTTTATGAAAACATATCATTAGTTATACCAGAGTACCAGCCAATTGATTCATTGTAGGTTTCTTTTCTAACAGTGGAATTTTCATCTCCCTGGGATACAAATTTATCTACAACTTCGATTTTTTCGTCACCGGCTTTATAGCTAGCTCCTACTTTAATTCCATCATTGGTTGCAACTAAGGACCAACAGGTGTTTGAAAATCTTGCATCAAATACCTTGCTTCCAGTTAAAGAGCCACGAATGTGATTAGCAGCAACTTTTGCTTGACTGTTTGCAGAAAATCCTGATTTAGGCATTGCTGAAGCCACGGAGGCGTCACCTAGGACGTAGATATTTTCATCAGCTCGGGACTGCATAGATGCAGGTACAATTGGGCACCAATCTCCATCTGTAACACCAGCTGCGTCAGCTATGGCTCCCGCTTTCTGTGCTGGAACGATGCACGCCGCGTCTGCCTTAAATGTCTCAAGATCGGTACTTACTTCCATAGTATCAGGATTGACATTTGTTATTCCACCATGGGTTTCACCGTCTATCCATTCTATCATTCCAGGGTAATGTTTTTCCCAGCCCGCCATAAACAGACCTTGCTTTGAAAATTTAGTTTTAGGGTCAAGCACAATAATACTGGCACTGGGATTATTATTCTTGAGTAAGTTTGCAATCATAGACACTCGTTCATATGGCCCTGGAGGACATCTATAAGGGTTTGGAGGTGCAACCATAACAAATGTACCACCTTCACGCATATTCATAACTTGGTCTTTTAAGACTTGAACTTGAGTACCTGATTTCCAAGCATGAGGCATTCTACTTTGTGCTGCAGCAGAATATCCGTTAATGCTATCATATTTTAGATCAATCCCTGGTGACAGGACGAGCTTGTCGTAACTTATCGATGCTCCCGAGCCTAACTTAACTACTCTGGCAGTATTATCTACCGAAGTAGCCCATTCGTGAACAACATTAACACCATGATTTGCTGTTAGCTGATCATAGCTATGCCCAATAGAACCATAATCTCTGTATCCACCCAAATATAAGTTTGAGAAGAAGCAAGTATAATACTGTTTGGAAGCTTCTACCAAGGTTACGTCAATTTCGCCTTTTGAATCTTTAGCTATATACCTTGCCGCAGTAGCGCCTC
>CACKLF010000061.1 GCA_902600895.1 uncultured Alphaproteobacteria bacterium | reverse complement strand
GAGGAGCATGATATATCATTTAAACAGCAAGATGGAGTAAGATTCCATGCCAGAGATATGGCTGTTCTCCGAGCCCACTGCCAGAATATAAGTGTAATACTAAGTTCTGCCACTCCCAGTCTTGAGACTGTTTTGAACTGTAAAAGAGGTAAATATAATAGAGTTGATATTTCAAACAGATTCAGCAAGGAAGTAAAAGTGAAGATGGATGTTATTGATATGAGGAGTGAAGAAGTTGAAACGGAAAAAAGTATCTCTCCAAAACTAAGAAACCTTATCGAAACAAGCTTAAGTCAAAGCGGTCAGGTGTTATTATTTCTCAATCGACGTGGCTATGCTCCGTTAGTAGTTTGTAAGACCTGTGGAACTCAACTCAGCTGCAAATTTTGTGATACCAAACTAGTGGAGCATAAGGAGCTAAAGTGTAGGTTATGTCACCAATGTGGAAGTGACTTTCCGCTAAATAATTATTGTGAAAATTGTGGTGCTACGGAGCAGTTAAAGCTGGTTGGACTAGGTGTGGAAAGGTTATTGGAAGAATGTAAGGAAATTTTCCCAGAGAAAACAATTAAGGTTATTTCTTCTGATCAGTTAAAGTCAAAAGGATCACTGAAAGAAAGCTTGCTACAGATAGAAAAAGGGGAAATAGATATAGCAATAGGAACTCAGATCTTGGCAAAAGGGCATAATTTTCCTTATCTTTCGTTAGTAGGTATCATAGATGGAGATCTAGGCTATAATAGTGTAGACCTGAGAGGTACTGAAAAAACATTCCAAATCATGCAGCAGGTTTCAGGTCGAGTGGGAAGATTTAAAAAAAGTGGGATAGTAGCAATTCAAAGTTGGAGACCGGAGAACGAGATAATACAGGCAATTTTAGGTGGAAATGATGAAAAGTTCTGGGATCGGGAACTGAAAAATCGTGAACTGGCGAATGTACCTCCATATAGCCAATTTATTGCGATGATCTTAGAGGGAAATGATTTAAATTCCTTATTCAGTTGGGGGCAGAAAATTTTTACTGCATTTAATAAATTATCTAAATTTGAGATCCAAATTTTTGGGCCTGCTCTTGCTCCAATATCAAAAATAAGGGGTAAAATTAGAGTAAGGATGCTGATCCAATGTCCCAAGAATACTATCACAAAAAAAATCTTTCAGGAAACTATGGCTGCAATAAAAATTCCTAAAAGTCAGAAAATAATCATTGATGTTGATCCACAAAACTTTTTGTAGTTTTTTTTATAGTCACTACTTTAAGTTGCATAAGCGGTGATTTTGAATTATTCCAGTTTAAAAAGCTGAAAGATTATGAATGAAGGTGACTAACAATTCTTTCATCGAGAGCCAAATGCATTAATGGCTTAGTATTTATAGAGAGGACAGTTAAGCTATGATAAAAAAAATATCTCTCATAGGTCTTGGCCTTATCGCATCTTCTATAGCTAAAAAGTTAGTCTTGAATAATGCTAATGTTAATATTGTTGGCTATGATAATCTGGAGTATGTTCGTAAAATAGTCGATAAATTTGGAATTATGGAGGTCCATGATAAATTAATTGACGCTGTTGAGGATTCAGATTTGACTATTCTTTGTGTGCCAGTGGGTTCAATGGGAACGGTAGTCTCAGAGATTTCTTCATACTTGAAAGATGGTTCCATCCTATCCGATGTTGGTTCTGTAAAAAAGGCTGTAATAGATTCAGTTATGCCTTCTGTACCTAGTGGAGTTACATTTGTGCCAGCACATCCACTTGCAGGCACAGAGGAGTCAGGTCCTAGTTCCGGGTTCTCTGAATTATTTGCGAATAGATGGTGTATAATCACGCCCATAAAAGACACACCGATGGAAAAGATAAAAATCGTTCGTAACTTTTGGGAGAAACTGGGGTCAAATGTTGCCGAAATGACACCTGAACATCATGATTTAGTATTAGCAGTCACTTCTCATGCACCACATTTAATAGCATACACTATGGTAGGTGTTGCTGATGATTTAGCAAATGTTACAAACTCAGAGGTAATAAATTTTTCTGCTGCTGGGTTTAGAGATTTTACCAGAATTGCTGCCTCTGATCCAACCATGTGGCGTGATGTATTTTTAAATAACAAAGATGCAGCACTGGAAATTCTAGGTAGGTTTTCAGAAGAACTGTTTGCACTAAATCGAGCGATTAGACAAGGTGATGGAGATTTCCTATTTGACTATTTTACGAGAACTCGAGCTATAAGAAGAGGTATAATTGAAGCTGGGCAGGATACAAAGGAGCCTAATTTTGGACGATAAGACAAATAAGCCTACTCCAAAATTGTAGTTGAGCGTAATTAATGATAAAATGGAAATTATATAGACAGTTATTTATTGTTTGCAGTTGGGAAAAGATTTGTGGACGAAGTAAAAGCAGATAGAAATAAAAAGGCGTTTACTCAGCCGATTCAGCAGACTTTAATAATGATATTTATATTAGTTATTGTGCTCATCACTGGCACGCTTCTTTTCCCTATTGTCGGATCTATTTTTCTTGGGGCACCATTTTTAAATGGGGTAATAATACTCATTTTTTGCTTTGGAATTTTTACTAGTTTTAATCAGATATATCAGGTCTATCGAGCTAGTGAGTGGATAGAGGGTTTTGCCAGGAACATACCCGGTGTTACCGATAGAATTCCTCGTTTGTTGGCAACACTTGCCAGTATAAAAGGCCTGGTTAGTGAAGAACGAAGTCTTAACAGTATTTCTGCTCGCTCGATACTTGATTCAGTGGGTTCTCGTTTAGATGAGTCTCGAGATGTTACGCGTTACATCACTGGCTTACTCGTTTTAACTGGCCTACTCGGAACTTTCTACGGCTTAGCCACTACTGTTCCTGCAGTAGTTGAGACTATAAGATCTCTTGCCCCACAAGATGACCAATCTTCTATGGATGCATTTAATGGGCTTATGAGTGGTTTGGAAAACCAACTCGGTGGTATGGGTACAGCTTTTTCTACATCTTTACTGGGTCTAGCAGGAAGTTTGATTGTTGGTTTATTAGAACTTTTTTCAGGGCATGGTCAAAATCGCTTTTACATGGAATTAGAAGATTGGTTGTCAGCTAGAACAGAAATTGGGGTTGGGACTACTGGTAGTGTTGCTCAGGCAGAGGTAGCAAGTTCTATGGGTTCCAATAGTGGGTTGGAAAGCCTGACCAGACTTGTTGAGAAGCTAGCTTTTCAAGCGCAGAAATCCGAAGAAAGAAGATTCGCCGTGGAGGAACAGGTTAGTGAGCTCGCAAGAATTCTAGATCGAATAGCGCAAATCTCCCCTAGCTCTTCAGGTATGGAAGCTTCTACTAAAGCTGCATTTAATTTTGAAAAATTAGAAAATATAAGTGATACACAGAAGCAATTATTAGAACTTTTTGTGCAAAGTGCTAATGATACTAGTTTGAGTTACACTGAAAATAACCAAAAACTCCAAAGGTTGGAGAGAGAGATAGTTCAGTTTCGTGATGAAATAAGAATGGGCCGGTTGGAAACAAAAGATTGGCTTGAGAGTTTATTAAGGGAAATAACTGAGAATAATCAAAAGAGTAAATCTAGAAGACGGACTTTGTGATGTCTGTTATGCGCCGAGGAAATATCCGGGTTGTAAATAACACTTGGCCCGGATTTGTTGATGCCATGGCAGCTTTATTATTAGTGTTAACTTTTGTCCTTTCAATTTTTATGGTTGTCCAGTCGGTTTTGAGGGATAGGATTGTTACTCAAGATAAGGTCTTGGACAATTTATACATACAGATTACAGATTTGCACAAGCTGTTAGAGTTCA
>CACKLF010000060.1 GCA_902600895.1 uncultured Alphaproteobacteria bacterium | reverse complement strand
AGTTTAAAAGAATTCTTCTTTTTGTCGCAAACCGAACAGAACTGGAGAATAGCGGTAATTGACTCTGTGGATGAGATGAACGAAGCTAGCTCAAACGCAATTCTAAAGTTGTTGGAAGAACCACCGATTAAATCGCTCCTCATCTTAGTTAGTCATAACTTAAATAAAGTAAAGCCAACTATTTTATCTCGATGTCAAAAAATTTCCTTTCAAGCACTCACTGAAATACAAGCTAAAAGCTTTATGGATCAGTATAATAGTGATGACAATGAAAAAGAGTTTGTTATGTCATTAGCAGAGGGTTTGCCGGGCAAGGCTCTGCACCTATTAAACATGAAAAATTTTGAAACCTATGAAAAGCTAGTGCAAATAGTTAGCGAATTTTTAATGCCTTCCAATAAAAAAACAGATGAACAAGTTTTGTCTTTTGCAGTAAATAAATCAGAAGGATCTAACCTAAGTATAAACGAAATGATATTGATGCTAATTGAACGGGTTACTAGAGGCATTATAGATGGAAAACATATAAAATACACAAATTCTGAAAAGAGATTACTGGAACAGGTCTCTAAGAAAAGAGATCTAGCCATTGATTTAGCAGATTTGTACCTTCATTTAGAAGAAGTAATTAGCCAAGCGGAGAAAGTAAATATTGAACAGTCAGAAATCACCTTGAATTGTCTGGAAAAAATTAAGATTCTATTCGAGGAGAAAGTATGACTTCAAAATTACCAGAGATAATTGATAGTCACTGTCACTTAGACTTTCCAGAGTTATTTAATGATCTGGGATCCATTGTTGCAAGAGCTAAAGAAAGGGGTGTGACCAAGTTGGTAACAATTTGCACAAAAGAAAAGGATTTACAAAAAATTATAAATATTGTGGAACAGTATCCGGAAATATTCTTTGCATTTGGCCTACATCCGATGGGTGTTTCAAAAAATGAAAATCTTTCTTTAGAAAAATTAATTGAAGTATCAAAACACCCAAAAATGATAGGCATAGGAGAAACCGGGTTAGACTACCACTATACTTCAGATACTAAAGAGTTACAAAAAGAGAGCCTTTTAACTCATATATCAGCTGCAAGAAACACTAATCTGCCCCTAATCATTCATTCTAGGGATGCAGATGGTGATATGAACAATATTTTGCAATCAGAATATAAATCAGGAACTTTTGATTGTGTTATGCATTGTTTTTCATCTGGTGAAACCCTTGCTCTGGAATGTGTTAGACTTGGCTTTTATCTGTCTATGTCGGGTATAATTACCTTTCCTAAAAGTATAAAACTGAGAGAAATTTTCTCAAAAATCAACCCTTGCCAGATTTTGTTAGAAACTGATAGTCCCTACCTTTCACCAGTTCCAAACAGGGGAAAAACTAATGAGCCAGCATACACTGCTGATACTGCTAAAGTAGGAGCAACCATTTTCAATCTACAAGAAAGTGAATTTAGGGATATAACAACTGAAAATTTTTATTCACTTTTTAAAAAAGTTAAGAGGTAGATTTTTGAATAAGATCAAATTTACAATTTTAGGATGTGGAGCGTCAGGGGGAGTACCTAGACTAGGAAACAACTGGGGTCAATGCGACCCAGAAAATATTAAAAATCAACGCTTGAGATGTTCATTGCTGGTTGAAAGAGAGGAAAATCAAAAAAAGACAATAGTATTGGTAGATACCGGACCAGACATGAGGCAACAACTATTAAGAGCTAATGTTGAAGATCTGGATGCTATAGTATACACCCATGCTCATGCAGACCACGTACACGGTATAGATGACCTTAGAATGCTCGTTTATAAGCGTCGGGCTAGGTTGCCTGTTTATGTAAACAAACACACTGCTGATAGATTGAAACAAGGCTTTGGTTATATCTTTAAACAACCTGTTGGAAGTAACTACCCTGCAATACTTGATATGAAAAAACTTACAAATCCAACTAAAATCTTTGGATCTGGAGGTACTATTTTGTTTGAGCCTCTTAAAGTAAAACATGGTGACATTGATGCACTAGGATTTAAGATTGGTGATTTTGCATACATCCCAGATGTTTCCAGTATTTATGAAAAGGCTTGGGAAAAAGTCACAGGAATTGGCACCTTAGTGATAGATGCCCTTAGATATGATCCACACCCGTCTCACAGCCATTTAGCACAAACATTAGAGTGGATAAAAGTACTCAAGCCCAAAAAGGCTTACCTTACAAATCTAAATATCGAACTTGATTATAGAAAATTATCTGAACAAGTTCCAGAAAATGTCTTTGTATGCTATGACATGCTTGAAATAACAAGCCACCTTTAATGATCCTAACCGTTCTTGAAATTGTTGCTCCTGTTTTTTTAGTGATAATTATTGGGTACACATCAGTTTGCTTAAAAGTAATTGATGGAACAGTAGGGACAGGGATTACAAAATTTGCACAGCAAATTGCACTGCCATGTCTGCTTTTCATTAATATTTCCGAAATAGATTTATCTCATTCGTCACCCATCGGAATGCTTCTCAGTTTTTATATTGGAGCTACCATTTGCATGCTTTTAGGGACTTCAGCTGCCTACTTTATATTTAAATTAAGTGCAATAGACTCGGTTGTTTTGGGCTTTTGTGCCCTTTTTTCAAATGCGTTATTACTTGGTCTACCAATAACGGATCGAGCCTTTGCTGATAATAACTTATTTGGAAATTACTCCATAATAGCTATTCATGCTCCATTCTGTTACCTTCTCGGAATTACGATGATGGAGTTAGCAGCTATTGAAAAAAATAGCTTTAATAAAATAATAAAAAAGATCTTTAAAAACATTATTTCTAATGCACTTTTCATTGGTATAGCTGTAGGCCTAATATTTAATTTTACAGGGCTGAAGCTACCAATATACCTTAAGGAACCTGTTATACTATTGTCGTCTGCGGCTATCCCTGCAGCATTGTTTGGACTAGGTATTGTTTTATTCCAGTATGAGTTTGCTGATAATTTTAAGGAAATAGCTGTAATAGCAATCATTTCACTGATATTTCACCCTCTGATCGTATATTTGCTGGCTACAAGGACATTTGAAGTATCAACAGATAATTTAAACAGCGCTGTTATTACTGCAGCAATGGCTCCAGGAGTGAACGCGTATTTATTTAGTGTTTTATACCAAAGAGAAAGTTCGCTAATTACAAGTACAGTGCTTTTCTCAACATTTTTGGCAATTTTTACTTCATCGGCATGGCTGATCTTTATGGGCGCAACAGGAGATAAAATCTAACTATTTATTTGTGATCACTTAAAGTGATCACAATCATTTAATTTTCTCAATTTCCATAACTATATGTATGTAATCCATAGCATGACCATCAGGGTTAGCGGCAACTTCATCTTGATAGCTATTATAGAACTTATCCACTATGTAATCTATCTCATCAGGGTCCCGTCCCTCCAAGGCTGTCCTAAATACTGTTTCAGACCAACTTCTGGTTGTTGGAATCAGCTTTTTTGCATATTCCAAAGAAGTCATAGTCTCCCTCTTCGTATCAAATTCTTGCCAATACGGGCATGGGGTCAACATGGTTGAACAAGACTTTAACATAAGACCAGACTTTCTTACCCTACTGCCTTCACTTCGGAAGGGCCTAGTAAACTCTTCCACACTACGGTAGTGCTGGCTGAATGTTGCATCGCAATACTCCTCCTCCGTAATTAAGCCTTCCAACATTTGTTGCCTCCAATGATGGTGAAATCGATCAAACATAGAATGCCCACCAGTATTCCCCAAAAATCTTCCCATTTCATCTATTCCAAAATTGATACAAATGAATTTTCCCCCAGGAATTAGTTCATTTGACCTAGCCAATAAAATTGATTCCCAGTCACTCATAGCCTGCTCCTCAAATAATTTCCGTTCTACGGAATTAGCTCCAATCATATGCACATGATCTTTGATTTGACATGGTTTTT
>CACKLF010000059.1 GCA_902600895.1 uncultured Alphaproteobacteria bacterium | reverse complement strand
CCCAGCTATAGAAGAAACTGAATGTGATGGAGTTGAGTTAAACTTTGGATGCCCTCATGGAATGTCTGAAAGAGGTATGGGGTCAGCAGTTGGTCAAGTTCCTGATTATGTAGAAATGGTAACAAGATGGGTAAAGACCCACAGTAGGATGCCTTGCATTGTAAAACTTACTCCAAATATATCAGATATAACAAAACCAGCCGATGCAGCTTACCGTGGTGGAGCCGATGCTGTTAGTTTGATAAATACTGTAGCTTCTATAACAGGAATAGATCTAGATTTAATGGCCCCTACTCCAACAATAGATGGAAAAGGTACTCATGGCGGTTATTGTGGCCCAGCTGTTAAGCCGATTGCACTCAATATGGTATCTCAAATCCTACGAAATGATAACACTCGCTCTCTTCCAATTTCAGGAATAGGTGGTGTTACTACTTGGAAAGATGCGGCAGAATTTTTAGCTCTAGGTGCTGGCAATGTACAGGTCTGTACTGCAGCAATGGTTTATGGATTTAAAATAGTGAAAGAAATGATCAGTGGTTTATCGCAGTGGATGGATGAAAAAAATTATGAAAGCTTAGATCAATTCATAGGCAAAGCTTTACCAAACGTCACAGACTGGCAGTATTTGAATCTGAATCATATTACCAAGGCTAGGATAGATCAGGATTTATGCATTAAGTGTGGACGTTGCTATGCAGCTTGCGAAGACACGAGTCACCAAGCTATATCAATCAGTGACGACAGAGTGTTTGATGTTAAAGATGATGAGTGCGTAGCTTGCAACTTATGTGTAAATGTCTGCCCAGTAGAAAACTGCATTACTATGGAAACTCTAGAAGTTGGGTCACTTGACGAGAGAACTGGTAAGAAGGTTTCTGGTGATTATGGGAATTGGACAACTCATCCAAATAATCCAATGTCCACTGCAGCAGAGTAATTTGCTTAGCTAAGGTTGCGTGTTAAAATTTGGCTTTAAGGAATTGTGCGGTCTAACCCTCTTACGATGTCTTTGTTTTTATCAAAAAAGGGTAAATCCACAACCTTAGATTGGTGTACAGTTTTGTCCGACAGGACAAGCGATACATTAGTTTCAGGCCATTCTTTAGGTTCATAAAAACGGGCAAAGCCTATTCCAGATCCTAAAGTTGGTGATGGCACACCAGCAGTAATATGACCAACCTTCTTGTTTTTGAAAAAAATGGTTGCCCCCGATGTAGGTGTCGCGGACTTACAGATTAGGCCAAATAGAAGCTGCCTCTTATCCTTATTTAAAAGCGCATCCCTACCAATAAAGTCATCTTTATCTAAATTGATAAATTGCCCCAAACCAGCTTCAAAGGGGGTCATTGAGGTATCCATATCTGTTAAGTTTCCTAAAATACCCCCCTCTATTCTTCTTATTGTCATCGCCCTAGTCGAAGAAACTTCCATTCCAAGAGGCTCACCAACACTTATCAGATAATCCCAAAGTTCGAGATGGTTTGTTGTTTCTTTGTCACAATAAATTTCAAAGCCTAATTCATTAGTAAAACCAGTTCTAGACACATAGAGCTTTTGGTTGCCAATATTGAAAAAGCCTGAATGAAAATACTTAAAATCTTCTGTTATCTCATTATTAGAAGCGATCCGCATTATTTCGATAGATGATGGTCCCTGAATTTGAAGTACCCGACATTGAGGATCTGAAATTTTAACATTAAAACCTGAGGAATTAGACAATAACCAAGTTTCAAAAGGTCCATCAGCTTGAACATACCGATAAATATTATGAGCAGTTTTGAAGATTACTCCATCCATAAAGATTCCACCATTAGGCGTACAAGCAATGGCATAATATCCCCTGCCCTCAACCATATTGGCCACTTTTCTTGCTAAAACTTTTTCAAGAAAAGGAACTGAGTCTGGTCCAGAAATTTCTATAGGTTTTTCTGGAACGTCAAATAGAAGAGCTTTTCTTCGTAGAGTCCAATATTTTTGGATTGGATCTTCCCCGTTATATACTGCAAAAAATCTGCCAGCATAAACTCCTCTGACCATTTTTGAAGTATCTTGTCTTTCTATAAATGGAGATTCTTCGAACCGCCGAGCACTTATATTTACAACATTACTAAGGTCTTTTTCTTCCTGTAAATTCATCACTTTTCTTTTATTTTAAATTTGTTTCGTCCTTAAATATCTTTGGTGGAGAATACGCAGTAACCTCTGGAATGGGTTTCGTAACACGTTTTACTTCCACAAGACAGGTATGAGCTATGGGACCCTGTCCTAATCTAGATGTACCTTTATCTGGAGTTAAAACATTTGGATTTCCATTTTTACAGGGGCTTACTTCTCCAGGATTTACTGGATCGTACCAGGCCCCAGTACTCATTTGAACAACACCCTTCATTAACTTATCACTTATTACTATTGCCGCAAAACAAGATCCACGTGAGTTAAAAACTTCCACAATATCATGGTTTTTTAAATTTCTTGCCATTGCGTCTTCAGGATTAATATATATTGGCTCCCTACCACTTATTTTTCGTGAACGACTGACGCTCCCATGGTCTAACTGCGAATGCAGTTTATTTTTTGGTTGATTTGAAATTAAATGGAGGGAATAATTTTTAGATGCGTTACCAAGCCATTCAACTGGTTCTTGCCAAACAGGATGCCCAGGACAATCTTCATAATTAAAACCTTCTACTGTACTAGAAAAAATCTCTATCTTGCCACTTGGTGTATCAAGTTGATACTTAACTGGGTCCTGCCTGTATTCCTTCAACATTATCGTATGCTCTTCTGGATCCTTAAATTTAAACCAACCTTTTCTTAGAAAATCATTATAGGATGGCATCTGAAGTTTTTGCTGATGCGCCCTATCTCTTGTATCGTTATAAAGTTTCTCTATCCACTCTTGTTCATTCAAACCACCAGTGAACTCGTGTCTTTTTCCCATGCAGTAAGCAATATTTGAAAAAATTTCGTAATCTGTTCGACTTTCCTCATAGGATTCCACTAATTTAGACATTAAGATAACATAAGGGTCCCTAGGAGTAAGTGCTATATCCATTCTCTCAAGGGAAGTATTGCATGGCAAAACTATATCAGATCTTTTTGCTAGCGAATTCCAACACCACTCATGAGAAATAATTGTTTCAGGTACCGACCATGCTTCCATCAATCGGTTCAAATCTTGATGATGGTGAAATGGATTTCCACCAGCCCAATAAACTAACTTTATCTCTGGATATTGATATTGTTTCCCATTAAATTCGAATTTCCCATTAGGATTGAGTAGAAGATCACTTATTCTTGCTACTGGAATAAAACTATCAATTGGATTCTTTCCCTGTGGCAACGCAGCAGCAGGTGCAACAGTATATTGGCCACCAATGTGATTGGTTGCACTGTAACCAAAGCCAAAACCACCTCCTGGAAGTCCAATTTGACCTAGCATTGATGCGACAGTGATAGCAGCCCAAAAAGCTTGTTCTCCATGATCTTGTCGTGTCAAAGACCAACTAACAGAAATCATCGTTCTAGATTTAGCCATGCGCCTAGCTAACTCTAAGATAACATTTGGTTGTATTCCGCAAATCTCTGCAGCCCAATTAGCATTCTTAGAAACTCCATCTTTAGAACCTAGCAAATAGGGCAAAAATTTCTCAAAGCCAACGGTATAGTCTCTCAAAAAAGCTTCATCATATGCTTTCTCTATATAGAGAGTATGGGCTATACCCAAAAGTAATGCAGTATCAGTATTTGGCCTAGCAGCTATCCATTCCCCACGGATCTCTTGTAATAAATCAGATTTTAACGGCGAAATATTTATAAAAGACACTCCCGAACTGGCTGCAGCAATTAAGCCCTCTTTTTGATAATGGTTACCAGTGCCTCCCTGGCAAATTTGTCCATTTTTCAAGGGGATACCCCCAAAACAAACTAATAATTCTGTATTACATTTAATTGATTCCCAGCTTGTGCAGGTATCTAAAAATTTTCTATAACTTCCAAGAATATGTGGAACCACAGCTTCAGCAGCAGCAAAACTATACGTAAATTTGGAACGCGTATACCCTCCAATACAGTTCATAAATCTATGAAGGTGTCCTTGTGCATGATGAAATCTCCCAGCACTGGCCCAACCGTAAGATCCAGCAAAAATTGCAGAATTTCCAAATTCTTTTCGCACCCGATTTAGCTCACTAGCTACTAATTTTTCTGCCTCGTCCCATTTAACTTCAACAAAGGGATCAATCCCGCGTAATTCCCTTTGACTGCCTGGACCATTATCCAACCAGCTTT
>CACKLF010000058.1 GCA_902600895.1 uncultured Alphaproteobacteria bacterium | reverse complement strand
TTGAATAAGCTTATAAAAGACGGAAAAGACAAACTTGAACGCTTGGGTTGAACCATTTACCTTTAGAATTATATGTTAGAGCTAGTGGTGATTTTTTTCTTGATTAGATAAGTAAAAGCAAAACAGGACACAAAAAAGTATTTACAAACTGCACCGTAAACCAGATAAAAAGAACTTTTTTACATCATAGGATTAATTAAATAAATTGGAGAGAATGTGTATCAATACGAACCACCCTTAGAAGACTATAAATTTATTCTTCACAAACTATTAAAAGTTCAAGATTTGGACTTAAAAGGATACTCAGATTTGGCACCCGAATATACCAACCAAATCCTAGAGGAAGCAGGTAAAATAGCCAAGGATGAATTAGCTCCTCTAAACAGATACGGTGACATTGAAGGCTGTAAACTAGAAAATGGTATTGTAAGAACCCCCAAGGGTTTTAAGGCAGCGTTTAATAAAGTTAATAAAGGAGGTTGGACGGGAATAAACTGTGAAACAAAGTATGGAGGTCAAGGTTTACCCCACGTAATTGGGCTAACGATTGGGGAAATGTTCTGTTCAGCCAATATGGCTTTGAATATGTATCATGGACTTACCCACGGAGCTTATTCCGCGATATATTACCACGGATCAGAAAGTCAAAAAGAAATGTATCTTCCCAATTTGGTGACTTGTAAATGGACAGGAACTATGAATTTGACCGAACCTCAGTGCGGTACTGATTTGGGACTAATTCGAACCAAAGCCGAAAAGAAAACCGACGGCTCTTACAAAATTACTGGACAAAAAATTTTCATATCTGCTGGCGATCATGACCTGTCTGAAAATATCATTCATCTAGTTTTAGCAAAAATTCCAGGCTCTCCAGCGGGTGTTAAAGGTATTTCGATGTTTATAGTACCCAAATTTTTAGTCAATAAAGATGGTTCCCTTGGCAACAGAAATGATGTTTCTGTAGGGAAAATTGAAGAAAAAATGGGCATACACGGTAACGCAACATGTGTAATGAATTATGATGGCGCGACTGGTTTTTTAATTTCAGAGGAAAATAAGGGATTAAAAGCTATGTTCACAATGATGAATGAGGCAAGGCTTGGGGTAGGACTTCAGGGTATTGGACAAGCAGAAGTAGCTTTCCAGCAAGCTGCTAGGTATGCTAAGGAACGCGTCCAAGGAAAAGACATCACAAAAAAAGGAGACGAAAAACAGGCTCATGCGATAATTAACCATCCAGATGTCAGACGAAACTTAATGGATCAAAAGGTTTTTATTGAAGGCGCTAGGGCACTTGCGCTTTGGTGCGCAACGATGTTAGATGCAGGTGAACGTAACTTGGACAAGGACAGTGAAGGGCTGGCAAGTTTACTTATACCCGTGGTTAAAGGTTTTATCACTGATAAAGGGTTTGAAAGTACCATAAATTCTCAGCAAGTACTTGGAGGTCATGGCTACATCGAAGAGTGGGGTATGAGTCAATTTGTAAGAGACTCCCGAATTGCCATGATTTACGAGGGTACCAATGGAATTCAAGCACTCGATTTAGTTGGGAGAAAGCTTTCGGCCGATGGAGGAAAGCACACTATACACTTCATTAAGACGATAAAAAACTTCATCAAAGAAGCTGAAACTTGCAACAGTTTAAAGGACGATATTACAACTCCCCTTAGTGAAGCACTTGACGATGCCGAAAAATGTTTACAATTCTTTATGGTGGAAGGAATAAAAAACCCAAACCAAGCTCTTGCTGGCGCTACTGATTTTATGCACTTGATTGGCTATCTATCTCTTGGTTTCATGTGGGCACGAATGGCGAAAACAGCTCATGAAGAGCTTGAAAAAAATAAAGAATTTAATCCTCTTTATGAGACTAAGCTTGCCTCTGCCAAATATTTTTTTAAAAGGCATTTACCAGAAACTGAGTTGCGCCGAAAGCGAGTGCTGAGTGGTTCTAAGGAAATGATGAACATACCAGAAATACATTTTTGATTGCATTTTCCTACAAAATAAACAGAAGTAGCGTAGCATAGTTACAATATAATGAGGAATTCTAATAATGACAAAAGACTTGAAACTATATTGTTTTGCACAATCTGGAAATGCTTATAAAGTAGCACTTTTTTTATCTCTAACAGGTACCCCTTGGGAACCAATTTTTGTTGATTTTTTCAAAGGAGAGACAAAATCTGACCACTATCGTAAGATTAACCCTATGGGGGAAGTTCCAGTTTTAGCTGATAAGAGTAATCTCATTACACAATCTGGTGTCATATTACAATATCTCAGCCTTAAAACAGGAATGTTTAAAGCTTCAAACAAAGACTTGGACCTGGAAATCCAAAGATGGTTGCTCTGGGATAACTACAAACTTACTCCTAATTTGGCCACTGGTAGATTTATGTCGATCTTTTTACCGAAAGAAAAAAGAAATGAAGCCGTAATTGATTTCCTATTTGGAAGAGCAAAAACAGCAATGAAAGTATTAGATTCACACCTTGGAAAAAGACAATTTGTTGTGGGCGATCAATTAACCATAGCCGACCTATCTATAGCTGGTTATTTATTTTTTACTGATGAGTTTAAATTTGATATGTCACCATATCCTAATGTGATTAATTGGAAAAAGAATTTAAGTGGTTTAAAAAACTGGAAACACCCTTATGATTTAATGCCAGGCCATCCACTATAACAATAAGGAAGAGACTATGACAGAAGCATATATATACGATTCGATAAGAACCCCTCGCGGCAAAGGGCGAAAGGATGGAAGTCTACATGAAGTATCATCTGTGGCTTTGTCAAGTGGTATTCTCAGAGAGATCAAAAAGCGAAACAACCTTGATACAAATGAAATATCAGACGTAATCTGGGGAAATGTAACCCAAATCGGTGAGCAAGGTGGCTGTTTGGCAAGATCTGCTGTGCTGCATGCAAAATGGAGTGAGAGTACCCCCGGACTGTCCATAAATAGATTTTGCGCAAGCGGACTAGAAGCTGTAAATCTGGCTGCCAACCAGACTAAAGGAACAGGTGGTGGTTATGTTGCAGGCGGAGTTGAAATGATGAGCAGAGTACCAATGGGATCTGATGGTGCCGCGGTTGCAGTTGATCCAACGCTAACTTTTGATAACTATTTTGTACCTCAGGGAATTTCAGCAGACATTATAGCTACTAAATATAACTTTTCACGCAATGATGTAGACCTTTACGCCGTAGAAAGTCAAAAGCGAGCATCAAAAGCCTGGGAAAAGGACTATTTTAAGAAATCTATAGCACCAGTGAAGGACATAAATGGCATTCAAATTTTGAGCCATGATGAATTTATCCGCCCAGATACAAATATGCAGTCTCTGGGGGCATTAAATGCTAGCTTTGCTGAAATAGGCATGTCAATGCCTGGATTTGATAATATTGCTACACTAAAATATCCAGAGCTAGAAAAAATAAATCATGTACACCATGCAGGAAATTCCAGTGGTATTGTTGATGGGGCAGCAGCCATTCTTATTGGAACAAAAGAATTTGGACAAAAAAACGAGCTAAAGCCCAGAGCAAAGATTTTAGCAGCTGAAAAAGTTGGTACCGACCCGACTATAATGCTCACTGGACCTATTCCAGCAACACAGAAAGTTCTTAAATCAGCGAGAATGCAGATAAGCGATATTGATATATTTGAAGTAAATGAGGCTTTTGCATCGGTTGTTCTAATGTTTCTTGAAGAGTTTAAAGTAAGCCATAGCAAGGTTAACGTGAATGGAGGTGCAATTGCAATGGGGCATCCATTGGGGGCAACAGGTACGATGATTTTGGGAACTGCGTTGGATGAACTTGAGCGTACTGGGAAAAGTACTGCATTAGCAACCTTGTGCGTAGCCTCAGGGATGGGTGCGGCTACAATTATTGAATTAATCTAAAGTCAAACGTTTAGGAATATCACATGGAAGAATTTACATTATCAGTAGACGAAGACAACATTGCAACAATCCTTTGGGATCTTAAATCTAAATCTATGAATGTAATGACACGTCAAGGAACAAAAGAGTTTTTTGCATTAGTTGATAAAGCAATAGACGATGATAAAATTAAGGGGGTAATAATTACATCGGGAAAGAAAGATTTTGCAGGGGGCATGGATCTATCCACATTGTCAGATTTAACTAAAGGTGAAAATGTAAACTCATCAAAAGAAATCTTCGAATTTGTGATGAATATGCATCAAAAATTACGAAAATTAGAACTTTCTGGTATGGACCCTAAAACTGGTAAGGGTGGTAAACCGGTGGCCTGGGCATGCCCTGGACTATCTGCTGGAATAGGTACAGAAATTGGCTTAGCATGCCATAAGCGTTTTATTGCTAATAGTGAAGGTGCAAGAGTCGGTTTGCCTGAAATATTGGTAGGGCTTTTTCCAGGCGCTGGAGGAACGATACGTCTCAT
>CACKLF010000057.1 GCA_902600895.1 uncultured Alphaproteobacteria bacterium | reverse complement strand
TGCATTCTCAAAATTGTTTTCTATACTATTATTTTTAAAGAATATATCTAATTGACCTTTTATCTCTTGAATTTGATTAAGGATCTCTTTATCACCCAGCATCACTTTTTTTATAGCCCAGCAGTAACAACTCATTATTTGGTGCTCAGGCTGCCTTACTAACATCTTAAAGTTTATATTAGCTGCTTTACATAATGGCATTATTTTACTTGGCAAATAAGTGCAATGAATAGCAATTACGTTTTTTCTAGTCTGCTCCTTTATTCGAAGCATCGCACGTATAAAATCTTCGGCCGATTGATCTTTTGTGCCAATGGGCTCACGTAAAGCAGCATTCTTGGAACCATGTATAACATACAGGTTATCAAATTCCTTTTCCAAAATAGAGGCCATAGAAGTTGTTCCACAAAAGCCAAGGCATTCCATTAAAATCAATTAATTCACCCTCTTTATTTCAGAGTCTGCATTCTTTATGCCAAAAACAATCACATTAAAGTGCCAAACAAAATATGTCTTTTTTTTAGAGTGACTTAATGCTCTATTTTACCCACAATTTATCGTATTCAAGTTGATTTACATAACAATAATGAGACAGGTCTGAAGCAACTTTGAAGCATTAAACACATACCGCTTACACATATCATAAATTAAAGAATTGAAAAAAGAATAAATGGATATGGCTGCTTATTTTGATATCAATAATAAAAAGTGCTTTACCGACTATTTATCCAGAGGGTCTTTAAAAATCTTACTTTTTTGAGTAATGGTATAATACATACTTTTTATTCTTATGCGCATTATTGTTCTGACTGTCGCGCTGAACTTCCATAAAGCCTGAAGATACAACAATACTGTGATGTATAGGGTTTTGATATAAATACATAACGTTATCAAAATACTTTTTTGCTATTCTAAGAGTACGCGCCACTACCTCATCGTTGTATGAGTTTTTATTAAAAATAAAAGGAACAATTTTTGTGTGCCTGTTCATGGGAATTTTATCCAAAATGGTTTTTACCCATAGCTCTTCCTCGACATTTCCCAAAATATTACAAATTTTGGGCGATTTGCATTTTTGGTTTAATTTACCATTCTCCTCACTACGCTTATGCAATTGTCTATCTAATTCAACACCCGCACAGAAAGAGAAGTATCCCGTCTCTGAAGCAATCATCACTGTTTTTCCGGAGCCCGAACCCAGATCTATATATATGGGGATAAGGCTATCATCACTATATTGAACTCCAGACCTATACCATTCAATTGATTTTCTTATCATTTCTCTACATACAGAAGTGTAAACGGGTTGATATATCATGTACCTTTTATCAGTATACCCGGAAGTTTTTATCGAAGCTGTGTTTACTTTTCGAAAAAAATCATAAAGGTGGACTTCAAGAAAGGTATCAAGAACTCGTCCCATTGCGTAGAAACCTTTCCCATGAAAAGTAAAAATATTTACATAATCACTAATATTCATTCTTAGCTCCTATATTTTTATTTTTGGATTCACACAGATACTGATCAAATAGTGAGCCATTTTTGAAAACCCAGTGTGAATAACTTCGTCATTCATGGAAAATAAAAGAACATTTGAAAAGAACCTTTCGCAGATTTTTCTAAATTCAATCCCAGTTTTACAGTTTATGTGCGCTTTCTTATTCGCTTCCTGTGCATATGTTTGTGACTCAAGAGAAGGTATACCAATTATGCAAACTCCTGTTTGAGATAAGTTCTTCAACATTGCCTCAAAAAATAAGTCTTCCTGTTTTGGATCAATGTGTTCGAATACATCAAAACTTACTATTCCATTATAATTTCCACCAAAAATTTTGTCACGATCTAGAAAGTCTGCAGCTCCAAAAGTTACATTTGGTTTATAAGAGGAGTTCTCTATTTCTGCAATATGGGGTCTATAAAAATCAATAGCATACAACTTTTTAACAAATTTTTCTAAAACAATTGATCCAAAGCCCTCCATACAACCAACTTCAAGAACTTTATCTTTATTTTCCAACATTTTTCCAGCAAATTTATATTTCGAAATAGTGTTTCCTAATAACTTTGGATCACTCAAAAATACCGAGCTAGTGTTATTACCCATAATATATCTTGGAAAATTGCTATAATTACTCACAGGAACATAAACTTCTTTTGAATATTGCGAAGAAGTTCCACCTGAAAAATTTGCTAAATGTTTCTCTTTCATTAATTTTCTATCCTGTCTGATAAACTAGCGATTTGTCATCAAGAACTGACTTTGTTGATCGGTCGATTTCTAAAATTTCATCCCAAGTATTTTTTGGAAGATTCCCCTTTTTTTGATAATCAAGAATCAAATTTTTTGGCTCAGGGCCTGAAACTAATCGTCTATCGAGCAAATCTTTGTAAAATTGGAAAACGCGTACATCTTCCCCCAATACACCAAATTTTAGATTATCTATTGTATGCATTAATGCAATTTTGGTGGTATCCATAAGGGTAATTTTGTCAGTGATTGGATAGAGCAAAGATTGAAGCTTCACGTCACTTTCATTTAGGAACTTTATAGTGCCATTTAATAATTCCAAACTTTCCTTATCCCATACAATTCTCTTGTTCTGTGTTGTCAGTGGGAATTGACTATCTCTATTCATTCCATAATGTGTTTTGTACCAACTTTTTGAGATGGCGCAATGCTGATCATTGTGTTCAAAGAAAAATAAATTGGGCGCTGTGCCATAAGATGAGATAATACTTGGCCCGTTAGGTTTAAAAATGTTAAGAAAAGATTCCTGATAAATTGCATAGCGCATGTGAAGATGTATAGAAGCAGCTTCAATTTCAGGAACATCATCAAAAAGAGGTGCAGAGTTAAATGCCATAGAGGTGTCTCTAATAATGAGAGGTTGAAAACGAGATCTGTCCAGCTGGGAAAAAAAGTTTTTCCAAACTTCAAAATCAATTCGCCTAGTGCCTGGATCATCTCTTTGGAGCTCTCGTGTTGTAAGTGTGATAAACGATTTATTGACAGAAATCTTGCTTAACGCAGACTTCGCCAGTGATTTGGCATATGGGGGTGCCTCGAAAAATACAGGATCATCTCCCCGAAAGTATGACGTCACAATGCCGTGGTATACATAATCAGTAACGGGATTTTGAAGAGTGAATCCTCTAGGAAAAACATGTGTGAAGGGTTCAAGATATTTTTTTGCTTCGCTCCTATCATTCAACCAGACAATAGATTTGCAACTTTTGTATAATAGAGGACCATTAAGTAATACATTTTTGAAAAAATTATCGTTCTGGTCAAAGGTTCTTAGATTATCATGTCTGTATCCGTTATTTGGCCCAGGCAGAAATATAACAGCTAAAGATTCGAAGCCATTTCGCTTTCTATGAAGTTCGGCACTAATTAAAAATGCAAAAAAATCATATGAACACGGAGCGATTGATAAATCGTAAAAGCAGTTCAACATATTTTTGGTCATAAGAATCTCTCCAGCAAAATAATTCTTGCAATTGTCTTGCCATTTTCAAATTCTGCCTAAAAGAAATCTATAACTTTTTTGGAAATATATTTTAAATTATTAATCGAAACGTGCGAGCCCATCGGTAAACTTACGATTTCCCTTGCCACATTTTTCGCCTTAGTGATATCATTAGTAATCACCGAAAAAGAAGAAGCCGTTAATTCATCAATAGTGTATGGATAGTGAACTTTAACTTCGATACCATTATCGGCCATATGCTTAATGAATTCTGATCTTTGTGATACCAAAATTACAAACATATTGTATGAATGAAAAACATCATATCTTTTTTCTGGGACCTTTATTTTTTCTGCTTGGATCAATTTGTTAAATTCATTCAAATAAAAATTTGCTTGGCTCAACCGCATTTGTAAAGCTTCAGAATAGTGTGGTAGATATTCAGAGAGGAAGGAGGCTTGTAACGCATCCATCCTTAAGTTGTGAGACCAAAAGCTAGTATCATCTCTGCAGGTATGACCGTGATTTCTAGCAACTTTTAACCAAATATCATCATTTTTATTTGCAGTGCATATACCACCTGCATCTCCCATAGCTGCAAGGGTCTTTAACGGATGAAAGCTGAAACAACCAAAATCTCCAAAAGAGCCAGCCTTCTTTGTACCAATACAAGAGCCACAGGCTTGCGCACAATCCTCTATCAAAATGATATTATTTTGCTTACAATATTCCTGTATTTCAATAACTGAACCCATATTACCATAAAGATGAACTAAAATTACTGCTTTGGTATTTCTACTAATAGCTTTTTTCAATTTATCAAAATCTAAGCATAAGGTCTGATCAACATCACATAAAACTGATGATGCACCTGTTAATGCTATGGCTGAGGTGGATGCTAAATAGCTTAATGGTGTTGTTATAACTTCGTCTCCTATGCCAATATTTTTAGATTTTAAAGCTAAATAAAGTGCCGCAGTACCGCTAGCTACACCAGTAAAGAATTCTTGGCCTATAAAGTTAGAAAAATGATCTTCAAAACTCTCTACCTCCACCCCATTAATATATTGACCATGGTCCATCACTCTTTTTAAAGCATCGATAGATAATTT
>CACKLF010000056.1 GCA_902600895.1 uncultured Alphaproteobacteria bacterium | reverse complement strand
ACGACTATGTTAGGAGGTGGCACAGGCCCCGCACATGGTTCATTAGCAACCACAGTAACACCTGGACCTTGGCATATTTCAAGAATGCTTCAAGCAGCAGATGCTTTCCCAATGAATCTGGCATTTGCAGGTAAGGGTAACGCTTCACTTCCTGATTCACTTGAAGAGCAAATACTTGCGGGAGCATCAAGTCTTAAGCTACATGAAGATTGGGGCACTACTCCAGCTGCTATAGATTGTTGTTTAAAAGTTGCAGATGAGATGAATGTTCAAGTGATGATCCATACAGATACGTTAAACGAGTCTGGTTTTGTCGAAAATACAATCAAGGCAATTGATGGTAGAACTATTCACGCATACCACACAGAAGGAGCAGGTGGTGGTCATGCTCCAGACATAATTAAATTGGCGGGTGAAGACAATGTTATACCGTCGTCTACTAATCCGACTCGTCCCTATACCGTAAACACATTAGAGGAACACCTAGACATGTTAATGGTGTGTCACCACCTTGATAAATCGATAGCAGAGGACATAGCTTTTGCGGAAAGTAGAATAAGGAAGGAGACAATAGCAGCGGAAGATATTCTTCATGATTTAGGTGCTATGTCAATTATTGCGTCGGATAGTCAGGCTATGGGAAGAGTTGGTGAAGTCATAATTCGAACTTGGCAAACTGCTGATAAAATGAAAAAACAGAGAGGTCCTTTGTCTGAAGAAAAAGGTTTTAACGATAATGAACGAGTAAAAAGATATATTGCAAAATATACCATTAATCCTGCAATAGCTCATGGTTTGTCAAAATACATTGGGTCTATAGATGTAAATAAGAGAGCTGATTTAGTTATTTGGGATCCAGCTTTTTTTGGAGTGAAGCCAGAATTGGTATTGATGGGTGGATCAATAGTATGTGCTCAAATGGGAGATCCAAATGCGTCAATACCAACTCCGCAACCAGTATATTCGCGATATATGTTTGGAGCTTTTGGACGGGCACTAGAGAGGTCTGCTGTTACTTTTATATCTCAGCCTGCCTTTGAAAATGAAGTGGGAAAAAATCTTGGATTAGCAAAACAAGCATTACCCATCGGAGACACACGCAACATCAGTAAAAAGGATATGAAACTTAATTCGTATTGTCCTAATATTGAAGTTGATCCAGAGACATATGAGGTAAGAGCTGATGGTGAATTGATGACATGTGAGCCGGCTGAGGAGTTGCCCATGGGTCAGCGTTATTTTCTCTATTAATAGAATTATATTTGTAAATGGGTCTTATTTCTGCATATAAAATCGTTCAAAGGGCTGAAAAACCTTTTGATTTAATCTCACTTTCTTATGAGGACCGATTTAAAAGGAGGTTAAAGTTAACTACAGAGGGTGGTTTCGATTTTTTGTTAAATCTATCTAAAGCAGTTGAACTTCCAGTTGGGGGTGCAATTATTCTTGAAGATGGAAAGGAAATTGAAATAGCTGCATTAAACGAAAGGCTTTATAAGGTAAAGCCTAAAAATAATGCAAGCCTAGCAGAAATAGCTTGGCATATTGGCAACAGACATATGCCTTGTGAGATCTATGAAAAATACTTGATGATACAGCAGAATTTAGTGCTGCGCGATATGTTAGAAAATCTTAATTGTTCGGTTGAGGAAATTAGTGCCCCTTTTTTCCCAATGACGGGAGCATATGGACAGGGGCGTACATTTAGTCACAGCCATTAGGAAATAATGAATGACCAAAGAAATCAAAAATAGTCATCACATGTGGGCTTGGTTATCGCCGGCATGTCCAGTCGGAGCTTTTTCCTATTCTCAGGGCTTAGAGTCAGCGATAAATGATGGCATGGTAAAAGACATTGATACGCTAAGGCTATGGTTGCGCTGTAATCTTCAGTACGGATCAATAAAAAATGATTCTATATTTATTGTTCTGGCATATGGGGCGAAATCAAACTCTGAATTATCATATCTGTCAGATTTATGTGCAGCATTTTGTATTTCGTCCAGTAGAGAAAAAGAAGTACTGAATATGGGACGGGCCTTTTCAAGGCTTAATTCTTTTGATCAAGACTTTTCATATCCTGTGGCTCTAGGTATAGCTTGTAAAAAATTTAAAGTTTCTATGGAGGAATTAATCAAACTTTTTTTGCACGCATGCATACAAAATCAAATATCAGCCGCTCAAAGACTTATAGCCCTTGGGCAGACAGATGCTTTTAGACTTCTTACAGGTTTGTTTGAAGTCATTGATAAAACCGCGTCAGTTATTTACCAAAGTAATCTAAGCGATTTAACTTCGGCGGCGTTTATTTCAGATATCCAAAGCATGCGACACGAGCAATTAAAAACCCGGTTGTTTGCATCATGACATCAAAGTTTATAGCTAATGGACCGCTCAAGGTGGGTATCGGGGGTCCTGTTGGTGCAGGCAAGACCTCACTTACAGCTGCTCTTTGTTCAAAACTAAAAGATCGCCTTTCAGTAGCTGTTATAACTAATGATATATATACTACCGAGGATGCAGATTTTTTAAACAAACAGCAAATCTTGCCCAGTGAGCGCATAGTTGGCGTGGAAACTGGCGGTTGCCCTCACACAGCAATTCGTGAGGATGCATCGATTAATCTAGCCGCAGTTGAAAGGCTAAAGACTGCCTTCCCAGACCTAGATATTATATTGATTGAAAGTGGTGGAGATAATTTATCAGCAACTTTTAGTCCTGAGCTCGCTGATTTAACGCTGTATATGATTGACGTGGCAATGGGTGCAGACATACCGCGAAAGGGAGGTCCAGCAATCACTAGATCAGATATACTTATAATTAATAAGACGGATTTGGCACCGTATGTTGATGTAGACAAGGAACAAATGAGGATAGATGCGAAAAAGGCTAGGAATGAAAAGCCATTTTTTTTTACAAGTTTAAAAAAAGATCTTGGAGTGGAGCCATTAATAGAATCAATTCTTGAGTTAGGTGGGCTTTAGTTCCACTGCTTTAAGAAAATATTTTTTTCAAATAATAAAAATAGCAATTTAAAGCTATTCCATTTGTTACCTTTTTTTGCAGTGCAAAGATAATAAATTTATCATAAATTGCTGCTTAGTTTTTGGGCAATTAGCAGTACTGGCTCACCTTAATGTCATAAGAAATTTAGAAACTATTTGCCGAAACCGGTTTCGTATTAAATACTATGATTCGCAAAGGGGAAATAATTGGAAAAAGTTTTAACCACATCGATACGGAAAGGTGTTGGAGGCCGCGTGACTATAAATCATTTGGCTGAAGAGCTAGGGTTAGCCAAGGGCACTGTATCGAAGGCTCTAAACAGTTATGCTGACATATCCGAATCTACAAGGCGCAGAGTAAAAAAAATCGCTGCCGAAATGGATTATCGCCCTTTGGCTTATGCCCAAGCAATAAGAACGGGAAGAGTGCGTTCTATCGGGTTAGTATTTCAAACGGAAAGTGAAAGACCGTTTTTAGCGGACTTTCTGGCTGGGGTTTCACAGACTGCCAGTACAGAGAATTGGACCTTGACGGTTGCGACGTCTGCTTCTGAAGAGGAAGTTCTATTAACGACGAAGCGTTTGATAGATGAAAGAAAGGCAGACGGTTTTATATTACCTAGAACAAAGGTGATAGATCCTCGTATTGATCTTTTGAGATCTGCAAATATCCCGTTTGTACTGTGGGGACGAACCAAAGATACCAAGGGATGTGCTTGGTTTGATATCTTAGGGGAAGATGCAATGTATAAAGCGGTTGAAAGATTAATGTCTTTCGGCCATAGGAGAATCGGCTTTATCAATAGCGATATAAGTTATAACTTTGCTCACTTAAGGCAGATCGGGTTTCTAAAGGGAATGAAAGAGCTTGGTATTGTGCCTGATGAAGAATTAATCTTGGGTGGGATTAAGACTACAGATGATGGATATCAAGCAACAAAAAAACTCTTAGAGATGTTATGTCCTCCTACTGCAATAATCTATGCGACGGATGTGGCGGCATTGGGAGCTTATAAAGCGGCAGCTGAATTTGGTTTAAAGGTTGGTAGTGACCTCTCTATAATTTCGTACGATGGGTTACCGGAGAGTGCGTATGCTAATCCACCTTTAACAACCTTCAAAGTTAATACCAAGAGAGCTGGTGCGCGCTTGGCTGCACTTCTTATCGAGCGAGTCCGTGGGAAATCGGCAGAGGCTCTACGTGAAACTGATCTGGCATTTTTGAACCCGGGTGAGTCTGATAGTCCACTCAAGTTATCAAGTAGTGAATTATCCAATAAAATAAAAGCATCAAAGTTCAATTTAACTTAAACTCAATAATTGAAAGGGGAAATAAATGAAACTTAAAAACTTAAAGAAATTTCAGCGAGCATTGCTGGCTTCAGGGATAGCTCTGGGTCTGTCGGCGACCTCATCATTAGCTGATATCCGGTTTTGGACTACTGAGGAGCAGCCCGCTAGACTCGCGAAGCAAGAAGCAATGGCTGCAGCTTTCGAAGCAAAAACTGGCATAGCAGTCGAAGTGATTCCAGTTACGGAGTCAGATCTAGGTACGCGAGCAACAGCAGCATTTGCAGCTG
>CACKLF010000055.1 GCA_902600895.1 uncultured Alphaproteobacteria bacterium | reverse complement strand
CGTCCGTAGCTGCCTTAATGGAAAATGTAGGATCTGGAGCTGTTACAGCAACATTTAACGAAATTGAGCATGCTGATGTAGCAATTGTAATAGGAGCCAATCCAACTGAGAATCATCCTGTAGCTGCCACCTATTTTAAGCAGTTTGCAAAAAGGGGCGGAAAGTTGATTATCATGGACCCAAGAGGTACTGCAATGAAAAAATATGCTACGCATATGTTGCAGTTTAAACCAGGTTCAGATGTTTCAATGTTGAATGCAATAATGAATACTATTGTCGAGGAAGACTTATATGATGAACAATATATCAGGGCCTACACAGAGAACTGGGAAGAAGAAAAGACTCATCTTAAAAAATTTCAGCCTGAAGTTATGGAAAAAATTTGCGGCATAAGTGCAAAAACTTTGCGAGCAGTTGCCCGAGACTTTGCAACAGCGAAAGCGGCCATGATATTTTGGGGTATGGGTGTCAGCCAGCATGTGCACGGTACTGATAATTCAAGATGTTTGATTTCTTTAGCTCTGATGTGTGGGCAAGTTGGAAGACCTGGCTCTGGCTTGCATCCTCTTCGAGGCCAAAATAATGTGCAAGGAGCATCAGATGCTGGTTTGATACCTATGTTTCTACCAGATTACCAACCCGTTAATGACAGCGCGGTAAGGAAGTCTTTTACGGACTTGTGGCAATCAGATGATTTTTCGAATGAAAGAGGTTTAACAGTTGTAGAAATTATGGACGCCATACATTATTCCCAGATTACTGGGATGTATATACTTGGTGAAAATCCTGCAATGTCAGATCCTGATGTTGATCATGCCCGAGATGCTTTAGCAAAGTTAAAACATTTAGTAGTGCAGGATATATTTTTAACAGAAACTGCTTGCTTTGCAGATGTGATTTTGCCGGCAGCAGCATTTGCGGAGAAACACGGTACGGTTACTAACACGAATAGGCAAGTCCAAATGGGGCGGAAAGCTGTAGATCCACCTGGAGAAGCAAAAGAGGATTGGTGGATTACAACCAAAATTGCCCAAAAATTGGGACTAAATTGGAATTACAGTCACCCTTCTCAAATTTTTGAGGAGATGAAGCATAATATGAATTCTTTAGATAACATAACATGGGAACGGTTGGAAAATGAGAATGCTGTGACTTATCCGAGTTTAAATGCTGATGATCCTGGGCAGACTATCGTATTTGGCAATGGATTCCCAAGGGAAGGGGGGCGTGCGAAATTTACTCCTGCAAATATCATTTCACCTGATGAAGTGCCAGATTCTGAATACCCGTTCATACTCATCACAGGAAGGCAGTTAGAACATTGGCACACAGGTTCAATGACGCGTCGGTCAAAAGTTCTTGATGGTGTTGAGCCTGAAGCCAATTGTAGCTTAAATCCCAAAACGCTAAAAGCATTAAATATTGAGCCAGGAGAAGAGATTAGTTTAGAGACTAGAAGAGGTAGAATAAAGATTATGGCTAGAAGTGACGCAAGCGTTGCTGAAGATAATGTCTTTATGCCTTTTGCTTTTGTTGAGGCAGCAGCTAATATCTTAACTAATTCTGCTTTAGATCCATATGGGAAAATACCTGAGTTTAAATACTCAGCGGTTAAGATAGAAAAAATTAAGGAAAAATATGCTGCTGAGTGATTTTCTATATGCTTAACAAGGATATAACAATAACTATTGATGCCGTGGGCTTACTTTGCCCCCTACCAGTTTTAAAACTCAAAAAAGCTTTAAAAAAGTGTAACGAGGGGGAGATCGTAAAATTAATAGCCAGCGATCCTGCAGCATCTATTGATGTGCCACATTTCTGTCATGAGTCAGGGAATATTTTTATCAGAGATGAGGTTGAAAAAAACTTTTTAAATGCTAATTTGACCTCTAGGGAACATAAAAAGCCAAGAGCTTATTTTATACAGAAACGAAATAAAGGAAGTAGATAGTGTTTGAGTCATTTTTTCCAAAACCAAGATTATTTTTAGGCAGCTTGCTAATATGGACTGGTGTGATGATGGGAATATACTATACCGTGGGACAGAGTATAGGAGAATTTTTTGGGTTTACCTTCAGTGAAGAGGGCTCACCGCCAGTAATTGGCTTGGGTTATTTTATAACACCTGAATTTTTATGGTTTGATCTATATTATATTGCCGCGACTGTAGCTTTCTATATTTTTTGGTCAGTATATGCGCCTCACAAATGGCAAAACTGGTCTATTTTAGGAACATCTTTATTAATTTTGATGACATACTTGACGGTCCAGGTCTCTGTAGTAATAAATGAGTGGTATCGACCCTTTTACAATGATATTCAGACAGCTCTTGGGGGCAGTGGTGAGGTAACCGCTGGTGATCTGTATAGACAATTGCTCACTTTTTTAATCATCGTGTTCCCTTATATTGTATTTGTCCCGTTCAAGATTTTCTTCACGGCTCACTATATTTTTAGATGGCGTAATGCAATGAACGATTTTTATGTTGATCGTTGGACCAAGGTGAGAAACATTGAAGGTGCATCCCAAAGGATACAGGAAGATACAATGAGGTTTTCAGGTATAATGCAAGGGCTTGGAGTTAGTATGGTGGATAGCGTTATGACTTTAATATCGTTTTTACCTGTTTTAGCAGCTCTATCAGTTCATGTAGAAAGTGTGCCTATTCTTGGAAGTATTCCCTATCCATTAATTGCTTTGGCAATAGGGTGGTCAATTTTTGGAACCTTACTGTTGATTTTTGCAGGTATTAAACTGCCTGGCTTAGAGTTTAAAAACCAGCGAGTTGAGGCTGCATTTAGAAAAGAGTTAGTACTTGGAGAGGACGATGAAAATAGGGCAGAGCCCGTTAAGTTAACTGAGTTATTCAATAATGTCCGGCGGAACTATTTTAGAATTTACTTTCACTATGCCTACTTCAACTTGGTGAGATACTTATACTTACAGGCTGATAACGTAATTGTATACGCGTTTTTATTTCCTACCATTGTGACTGGAAAAATTACACTTGGCATAATGAATCAAATTTTGCGCGCCTTTGGGCAAGTAGCTTCATCTTTTCAATTTTTAGTAGCCTCGTGGACGACCATAATAGATTTAATTTCTGTATATAAGAGATTGCAAGCTTTTGAAGCAGCCATAGAGGACCAGCCTTTACCAAAAATTGATGAGGAGTTTATTGAAAGTGGCCGCCAAGAGAGCTGAGATTTGTTAAATTGTAATCTGTTTAGTCACTATAGAATAGGATGTTAGATTGTTTGCTACTGTTTACGATTACTTTTAATGATCTCATAAGCAAAATCTACGTCCTTTTTGGTGGTTTCAAGCGTTCCTGTAACAAACCTGATTACATACTTATTATCTACAGTGGTTGGTGTTAGATATATTTTCCCAGCCTCATTTATCTGTCTCAGTATATTCTCGTTAAGATGATCAAGGTCGCTACCATCATTTGTTATGTACCTAAAAGTAAAAAGGCTAAAAATTGGTTCTGTGATAATTTCAATACCAGGCAATTCATTTAGCTTTTTGCTAAGAGAAATAGACCATTCAATGTGATTTCTTATCATATTACGCAATTTTTCTAGTCCTTCAGAACGTAAAAGAAACCAGATTTTCAATGCCCTAAAGCGTCTCCCTAAAGGAATCGTATATTCTGAAAGATCTGTGACATTACTCACCCCTGATGTTTTAAGATAATCTGGAACATTAGTATGAGTTTTTTTCTGAAGTTCTTTATTTTTTAAAAAATGAATTGAGCAATCAAACTGTGCGCCAAGCCATTTATACGGGTTAAAGACTACTGAGTCAGCTTCGTTTATTCCCTGCCAAAGTCCCCTATATTCGGGGCATATCATTGCTGACCCTGCCCAAGCTGCATCCACGTGAAAATACATATTAAAGTCCTTAGAAATTTGACCAAGTTTACGAATATCGTCACATGCTCCACAAGAGGTACCACCTACAACACCTATGATACCGGCTGGAATAAACCCCAATTTTTTGTCTTGTACTATCTTATCCCTAAGTATTTCGGTATCCAAAGACTTGTGCTTGCCTTTAACTGGTATTTTAATCAGATTATTTTCACCAATTCCTGAAAACCAAACAGACCGGTCAATTGAAATATGAGCCTCATTTGACGCATAAATTCGCAAAGTCTGTTTATCAAAGAGACCTTCCTTATTTCCTAGCCATTGAAGCGCCTTTTCTCTCATGGTAAGGACTGCTGATAGGGTTGCACTGGTGGCACTATCCTGAATTACTCCTTTAAATTCATTAGAAAGGCCTAGAGCTGATTTCAGCCAATCTATAACCCTTTCTTCTAATTCAGTGGCAGAAGGGGAAGTCTGCCAAAGCATGCACATAGGACTCATGGTATTAGTTAGTATTTCTGCAAAAACAGAAGATGCAGAGGCATTGCTCGGGAAATATGAAAAAAACCTAGGGTGCTGCCAATGGGTGATCCCTGGCATAATAATTTCTTTAAAGTCACTGAATATTTGCTCCATATTTTCTGGTTGTTCCGGTGCGGTCTTAGGTAATTTATTTAATATTTCTCCAGGTTTTAAGGGTGATCGAACAGAAATATTTCTTAAATTTTTTCTATAATCCGCCCCCCAATCGACGCCAAGTTTTCCCCAATGCCTATACTCTTCCCAATCCATTTGATTTCCTCCTAAAAGATTAATTTATCTGGTCAGCACTATAAGTTATACCGGTTTTTTTACCTTTGTATTTGCTTATTCATTTAAAAAAAAGTTGTTTTTAGGTATTAGTCTAGATGCTTATTCTATCTTTCTGTT
>CACKLF010000054.1 GCA_902600895.1 uncultured Alphaproteobacteria bacterium | reverse complement strand
CATCCTCTATAGTCATAGCTTCATTTTCGTTAGCTGTGTAAAGTCGAACATCAAAAGAGGTAAAATTTTCTATATTTAATATTGAATGCTTTAATCTAGTAAGAGTTGTCGAAACAAATATTTCATCATTTGGATATTGGTTTGGCCCAAATTTTTTCTTTATGAAAGAAACTGAAAGTTCTTTTCTTAGCTCAAATAGTGTTTTGATTGCTGATCTTTTCAACCTTGATATTCCAAAAAGACAAGACATTGGTACACCGCTAAGGACTTTTGAAGTAGGAAAAAAATCTAAATTTTGACCAGCTTTGCCATACCTTAAAACAAGGAAGTCATGTTCAAATTCTTCAAATGGTTTAAAAAACCGCGTTGGATCCATGTTGCAAAAATAGATATCAGGTTCACAAAGCCAAAAATATTCATATTCATCTAAACTTTTCTGTAAAGCATAATACCAATAATCACCACATCTCCAGGCCCAATTGGGATGCCAAAATAAACCACTATTATCTAATACTTCATTTTCACTAAATATTATTTTATTAAAACCGTCAGGGATGTTTATATTTTTATCTCTAGTGTTGTTACAAGCGATAAATGTGTTTGATTCACCAAAGTACTTTGCGATGTATTCATAAAGTTCTTTTTCTTGTTTTCCGAATTTATGTGTACGAATTGCAAATGCTGTTTTTTTAATCATAAATTAACCAAAATGACGATAGAAAATTCATTAAATTTTCGTTTTAATAACATCATCCATCTATTTATCATACCCGTTCTTTATTATCGCACATAATACTCATTAGCAAATATTTTTTATTATAGAAATTAATTTGATTTGTGGCATTAATAACTTTTTTTCAACCTTACGAAAGCCAAGAAAAAAAATTTATTGCATCCATGGATAAATTATCAGACTAATTTTAACTATTTTTTTCATACCAGGAATTGAATATGTGATGATCTTTTACGACCCACCTCACTATATTTGATGAGAATACCTTGAGAATAGAGGCTACTTCCTATTTTCTAAAAAACCGAAAACCATAAGACTCTGCCTAGCTTAGATTTAGATTTGAAGGTAATCGCGTTATGGATAAACATGGCCTATTCAATTACTTTTTTTACTACACCGTTCTTTTTATTGGTAATTGAGTTTTTAAATTAATTCTGCTTTAATCTTAGTTGATTTATAGGATATTACATGGGCCCATCACTGAAATATTTTATAACAGTGCTATTGCTTTTAATTTTCAATACAAATGTATTTTATGCATCCAATATCAATAACACTACTTCATTTTTTAAACAAGAAAAGTATCGGTGTGAAGTGGCCACAAAAGATGGATTTAAACCCTATCCCCTAGGTATTGATCATTTCAGAATGAGTCCTCTGCATAACGGTATAGCAGATCTCTACGATGATGGGTATTTAGATATGATTTTTGGAGCAAGTGATGAAACTTTTTCTATAGATAGAATAGTGGAGGGATCTCACCCTACATTTGTGTATGAAGGTAATGAAGAGCGAAGTCGTAGACCATTTCAATACGCATTTTACAGTCAAGATGATAATTTCAAATTACCAAAAGGCACAAAATATTTAAATGCCCGAACAATACTAACCCAAGACTTCAATGGTGATGGTATCGATGATTTAGCAGTAACAATATGGGGTACTGACTATGAACCTTATACCCCTGCCAGGAATGAAATCTTACTTTCCTCTCCAAACGGCTATAGAGCTGATTATCTTCCAGGTCCAGCTTATTTTAATCATGGTGGGGGAGCAGGGGATATTGATGGTGATGGTGATGTTGATATAGTAATGGACGGAAGTATTAACTTCAACTACGGCCCTATACACGTGTACATAAACGATGGATCAGGCAATTTTAGCTATAACCAAATAAATTTAAACAAAGCCTATACTGATATCCTGGCTTTATATGATTTGGACGACGATGAGAACCTTGATATTGTTGCAGCTGTGGAAAAACACAAAGGACTTCAGATCTTTTGGGGGAAAGGAAATGGATACTTTACGCCAGGAGCAGACATTTTTAGTGATGATGATTGGATTTCAGAAGTAAGTTACAAACGTGGCTCTAAGGACACTTACACACGGTTTAAAAGTTGGTTTTTTTCGTGAACCAGCAATTGCCGACATAGATGGCAATGGGAAAATTAATATATTAATACCCGGAGAAGTTAATGATCAAGAAAGACTTTATAATATTGAGTTCGATGGGCGGCGGATAGTTAAGGCGGCTAAGGTTTGGCAACAAAACGAAAAATTTAAACGACCTATATATTTACGTTGGTTGATCGCATGCAAATTAAACTCTGACAATTATGATTTAATATCAGAAGTTTTTGGGCAATATCATTATGAAAACTTTAGAGCAGGAGAACAACATGATTTATCTCGAACAGATAAATTAATTTTTAAGAATGATGGTAAAGGCAACTTTTCATTTTTCAAATTGGAAAATCCAGATTTTGTAGATGAAAAGTATCATGATCTCATTCAAGGCTATGCTAAATTTCTGGGTGTGAGTGTTACCCCATACACTCCTAAACAAGTCTATTATCCAAATAACTTAGATAAGCAGCTACGATTTCGTCACCCATATTATTTTGAAAAAAGGAGGCACAATTTTCCTTATAATACTGTACCTTCAATTACAGAAAGCCGTGGTATTTACCTGCCTAATCCAGGTGACCAACCAGTGGCCCCATCAAAGGCTAAAGAAAATGATCCAAATGCCGTATCAGACCGTGTTAAAGCAATACTAAAACAAAGACAGTCAGGACAAGCATCTAGCTCAGAAGAAGTAGAACCATCAACTAGGGATTCCAGTACAACACCTGTATACAATTCATCCGCTCAAACTAATGATCCAAATGCCGTATCAGACCGTGTTAAAGCAATACTAAAACAAAGACAGTCATCAAATTGACTAAACTAAATTGTTAGACAAGAAATTTTTGAACCAAAGATAGGAGCTTTTTTAAATCATTTAACAAACCCAAATCATATGCTGACGGATTTTGTGATTAGCTAAACTTAATAACTACCTAATTGCATCACTCTGGATGAAATATGTAACTTTCTAAAAAATGGCTTACAATTAAGTTTTTATTGTGGATAGTGTTGTGAGCAGGAGTTAATTTTATATCATTCAAACAATGGCTTAAGGAATAGTAGTGGCGGAGACATCCTCTTTAACGGCTCACTTTGTAACCCTTATTATACGGGTCAGACATAACGTTAACTAATCTCAGCCTACAGTAAAACCCACAATTAGTGAATGATTTAATTTACTTTAAGTTTTAGTTCACGCCTAATTCCGCCACGACTTTTCTGTAATCTTCTATAAATTCTTGATTTGACTTTAAATTCCACAAACCAAACATAAGGTCTTCTAAAGTTAACTTAAAGTCTAAAGAATTAAACTGCTCAATGTAAGCTTTGGCCAACTTTGCATTATTCTCTTTAAAGGCTATATACGCAAGCATAGCCAATGCTCGTCCTCTTACATTTGCAACAAATTGATCGTTTTGTGACACTTCGTCAGCAATTGGTTTTGCTTCATTAAATCTCCCAATAGAACTGAGTGCATTGATATACCCCATCTTAATCCAAGTTTCAGCGTGAGGTGCTATCACCAAGGCTTTTCTATAGTAAGTGATAGCCTCTTCCACTTTTCCAACACCCGCTAATGTATTAGCAATTGCTCCAAAATTATGAGGGCTGGATTTATCTAACTGCGCAGCTTTTCTAGCACGCTCTACGGCAAGATTATTGGCTTCATTCTGATCCTTACTCACAATATAAAATTTATTATTTAACTCCAAAAAAGAAGCTAGCATGTAGGCGTCTGCTAAATCAGGGCCTAAATCTATTGCCCTCAATGCTAGGTCATAAGACTCTCTCGCGTTTCTTTCATTATCATCTACCAACCCATTGAGCGCCATGGCAAAAATGGCCCAGCCCTTCATAAGTAAAATTGTTGGATTATTGGGCTCTGTTAGCAGCAATTCATCTACTGCTTTATTCATCTTTATTATACTTTCAGGCGTACCTTTGATAAAGTCAGCTCTAGCAACCATTGATTTGCGCCAATTATCCACTGTTTTAAAATATTTCCTGTTATCAAAACCTGTCGTTCCCGTAGTCAATTTCAAGGACAAACTATCTAAAATTTTTTCACTAATTTCGTCTTGTATTTCAAATAGGTCATTCATTTGAAAGTCATATTTATCAGACCATATGATTTCCTGCTTTACCAAATCGTTCAACTGAACATTTATTCTCAGCTTTTCACCTGATACTTGTATAGCTCCACTAACAATGTAGTTAATGCCATATTCAGCTTTGATTACCTCATCAGATAATGCATTTTTTTCGATGTAATCACTAGTGTTCCTAGATTGAACTAATAACTGCTGATAATTTGAAAGTGTCGATATTAATGTGTCTGTAATTCCCTGACCTATGAATTCGTCTGATGCTGCCGATCGATTTTTAAATGGCATGATAAGAATAGCAGGCCTATCAGAAACTAGAACCTTGTTCTCACCCTTCTCTTCTTCCCCATCCATACTGAGCATAAAGAATCCTGCTATGGCTATGATGAGGGCAGCAGCTATACCAGCAAATATGGTGGTGTTAGAAGTGGATTGGGTCTTAAGCGTTCTCTTCTGGGAAGGATCTAAAAGGATATCATAGGCATGAAAGGTGTTTTGCTTTACCTTCTGTACCCCCAAATCATTAAAGGTAACCTTAGTCTTAGGTACAACTAAGTCATACACACTCTTGGAGATTGATATTCCATTAGGTTGAGCTAACGCTTCCAATCTCGCCGCTATATTCACACCATCCCCAAGAAGATTACCCTCCTTTTGGACAACATCTCCCATATTAATACCAATACGAAACTCCAACTTCGTATCCACTTTATCAGAAGCATTCCTCTTCTTAACCTCATTCTGAAAATCAACAGCACATTCAACAGCATTCACAGCACTTGGAAATTCAACCAAAGCAGAGTCACCACCTGTATTAAAGATAGAACCCACATATTTCTTTAATAATTTCTTAAGAATTTTCTCACACTCACCGTAAGCTTTTAAAGTAGCATTCTCATCCTTCTCCATATGCTTACTGTAACCAACCACATCAGCCACAAATATCA
>CACKLF010000053.1 GCA_902600895.1 uncultured Alphaproteobacteria bacterium | reverse complement strand
TTAATCTCGCTACACCACTTGATAAATCACCAGCAGGATCAGATTTTACTTCTTGGCTAATCAATACAGCTATATCTTGCAAACTCATATCATAGCGAATCAAATTCTTTTCCAGCACTATGACATTAATAATGGGTAGTCCTATCCCGCCAATGCTAGTTCTAGAGATCCCTTTCCTATAAATTTTTTGAGAGAATTCATCAGCATAAGTTTCAAGTTGCTCTACAGAAATTGGACCAGAAATAATTACATCAGTAACTTTGTCTCTCCAAGCTATTCTCTTTATTTTAGGGTCTTCAGCTGTCTCTGGAAGATTGCTGATTGTGTCAACAATAGCTTTAATTTCATCCCCTGCTCTATCCATGTCCCAAGAATCTTGAAAGTCTAGCACTATACGAGCTGAACCCTGGCGAGACGTGGAAATAATCTTTTCCAGTCCCTCCAGCCCTAAAAAGTTGGGTTCCATTACAGAAACTATACCCTCATCAATATCTTCAGGACCAGCACCATTCCACACCACACTTACAACAATTGTATTAATGATTACATCAGGAAAAAATTGAGATCTAAGGCGAGTACTAGCAACAAAGCCCAAGACAATCATAAGTGCCAGTAATAGATTCGCAGCTGTGGCATGTCTGGTAAAATAGCGGATGATACTCCCAAAAAATGAATTGATTTGGCGTTCCATTTAATTGCGGTTCATTCTATTGTCTAACCTTTCGATTAACTTCTTTGGTACTTTGTCTTGTGATAATGCACCAAGCAGTCTTTCCTTAGCAGAATCAGGCATCCACTTATTTTCTTTAATTTTTTGAATGTAAAATTGTCTCTTCTCATCATTCAATTCAATCAATTCCTCTTTTATTTCCCTTATTTTTCCTGTGGAGTCTACAGCTTTTTCTATATCCTCTCTCCTGATCGGATCTATCTTTAAATCTGGACCTAGTTGGGGAGTTCGGCGAACCACATATTCAACACCACTTGTTGCATTTTTTATCACGAGACTATTCCCTTGCCTTCGTAATATTTCTATTTCTAATTCTTTTAACCTCCCATCATCTGTCAGAATTAAAATTTTATTCTCGGGATCAACAGAAGAAGCAGGTACAACGAAAACAGAATTTATTTCCTTCTCTTTGATTGTAACCTTCACGAAATCTCCGGGGCGAAGTATTGTGTTAGGTAATGTTTCAAGTGATGCATAAATTTTTTTACCTGCAGCTCCATCCATCACTTCCGATGCCATTCTACTGATCTCACCTTTTATCAATACTTCTCGATCTTTTAATTCCAATCCCACGAATAAAGGTAACCCTATTATTTCTAAATTTTCATCAACTATCTTATTAAAATCTTCATTGGAAAGCTGAAAAGATACCTCCAACGCCAGAGGATCAATCAATACTCCCAACCTCTCTCCTACATTAACTAGCCTTCCCGGTATCGCTGATACTTTTGATATTATGCCGTCAAATGGTGAATAAAACTCAGTATCTCTGACTTTTCGCTCTGCTTTTTGTATTTCCAGATTATGTTTTTCTATTGCTATTTCTAACAGTGTCAACTTTGTCCTTGCTTGACTCAAAGCACTTTTCCTAGAAAGCACAGCTTGTTCGGATATTGCTAAATTTAACTCAGCATTTTCCACTGAACTCTGCGTTACAATTTCATTTTTCGATAATTCAACTTGTCGATTAAAGTTCTCTAGCCTAATCTGCAGCTGCTTTTCAGTGAATATCAGCTCTTTTTCTAATAATTTTATGCTTGCTTCAGCACTTTCTTTTTCCGCTAAAATTTCTTTAAACCCCACTTGAGCCATATATAAATCATTCTGAGCATCAATAGGGTCAATTTTATACAATAATTCACCCTTCATAACTAGAGCACCATCTCTAAAATTATCAGAAACAAATTGAACTGTTCCACCAGTCAGTGCTCGAAACTCAAGTGAATTCCCACTCTCTATCTCACCAAAAGATTGAATCTCAGGAAAAAAATTGCTTTCTTCAAAAACACCCACTGGGACTGCGTAGGATCTCTCTTGATTTCCTCCAAAGGTCTCTTTGTTGGCATTTTCTTTGTATACCGAACGTAGGATTGCAAAAGAAACCAATACCGAGATTATTGTCAAAAATAAAAGAAATAAGCCAATTAAACCTTTATTCAAATACTTCATTGCTACCTTGTTTGAGATACAGTTTTAACTTAAATCGAGGAAACTTAAGATCATCATAATGCTAATAAGTCAACAATTTCCCTTTACTTTCGCCTTTTATGCTCTTCTAACCTAGGCAATATTTCTACAAGATTACAAGGCCTGTTTCTATAGTCTAATTGAGACTTTAATATTTCATCCCATGCATCCCTACAAGCAGACGGCGAACCTGGTAGTGCGAATAGAAACTTTCCTTTTGAAATTCCACCACAGGCCCTGGATTGAATAGCCGAGGCACCAATTTTTTTAAATGATACCTGTGCAAAAGTTGGTCCAAATGCATCTATTTCTTTTTCATAAACACTACGATGAGCTTCCACCGTTATATCTCGTCCTGTTAAACCAGTTCCTCCAGTGGAAATTACAACATCTATGTCAGGATTATTTGATAGACTAGATAAGATATCTCTGATTTGATCAAAATCATCTTGAACTAAATAATGCCCGGAAATTTTGTGACCTGAATTAGTCACAGCGGTCTTCAAGAATTTTCCCGAGGTATCATTTTCGATTGTTCTACTATCAGAAATACATAGCACCGCAATATTTAAAGGAATAAACTCCCTTGATGATTTATTTGACGTATCACTCATTAATTTTTTTTAAAATTTCTCTTATTTTCTTTAATGTTTCCCAGGCCACACGCTTTTCATTAGGAGACTCTAATAACCGTGCCGGTGTTTCAATACTAAACTTTGTAAGATCTGCTTGACTCTCAACCTCTTTATAAAGTTTTTTATTATCAATAATCAGGTTTTCTAAGTTATCACATTCTTTATACATAGAAACTAACACCTTAGGCCTAACAATTGAAATATGTTTTTTAACACAACAAAAAAATCGTCTCATATCCTTCTCTCCAGAATCAGGATTGGGAGAGAGCCTCCATGGAAATATTGGAGCCACATAGAGGTTATTTTCCTTCACAGACAAACCAATTGCCTCATACATTTTTTTAAAAATCAAACCACGATCACCCGCATAAATCATATTTTCTGCAATTTCCAAACGTCCCGGTGGTTCACAAATTATCATAACCTTAGCCAGATGATTACCAAATGAAAAATTCATTTTATGAGAAAGTTGGGCAGAACTAAATTCCTTAGAATGCGCGCAGATAGATTCTAATTCATGCACAGTTGTAGCGTTTTCAATAAGTTCGTCAAATGTGTTTCTTTGGGAATTAAAACTAGAGGAACCGAGCACTTTTTGGGGTGATTTTTCCAATTCAGCGGTTTTGCTTGACTTTGCTTCTTCCTCAGACAACCTCAACCGATTTATTGGCTCATTTTCATGAGCCTCAGTTGCACCAAGTTCATAAAGAAACTCCAAAATTTCCATTTTTCTTGATAGGTTATTGCTTTCCACTTATTTTTTTGCCTTGATAGTAATCATTATACACTCATGGAAATTCTTTTAGATAGGTTTTCCCTCCACCTTATTATTGACCCCATTTTTGGGGATATATCAACTTTAATTGTCCTAAGAAAATTAATTGAAACGATGGCTGTAATATCTGCTATTGAAAAATTCGGACCCGTAACATACTCGTTACCGTCTAGTTGTTTGTTGAGTGTTTCCAGACCTTCCAAAACCCTGGGCTTATTTGCCTCGCTCCAGGCCAAGCACTGTTTCTCTAAAACACTCATTTTGGGATTGCCGTGTCTTAGAACGAAAGCTATAGGCCAAAGCAATTCAAACTCTACCCTTCTTTGCCACATTTCCACCAACGCCTTTTCATAATCAGTTTTACCAAAAAGTGGTCTTCGAGGACTGTATTCTTCAAAAAACCTACAAATAGCGATACTTTCTGTTATAAAAGATCCATCTGTGAATGCTAATACTGGAACCCGAAAAGTCCCTACCATGTCTTTATGCTTTTCCTGAAAATGTTCTCCAGCCATAATATCGATCTGTTCGAATGGAATATCGATACCCTTTTCAGCCAAAAAAATTCTGACTCTCCTACAATTTGGAGCAGCTCTATTTTCTATAATTCGATGCGGCTTAGGAGTACTCATACTTTATCTTATCCTTAAGACTTGATAGAAGCAATGTCTCCAAGTATACAAATCTGTAATATTCAAGGATAAATCAAATTGTTAAAATCAAAAGATCTGCTAGGGATAGAGTTTTTACAGCCTGAAGATATCTATAAGTTATTGAACCTTGCTGAGAGTTTTACTGACTCTAAGGGTGTCACTGACAATTTTGGTGACAATCTGAATGGCAAAAACATATTAAGTATTTTTTTTGAAACTTCTACTAGAACACAAACTAGCTTTGAAATTGCGGGTAAACGCTTAGGTGCTTTCGTGACAAATATTAATATAAATGACAGTGCTATGAAAAAAGGTGAAACGTTAATCGATACTGCTCTTACACTAAATGCCATGAAACCAGATTTAATCATTATACGGCATCCATATTCGGGAGCAGTACAACTTTTGTCAGAGAAAATAGATTGTTCTGTAATTAATGCTGGTGACGGAAAACATGAGCACCCCACTCAAGCTTTAATAGACGCTATGACTATAAAACGAAGAAAAAAAAGAGTTGATGGATTAAATATAACAATCTGTGGAGATATTGCACATAGTCGAGTAGCTCGTTCTAATATCTTTCTTTTTGGAAAATTAGGAAACTCAATTAAACTTGTTGGACCTGCAACGTTATTACCAGAAGACTTTAGGGAATTTGGTGTAGAAGTTCTAAATGATATGGGAAAAGGGTTAGAGGGTGCAGATGTTGTAATGATGCTTAGATTACAAAAGGAAAGAATGGGTGGAGGCCACATTCCTTCAGAAAGGGAATATTTTCATTTTTATGGCTTAGATGAAAAAAAACTGGAAAGAGCACACAAGGACGTGATTATATTACATCCTGGTCCTATGAATAGGGGCGTTGAAATTGATGGTGATTTGGCAGATGACTTGAACCGATCAGCGATCCAAGAACAGGTCGAGATGGGAGTTTCCATTAGAATGGCAGTTATAAAA
>CACKLF010000052.1 GCA_902600895.1 uncultured Alphaproteobacteria bacterium | reverse complement strand
CCTATGGGGATACTACTTGAGGAAGTTACAATGGGTGACAAAGCTAACCACTGTAGAGGCAAGCTTAATTTTATCGATCGTAACACAGGAAAAAAGGAAATAAATGGTATTGTTTACCATGGGGACTCGCTTCTTACATTGAATGGAGCGAATAATGTTCAACCATTAAGAATTCGCCTTGATGGATTGGAGATGAAAAAAAACCTCACCGCACAAATCTTGCCAAAAGAGCATTTAGCTTCCTTGTGGAAATTTAATGAGATTTTGCGAAAAGAGTTTAAAGATACGTTTGAACTCGAGTTTTCGATAAATGGTTCAGAGCTGATGGTTTTAAATTTTCGAAGGTCTGAAAAAAGTGCCAAAGCTTTTGTGCAATTAGCTGTAGATATGGTTTTGGATCGGCATATAAGTAAGAAGGACGCGGTTTTGATGGTTAATCCACTAGCTTTAACAGAATATTTGCATCCAAGGATTGAAGAAAAAGGTGGTTTAAATACTATCTGTAAGGCAGTTCCAGCAAGTCCAGGAGCAGCTTCAGGGAAGATTGTCTTTAATTCTGATATTGCCTTAAATATGGCATCCTCAGGTGAGCGGGTTATTTTGGTTATGACAGAGACAGGCCCCGAGGATGTGAAAGGAATTCAAATTTCTAACGGTATTTTAACCGTAAGAGGTGGCATGACCTCTCATGCCGCACTTATAGCTCGGGGTCTTGGAATTCCAGGTGTGGTTGGTGCAATAGATCTAAGAATAAATCTTTCAGACAGAGTTTTATATTTAAAATCTGGTAAGAGGCTTTTCGAGGGCGATGAAATAACAATTGATGGTAGTTCTGGTGAAATTATTGAGGGTGCTTGTAATACTAAGACTCCAGAGCTTACGGGTGCATTTTCAGACTTATTAAGTTGGGCAGATGAAAATAGAACTCTTAAAGTTAGAGCGAATGTTGACACACCTGAAGATGCAATATTAGCCAGGAAATTTAATGCCGATGGGATAGGGTTATGTCGTACAGAACATATGTTTTTCAAGAAAGAACGCTTATTGCTCATGCAGGAAATGATATTTGCAGAAAACAAAGAGCAAAGGTTGTTATCTTTAGAAAAGTTAATGCCCATCCAAAGAAAAGATTTTATTCAACTTTTTGAAATAATGAGTGGGCAACCAGTGGCAATACGTTTGTTGGACCCACCCCTTCATGAATTTCTACCAAAAGATAATGACCAGTTGACTATTTTAGCTCGGAGGATTGGAGTAAAGTTAAGCTATATTTCTCGACGAAGCAAGGAATTGACGGAGTTTAACCCGATGTTGGGGCATAGAGGGGTTCGGCTTGGCGTCACCATGCCAGAGATATACCAAATGCAAGCAAGAGCAATTTTCGAGGCAACTTCCCATGTATTAAGGTCTGGCAAGGGTCTAGTAATGCCAGAAATCATGTTTCCATTGGTTTCGGCAAATAGAGAAATTGAACTCCTCAGCAAAATCATTAGTGAAATTGCTGAGGAAGTATATGCAGATTGTGGCGTCGAATTTACTTACAAGATTGGGGCAATGATTGAAACACCTAGAGCTGCATTAAGAGCGGGTGATATAGCGGAAACAACTGATTTTATGAGTTTTGGTACCAATGATCTCACTCAAATGACATATGGTCTTAGCCGTGACGATTCTGGTAAATTCTTAGATGAATATATTAATAATGGAGTTTTCAAGGATGACCCATTTCATTCCCTTGATCAAATTGGAGTAGGTGAACTGATAGGCTTAGCCACAGAACGAGGAAAGAAAAAAAATAAGAATTTGGTTATAGCTCTGTGTGGTGAGCATGGTGGAGATCCAAAATCTATTTCTTATTGTAAAGACTTAGGATTAGATTATGTTTCTTGTTCACCATATAGGGTGCCTATTGCTCGGCTAGCAGCAGCACAGGCGGATATAAAGGCTTTTCTCTAGTAGACAGGATTTGGGAAAGAAAATTTCTTATTGGTTTAACTAATTAAGTGAGCAGTTGTTAATAGGTTTTCAGTCTTGTATTTTGTAAAAATTTTTAATATTTATTTATCTGCTCTCGTTAGAAATAAAGTTTCGAACATGAAGATTAAGTCATTAAAGATAATATTGTTAATCACCTGCCTTGTGATTTCTGGTAGGTTAAGTGCTGACCAAGCTATGGATAACTATGATAAAAGCATTGTTGATAGCATTTCTCAAATTTTTCTAGGTGAAAAAAGCTTTATCGGGTCAATAAATCTGTACTCTCTTCAAAAATTATCAGGGTTTCAATACGTTAATAAGTTCCCTCGGATGAGATTAGAAAATGGAGCAGAAATTTTTCAGAGGTTACAAAATCAGGACTTAGAGGCTAATATGATTTTAGGTACATTACCTGTTTTCACTGAAAGCCGTAAAGATCCCACAAAAATTTTCAGCACCCAAACCTTAGATAACCTTCCATTCGAACCTCCGGGACCACAGACCACCTGTTTGGCTGAAGCAGTATATTTTGAAGCACGTGGGGAAGATCTTGCAGGACAAGCAGCAGTTGCTGAGGTAATTCTAAATAGGGTTGCATCAAAAAAATTCCCTAACACCGTATGCAAAGTGATAAATCAGGGTTCACAAAGAAAATTCAAATGTCAATTTTCCTACATGTGTGATGGCAAGAGTGAGAAAATAGATGATAGAAATTCATATGAGAGGATCGTAAAGCTTTCTTGGATTATGATAATGGGCTCTGCAAGGGTTTTGACAAATGGTGCAACATATTACCATGCGCTTGCTGTTTCTCCAACTTGGGCTAAGAGTATGGAAAAGACAAATATAATTGGCAGACATATTTTCTATCGCCCAAAGAGTGGTTAAGTAATCCGTATGATTGGAATGATAGCCACAATATATGGTTAAAAGATAAATGAAAAGATCTTATTATGAGTGAGTTAAATGAAGCTTTCGTCTGCCCAGTTGACAGGTCAGTAGCAACTGCTGACTCGAAAATGTTAGATAGAATCTCGGTAAGAGACTACATAGTGGATGCAGAAATTGGTGCTTTCAAAGTAGAGCATGGGGTGAAGCAAAAAATTAAAGTCAATGTGGTACTAGAAATATTACCTCACAACGCTTTCGAAACTGATAATGTAGATAAGGTGATTTCCTACGATTCTTTAGTGGATTCAATTAATGAACATATTTCCGAAGAGAGGGTAAATTTACTTGAAACCTTGGCAGAACGGATTGCTCAAAGTTGCCTTAACGATGCAAGAGCGGTCCGAGTGTTTGTTAGGATCGAAAAACTTGAAAAGATCCCGGGTGGCCTTGGTGTCGAAATAGTTCGGGAAAGCACTGGTGATGTAAGTAAAGTGAAGAAGGCCAACCATAAGCGAGTTAAAGTCAAGAAAACACTTCACGTTGTCAATTTGAGTCAAGATTACTTAAATAAGCATTTACTCACCCCTTTTATTGAGAAGTTAGAAAAAGATAATGAAAAATATATAATTATGGTGTCTACCTTTCCTGACAAAGCCGATAGTCAATTTGATAATATAAATGACTTTTATGTTAGCTTGTTGGCCGCAGATCAAGCTGCATGGCTTTTTGCCAAGAAGAGTAAAAAATTTGTAGTTGCTGATAGTAGAGCAGAGCTAGATTGGGCAATTAATAATGGGAAAATACCAATTTGGGCACCATATGGAATGCTATCCAAAGCTATTAATCTTCCAAAAAAGTTGAATTCTACACCTCTTTATCTGTCTTGTTGGTTAGCTCGGGAGACTGAGGCTGATGATGTAATTCGCCTTGTAGACATTAAGACTAAAAACATAGAGGATAAAAATTTTTGTGATTTTAAAGTAACTATTAAGTCTATTGAATATAAATCTTTTTTATCTGATGGAACTCTGTTTTGAATATTCGAATAATTTTTGATCTCGACGGCACTTTAATTGACAGCGCAAATTCACTGTCATGCATTGCAAATATAATTTTAGACGAACTCAATAGAAGCCCAATACAGGAGAATATATATAAAACGTTTATTGGTGATGGCTTAAAAAAGCAAGTCGAACGTGTCTTAGTTTGGTCTGGCGGTATACCAGATAAAGGGCTTGATTATTATTATAGAAGGTTCTTGAGCCTCTATCAGAAAGATCCCATTTCAAATGTGAACATCTTTTCTAACGCTGATATGGTAATTAAATTTCTATATGATAAAGGAGTAAAGTTAGGTCTGTGTACTCAAAAGCTGGAATTACCTGCAAGAAAACTTCTAGAAAATTTCAAGATGATTGAGTTTTTCGACTCATTCGCTTTTGGAGATACCTTAAAAGTGCGAAAGCCAGATCCATCAATGGTTTATCATGTAACAAGGAAAGATAAAAAGGATATGTTAACCTTTTATATAGGTGATAGTGAAGTAGATGCAGAAATAGCATCGAATGCTAGGATTCCATTCATATTGTTTTCTGGTGGATATCGAAAATGCTCAATTGAGGAAATTAGACCTGATTTTTGGTTTTCTGACTATCGAGATTTGCCCAAAACATTACCTTTAAGTTTAGGAAGTTTTAAGTGAAAGAATATTTCCGTCCTATAGTACAAAATGAAAAAGAAAAGCCACCCAAAGCATTAAGCATCTGTGGAACTGACCTCTGGTTTAATCAGGTAGAGGTTATCACAAGATCTGGAGGTTTAGGTCTTAAAGACGTTGACAAATTTCCATTCGGTTTTTTTAAAGATATTACGTTTAAAAGAAAGCCGATTGGAAATGTAGATTTTGCAAATCCAATAATAATGGGTATCGTAAACCTAACGCCAGATAGTTTTTCTGACGGAGGAGAAATTTTGAATCTCAGTGATTTTGATAAAAAAATTAAAGACTTAGTTAATAATGGTGCAGATATAATTGATATAGGAGGTGAGTCGACCAGGCCAGGGTCAAAAGGAGTTTCTTACATGGAAGAAAAGGACAGAATTTTGAAATACCTCGAGTTTTCTTCGGGTAAAGACTACGGAGCCTTAATATCTGTAGATACACGCAAATCAAAAATAGTAGAACTTTCGACAAAGTTTAATGTAAAAATAATAAATGATGTAAGCGCCGGGTCTTTTGACAAAGATATGTTAAGTAAGGTTGCGATTTATGGATTGCACATTTGTTTGTGTCATTCAGTTAACGTGCCAGAGTTCATGCATTTAAACCCGAGTTTTGAAAACGTAGTT
>CACKLF010000051.1 GCA_902600895.1 uncultured Alphaproteobacteria bacterium | reverse complement strand
AATATAGATGGGGTTTACTTAACGGATGCAACTCAATACTATCCAAAATTTGAGTTTAAGTTTGAAGATATTAAAGCAGAATCTGCAATTATCTCGCCTCATAAATTTGGTGGACCTAAGGGAATCGGAGCCATTTTGGTTAAGGAAGCTTTTGATGAAATCTCAATAAAATCTGTTGATGGTCAAGAGAGTGGTGTTCGCCCTGGTACGGAAAATGTTATAGGGATCGTTGGTTTTGCTGAAGCCGTAAAAATTGCGGAAATGCACAGATTGGAAGGTGTTTGGGAGAAAGTAAGCATCTTACATAGTAAATTGGAAAAAGAAATTAAACTAAGATCTACTAATTCTATAATTGTTGGTGAGAATGTTAAACGCTTACCTAATACCAGCTGTATAATTACACCAGGCTGGAATGGAGAAAAGCAGGTAATTGCGATGGATTTAGCAGGATATGGAATATCTTTTGGGTCTGCTTGCTCTAATGCAGTTAGTAAGCCATCTGAAGTCATCAAAGAATTGGGATTTAGTAAAGATCTTGCTAACTGCGCGATAAGGATATCACTTGGACCTGGCTCAACAGAAGTACAAATAGAAAAATTTGTCGAGGCTTGGTCTAGAAATTTGGTAGCACAGAACATAAATGCAGCATAATGGTTAAAGGAGAATGCATGGACATGGAAAAAATTTCAAATGAAGGCATAGAGGAAGAGACCATAGAGGTGGTGAAAAATCTTACCTCTGCTTATGAGGCTGGTTTTGAAACAAAAATTGAAACTGAATATGCACCGAAGGGTCTATCCGAGGAGATAGTAGAGCTAATCTCTAAAAAAAATGACGAGCCTGCATGGATGCTTGAGTGGCGTCTTAACGCCTATAGGCGTTGGCTAAAGCTGAAGCAGCCGAATTGGGCAAAGCTTAACTTGGACCCGATCGACTATCAGGATATTTATTATTATGCTAAACCAGAGTCCATGAAGGTCAAGCCCAAATCGCTTGATGAGGTTGATCCAAAGTTGCTGGAAACTTACGAAAAGCTGGGTATCCCATTAAAGGAGCAAAAAATTTTAGCTGGAGTAGAAGATACTACTGTAAATGGTCAGAGAAAGATAGCTGTGGATGCTGTATTTGATAGTGTTTCAATTGGAACAACATTTCGTGAGGAGCTTGAAGAAGCAGGAGTAATTTTTTGTCCTATTTCGGAAGCTATCAAGAGATACCCTGAATTAGTAAAGAAATACTTAGGTACTGTAATTCCGCAAACCGATAATTATTTCGCATCTTTAAATTCTGCTGTTTTTTCCGATGGATCATTTGTTTATGTACCTAAAGGTGTGCGCTGTCCAATGGAACTCTCTACATATTTTCGTATAAATGCTGAAAATACGGGTCAATTTGAGCGAACATTGATAATAGCTGATGAAGGGTCTTACGTAAGTTATTTGGAAGGGTGTACTGCTCCGAAAAGAGACGAGAATCAGCTTCATGCTGCAGTAGTTGAATTGGTAATCTTAGATAATGCCGAAATCAAATATTCCACTGTTCAAAATTGGTATCCAGGAGATGAAAAAGGTAAGGGTGGTATATATAACTTTGTAACGAAGCGAGCTAATTGTCGCGGAGTAAACTCGAAAGTGATGTGGACGCAAGTAGAGACAGGTTCAGCTATCACATGGAAGTATCCTTCATGCATTTTACGCGGAGACAATAGTTCCGGAGAATTTTATTCAATTGCTATCACGAATAACATGCAACAAGCAGATACTGGTACCAAAATGATCCATCTTGGTAAAAATACCAGGAGTAGAATTGTTTCTAAGGGGATCTCCGCAGGGCGTTCACAAAATACCTACAGAGGGCAAGTATCTGTTCATCCAAAGTCTATAAAGAGTAGAAATTTTACACAATGTGATAGTTTGTTGATTGGAGACCAGTGTGGAGCCCATACGGTACCCTACATTGATATTGGGAATAACTCGTCAAAAGTAGAACACGAAGCAACTACCTCTAAAATTGATGAGGAAAAACTGTTTTATTGTATGTCTAGAGGCCTCACTGAAGAGGAATCAACAGCCCTGGTAGTAAACGGTTTTTGCAAAGAAGTATTACAATATCTGCCTATGGAGTTTGCAATGGAAGCGCAGAAACTGGTGGCAATTAGCCTTGAAGGCTCGGTTGGATAAAAGGGGAATATATTGCTAAAAATAAATGACTTAAAAGTAAAAATTGATGATGGAGCCGAAATCTTAAAGGGTTTGTCTTTAGAAATATCTAAAGGAGAAATTCATGCAATAATGGGACCCAACGGATCCGGAAAATCAACAACTTCAAACGTCTTAGCGGGTAAGCCAGGATATGAGGTAACAAATGGTTCAATCCAATTTCTAGGCGAAGATTTCAATCAACTAACCCCAGACGAGAGAGTGGTTCAAGGTTTATTTCTCGCTTTTCAATACCCAGTTGAAATACAAGGCGTTACTAACACAAATTTTTTAAGGACGTCGATAAATTCAGTTTTAAAAGCTAGAGGTGAGGGTAAGATGTCTCCTGGAGAATTTTTAACTAAGTTAAAAACGAAAGCCAACGAGTTAGGAATTAGTTCAGACATGCTAAAGCGGTCGGTAAACTTTGGATTTTCAGGGGGTGAAAAAAAGCGTAACGAAATTTTGCAGATGGCTATGCTCGAACCGAAACTCGCAATCCTAGATGAAACAGACAGCGGTTTGGATATTGATGCATTAAAAGTCGTCTCTAGTGGGGTTAATTCTCTGAGAAGTACCGAAAGGTCTTTTTTAGTAATAACTCATTATCAACGATTGTTAAATTATATTCTGCCTGATTTTGTGCATATTATGGTACAAGGAAAGATTGTAAAAAGTGGAGCTGCAGACCTTGCATTGTATGTAGAAAAGAATGGTTATTCAGAGTTTTTGTCATAATCATGGACAATAATAGATTACAGTTAAGCAAAGATTTAATTTCGAACTTGTCGACTGAAAAGAATGAATCGTGTGAGTGGCTGGCTAAAATACGTAAAACGTCAGAGAAACGATTTTTAAATCACGGAATACCGCTTGCTTTCGATGAAGAATGGCGATTATCGTCTCCTGATCATTTCAATAAAGTATCTCTATGTAGTAGTGGGGAAAATCATGAGAAAGCACCCTCACCATTTGAAAAGTTAAAAAAAATAAGCATTGTTTTCCTTGATGGGGTCTTTTCCAAAGATAGCTCTGACAATTTAAGGGCAAACGGCATTGAAGTAACTATGCTAGACGAAGTTGTTACTGATAGTTATCATTGGTCCAAAGATATATTTGGTAAGATTGAGAAGAATAGTCAAATAATTTCAAAAAGACCATTGGCAATATTGAATACAGCATTTGCTCAAAGTGGCGTTTTAATAGAGGTTACAGACAATATTGAGGTCCCTATTGAATTGAAATATGTATGTACTAAAAATAATTCTGGTTGTTTAATCCGGAATGTAGTTAGGGTGTGTAGTGGAAATAAGATTACATTAATTGAACATTTTGAAGGTAATGGTTGGTCCAATATATGTACGGAGTTGTGGGCAGAAAAAAAAGCTATTGTTGAACATTTTAGATTTAAGTATTTATCAAGAGACAGTTGCTCAAATACATTCCTATTTGTTTGTCTTCAAGAGAAAAGTGAGCTAAGATCTAGTGCGTTATCGTTAGGAGCTGGCCATAGCCGAAACGAAACTCATATTTCCTTGGATGGGGAAGAATCTCAATGCTCAATTTCGGGCGCGAGTTATTTAGGTGAAGGTAAAACTTTAGACGATGACACTGTCTCAGTTCACCATTTAAAGCCAAACTGTAAAAGCCGACAAGTTTTTAAAAAAGTTCAACGGGCTTCATCAGTTGGAGTTTTTCAGGGTAAGATAAGGGTTGAAAGAGAGGCGCAGAAGACTGATGGTTATCAAACGAGTAGGGCAATTTTGCTCGATCAAACTGGTAAATTTCTTGCTAAACCAGAGCTAGAAATTTTTGCTGACGACGTTTCTTGCTCCCATGGATCTGTTTCTGGAGCAATTGATGAGGAAACATTGTTTTATTTGCAGTCAAGAGGAATAGATGAAACATTAGCAAAGAATATACTCATTTTAGCTTTTTTGAGCGAAGTTTTTGAAGAAATTTCAGATAGTAATATTAAGGATCTGATCTTAAGTTTTACAGAGAAGCATCTGAAGTTATAACATGTATAAAAATTTAGTGAGATGTTAAGATGAGCTTTTTAGGAAGTATTTTTAATACTTATTTGGAGCCTAGGCGGTTTATAAACAAAAAAATAGTTAATGGAGTAAATGAAAGGGAATTACTTGCGATAGCTTTTGGTATAGCATTGCTCTCCTTTGTGTCCAATTCCATTGATCTTAGTTTTTCTCAGAAGACTGAAATATCGAAGGAATTATTTGGTCGTATGCTTTCAAGTTACTTTGCTGTGGCTATATTCTTTGTCCCACTATTTTTATACCTTCTCGCAGCAATTTTTCATGGTTTATTGCGAATATTTTTTAATTTAACGCGTATGCCTTTTAGCCGACTTACTTTTTTTTGGTCTCTATTTCTTTGTATGCCAATCCAAATACTTGTAAGTCTGGTAAATGTTGCGTCAATTAATGAACATCTATCAATTTTATTTAATTCGATTGTTCTTGTATATTTTATTTGGCTATGGAGCATTTTTGATTCTGAAATTTATGGCATGAAAAAAATATTTCCTGTTTTTAGTTTAAAACTTGGAATTATTATTCTTTGTTTTTTTACGGTGTTAGCATTATGAGGTTTAGTCAATTTATTTTGAACTCTATTTTTGATCCTTCGGTAATAGTGAGCCAGATAAAAAATTTAAAATTATCTTTTTTTGAACTTGTTCAGGCATTGTTATTTATATCCATATCTTCAGTGGTAATTACATATTTTACTTTTTGGCTTCCCAACATTTTTTTAGGTCAAACTTTTGATGAGTTAAATGTTATTTTATCTTTGGTGAATAATAACCCTTTTTCATTTGTGCTACTCCAATGCTCAATAATGTTGGTAGTTTCATCAATTATAGCATTTGGAGGTCAATTTTTTAAAGGTAATGGCTCATTTGTTGATACACTTGCAGGAGTATTATGGATTAACTTTATATTAATAATAATTAATTTTTTTCAGATATTATTGATTATCAGTATTACAGTATTAGCTGATATAGTAGCTTTAATAGCAACTTTTTGGAGTGTTTGGGCATTAGCTGTTTTTTCTAAAGAACTACATGGTTTTAACTCCCTTGCCGTTACTAGCTTTGTTGGTTTGTTATTTTTCAGTGTCGCTGTGATTGTTTTTGGTTCAGTACTGACATTTTTCGGTTTTATTACAATAGAAGGAATTTGATATAGTGACTATCTCTAATGTTCGAAAAGATTTTCCTATTCTTTCAAAAAAGATTTATGGAACAG
>CACKLF010000050.1 GCA_902600895.1 uncultured Alphaproteobacteria bacterium | reverse complement strand
AGTGTTAAGGTAGGATAAAATTTATTATTTCAATATAGGTAGTGGTATCTGTGGAAAAGAACTTTGATGTAATAGTAATAGGTTCTGGTCATAACGGTTTGGTAAATGCTTGTTACCTGCAAAAGGCTGGCTTAAACGTTCTTGTTCTCGAAAAAAATGATTGGATAGGAGGTGCTGCAGTCAGTCGCGAACTCCATCCTGGTATTTTATATTCGAACTGTTCTTACGTATGCAGTCTTTTTAGGCCTGAAATTATGAGGGATCTAGAACTGCCAAAACATGGATTACAAATTGTAGCCATAGAGGGAGGTACAGTATTTACCAGAAATGGTGATTATCTCGCATCCTATAGAAACTATCATTCAAAAAAGAGAGAGTTGGAAAGGTTTAGTGTAAGAGACAGTGAAGCTTATTCTAAATACTCAAGAGACATTTTAAAGCAGTGCAGATTTATTCAACCACTTTTAATGAGAACTGCACCAGATCCAGCCAGCTTTAAATTTAAAGATCTCTCGGAAATGCTGTATCTGTTGCGTAAAGTGAATGAATTAACTGCTAATGAATTAGCTGACACTGTTCGTTTCTGGACTATGTCAATTTCAGATTTTCTAGATGAATATTTTGAAAATGATGTGATAAAGGCCTCTTTAGCGGTATCTGGTATTATAGGAACAGCTCTGGGGCCAATGTCACCAGGTACTGCTTATGTACTTTTGCACCATTACATGGGAGAGGTTGATGGTTCTATCGGAGCGTGGGGGTATGCTCGTGGTGGCATGGGAGCTATTTCAAAGGCTTTAACCTCATCTTTTAAAGCAATGGGTGGTACATTGCTCAATAATTCAGAAGTAGAGCGTGTCGATATTAAAGGAGCCAGAGTCAGAGGGGTGATATTGAAAAATGGAGATGAGTACTTGGCAAACAATGTAGTTTCTAATGCTGATGTAAAGCGCACATTTTTAAAATTGACTGATCCCAAGCATCTACCACCAAATTTTTTAAAAAAGGTAAGTAATTTTAAGATACGTGGCTCATCAGGAAAGGTTAACATTGCTCTTGATGATATGCCTAAATTCCCAAATGTTTCAGATAACAATCCATGCTTAAAAGGTGACATCCATTTCACAGATAGTATTGAAAGAATGGAGAGAGCTTATGATGATTGGAAAATGGGTACATGGTCCCGGGATCCATTCCTAGATATGATGATACCTACTTTAACAGATCCTACAATGGCTCCTCCTGGAAAGCACTTTATGAGCTGTTTTGTTCAATATTGTCCTCCAAAAGTGGGTGGAAAAAATTGGACTAAAGAAAACAAGGACGCATTTGGAAAGACTGTGATCCAACAAATTGCTGAATATTCACCTGGCTTCAAAGATAAGATACTACATATGGAAGTAAGAACTCCTAAAGAGCTGGAAGAAGAGGTTGGTTTGACTGAGGGAAATATTTTTCAAGGTGAGTTAACCTTTGATCAACTTTTATTTAATAGACCAATACCTGGTTATGCTCAATATAGAAGTCCCATCAGAGGCCTATACATGTGTGGTTCCTCCACCCATCCAGGTGGCGGTGTTATGGGTGCTCCTGGCCGCAATGCTGCAATTGAAATACTTAAGGATCTAAATCTTTCTAACTCAGATATTAGAGACGCATATGAAGTCCTATGATGTAATTGTGATTGGTGCTGGCCATAACGGTCTTATTGCATCCTCAAAGTTGGCTGCTTCTGGGAGAAAAGTCCTTCTGGTTGAGGCTAGTGAAACTTATGGTGGAATGGCCAGGAGTGAAGTATTATTTAAAGGTTTCCAAGCTCCAGAATTGACTAGTAATGCAATTGGTATTTCAAAAGAAGTTGTTCAGGATTTGGGACTCACCAAGTATGAGCTTTTGTTCAATGAACATGGTTTAAAAACTGTGGCTTTAAGCTTAAAAAATGAAAATATTATTTTTGGAAGTAATTATGGAGAAACCGTAAAAGGTATAAGTGATAAAGAATTCGACCGATGGAAAGACTTAAGAAAGAAATTCTTTAATCAGTGTTATGTCTTCCAAAAATTGGCTTCTCAAATCCCTTTGGGGAAGAATCACAGCACGCTTGGGAGTAAAGCTGATTTAATTCTAACGGCTGCAAAATTGAGATTGCAAGGTAGAGAGCAGTTTCAAGAATTTTTACGAATGATTACAATGTGCATCGCTGATTTAATGGAAGAGGAACTTGAAACATCAACCCTAAAAGGGTTGATTTCCTTTGATTCCACCTTAGGAATAAAGTTAGGACCTAGGTCACCGACTTCATATCTAGGTCTTTTATATAAATTAAGCCAAATGAAATCTTCCTACTCAGAGAAACCATTGTCTACTAATGGTGGCGTGGGCAGTTTCATCGATGCGCTGTTTAAATCAGCTGATGATAATGGAGTAGAATTCGCTTTTAAGGCAAAAGTGAGTTCACTAATTATATCGGATTCCGTAGCTACAGGTGTTAAGCTCGAAAATGGAGTGGAATATTTTGCAAAAACTATTGTCTCGTCTATTAGTCCAGTAAATACTTTTATTGATTTGGTAGGTGCTAAAAATATTGAGACCGATTTACTAAGACGGATTAAAGCTCTAAGGCACTCGGGAAATTCCAGCAAACTTAATATCATATTGGAGGAATTTCCAAAGTTTCACATTTCTGGAAGCACAGACCAAAGCTACCGATATGTATACGCCCCATCTTTAGAATCTGTAGAAAGTAATTTTAACTCTCTCAAATATAATGAGCTTCCTGACGATCCTAATTTTGAAATATATTTAAATAAGATTACTTCTAACTCATCCCTAAATGGTGCAGTTATGGCCTCTATTTGCATTCAGAATACTTCATACTCTTTAAAAGGTGAGTGGAAAAATTCGAAGGAAGCATTGATAGATAAGGTGATTGCAACAATTCAAAAATGGATCCCTGAATTTAAAAAGACAATTTTATTTAAGCGTCTTTTACTTCCTCATGAAATTGAACAAAAATACTTAGTTGCAGGGGGTCATTGGCACCATACTGAATTACAAATAGACAGTCTTTATTCATTGAGGCCGACATTTGATGTGTCAGATTATTCAACCCCCGTTGATGGCCTTTTTATTTGTGGAGCAGGTACTCACCCTGGAGGTAATCTTTTTGGTTTGTCTGGTCTTAATGTAGCAAAAAAGATTTTACGAGAGCGTATTAAATGATTGATTCAAATATAAAAAGGGATAGGGATACAACATTTAAAGAGCCTCTTTTTAAGTCTCCGTTTTATCATTTTTTTGCCTCTAGGGAAACCGAGGGTCATTGGTATAATTGGAATGGCTATAAATCTCCATTAATTTTATCGGACGAGGAATTAGAATACTTTTCTATTCGTTCAACATGCAGTGTTTTTGATATCAGTCCTTTAAATAAATACAGAATTGTAGGCCCCGAAGCGGAAGATTTTTTGAACAAGCTCACTGTTAGAAATGTAGCTAAACAGGATGTATCTACAGTTAAGTATACATTATGGTGTGATCAGGAGGGGTTCGTCATTGATGATGGAACACTTTTTAGGTTTTCAGATAATGATTTTCGTCTTTGTTCGCAGGAGAGGCATCTTCCTTGGCTACTTGATACATCATATGGATTTGATGTTAAAATTATTGATGAGAGTAAAGATATCTGTGGAATATCTCTTCAAGGACCCACGTCTGCCTCAATACTCCGCCTGTTAGGGCTCAAGGGAATTGACAGTTTGAAGCCATTTCATCTGTTACAAACAAAAATAAACAATATTCCACTAATGATTTCCAGAACCGGTTTTACTGGTGATCTGGGTTACGAGATTTTTATTCAAAATGGTTTGGCAAATAAGATTATTGAGAAAGTTTGGAATGCAGGCACCAGGCATGGACTAACAGCTATTGGTTACAACGCGCTAAATATGGCCAGAATAGAAGCAGGTTTCATAGTGGCAAATGTGGATTTTATTTCATCGGATCATGCAATAAGGCCAAATAGGTGTAGGCGCCCTGATGATCTCGGCCTTGGATGGTTAGTGGATATGGACAAAGGGTTTTTCAATGGGAAAAAAGCTATTGTAAATAGTAAGTTGGAAAATAAAATAGCTTTCAGGATCTGTGCTTTAGAAATAGATGGTAAAGAGCCGGTTGAGGGATCAATTATTTATTATAACAAAAAAGATGAGGTAGGCACCGTAACGTCAGCTGTTTGGTCGCCAATGGCAAAAAAATCTATAGCTCTCGCACAATTGAAATTAGATCCATCAAAGTCCATGGTAAAAAACCTATGGGTCGAAATATACGCTTTGAAAGAATTGCAATACTATAAGCTTATGAAAAAAGTTTCTTTAGTCAAACCACCGTTTATCCGTTTAGCAAGGAGATCTGCTTGTCCACCACTCGACTATTAACCATAGGACTTGGATCAGTTTTTAGGATAAAAGTTGATAATGGACACATAAAATTCTGTTCATTAATGCGTAAAATTGTTTTGAATATCATGTTTTTGATATGCCAAGTAGATCTCAAAAAATCTGTTGACTCTACAACTTAAAGAGTGAGTAAATAACCTATCAATGAAATATTGGACCGATTCGCTAAAGCCACCCGGACTAGGTTTTTGGATAGTGGAAGTAGCTAAACCAATAGCTAAATATTAAAGGCTTAAACATGAGCACACAAAACTCTACCGAGAAAAGGGCAGCAATAAAGGTATCTGATATAGAAAGTGCTGAGAAACTTCTTGGTATTAAGTATTCTAAGACTGAGCGGATGCAGATGGTCCATAATCTAGAAGGGCAGATAATATCAGCAAAGTTGCGACGACAGACTAACTTAGATAACTCCGTTCCCATGGCAACAAAATTTGATCCACGGTTACCAGGATTTTCTATGCCTGCAGATATGGGATATATTTCATCAGATATAGATTATAAACTTCCCCAGCAAGAAGAGGATATTGCCTTTGCTACCATAGTCCAGCAAGCACATCTTATTAAAAAAGGGTTAATTACCAGTCGAAAATTAACAGAAATCTATTTAAAAAGGATTGAAAAGTTACAAGTAAGCTTGGAATGCTATGCAACTGTTACAAAGGAAAAAGCTCTCAGTGAAGCAGACGCAATGGACTCCCTTACTAGGGCGGGAATTAATCTTGGCCCGCTGCACGGTATTCCATATGGACTTAAAGACTTATTTGATACTAAAGACGTGATAACAGGTTGGGGTGCAGAACCTTATCAGAACAGAATACCCCCTTCTGACGCTGCAATAGTAAAAAAATTGCGGGCTGCAGGTGCAGTAATGTTAGGGAAAACGACGCTCGGGGCTCTCGCTTACAATGATATTTGGTACGGAGGGCGCACTCGAAATCCATGGAATTTAGAGGAGGGAAGTAGTGGATCAAGTGCAGGGTCGGCGTCAGCAACGGCTGCCGGTTTATGTAGTTTTGCAATTGGTACAGAAACTCTGGGTTCAATTACATCGCCGAGTCAAAGATGTGGTACAACCGGCCTTAGGCCAACATTTGGCCGAGTGAGTAGAAAGGGTGCAATGGCACTCTGTTGGTCCCTTGATAAGGTTGGACCGATCTGCCGCTGTGTTGAGGATACGGGATTGGTTCTGTCAGTGATTAATGGCTATGATAGAGATGACATGGGTAGCATCGATGCACCTTTTCATTTTAACGCAAAAGCTAATATAGAGGGCTTGACTATTGGGTACCTTCCTGAGGCATTTAAGGTTGGAGCTACAAAGGTTGATAAGAACGCGCTTAATGTCGTCAAAGATCTGGGGTTAAGGGTGGTTGAAGTTGAACTTGATGATCTTCCCTATATGTCTCTCATAAATATACTCTATGCGGAAGCTGCAGCGGCCTTTGAACATTTAACGTTAAGTGGAGATGACGACACATTGACTTGGCAAGATGATGGCGCATGGCCAAATACATTTAGAAAAGCACGTTTCCTTTCGGCTGTTGATCACGTACAATTGGATAGGTTGCGTTATCTAACTATGCAATCGCTTGATAAGCTCTTCAAAAAAATTGATGTTCTCATAGGGCCTTTTGATACTGGACCTGGGCCCATGCTGGTTGCAAGCAATTTTACCGGCCATCCCTGCCTTCATCTTAGAGCGGGGTTTGATCAACTCGCCACGAGAGGTGCAGCATCTTTAAGTAATGGTAAATTAAATACTGGAGAATCTGGTGAGGGAAAAAAATTAAACGTACCCCACGGAATTTCCCTGTGGGGAAAGCTT
>CACKLF010000049.1 GCA_902600895.1 uncultured Alphaproteobacteria bacterium | reverse complement strand
CTCGAACAAGTTTTTCCCTTTGTGGGCCTTTCCTAAAAATGATTTGGTCACAATACCATAAAGCATCAGTTATTGGTAACCCTGGAAAAACTGCCTCCGAACTTTGTAATTCTTTGACTAATCTATTTATCATACTACTTGAAATAAATGGCCTTGCTGCATCATGGATTAAAACTTTATCGGAATCATCGGTGAGAAGGTTGGAACAACTTAGAAGCCCTTTGTGAACAGATTCGGACCGAGTTTTGCCTCCAAGTTCAAAAGGTAACAATTTTCTATTATTAATTCTAGTAACTATTTTTTCATACCGTTTAATTTGACACTCAGAAATTACCACTTTAACTAAATCTATACATTTGTTGGTTAAGAAAGTTTCTAAAACAATTGAAATAATTGGTTTTTTATTCAAAAATAAATATTGTTTAGGTACCGCATTTTTCATTCTTGTTCCTTGACCAGCAGCAACTATGATTACCAGATTTTTTCCATTCATATTAAGGTACTTCAAAAAGTAATTTATTTTTTGTATAGAGTAATCCAACCATAATTTGAGTCTACTCTTATTTTTTTATGTTGTAAAAATTGATACAATTAGGACCACATACGATTAGCACACCTATATTTTTGGCTCCAATGGTCGGCATAACAGACTCACCAACGAGAACTGTAATGGAAAGGTTTGGCATTGGTTTGACATTTTCAGAAATGGTTAACGCTAAACAACTTAATCAAAATCGTGTTGAAATAACCAAACGCTTAAGAAAATCTAGTTTTAGAAAAAATGCTATTTTTGCTGTGCAGTTGGTGGGTAACAATTCTAAAGAATTAAGTGAGGCATGCAAAATTGCATGTGATGAAGGGGCAGATATTATTGATTTTAATTTGGGTTGTCCAGTTAGGAAAGTAACTAAGGGTTATGCGGGATCTGCATTAATGCGTGATACAGATTTGGTGAAGCGCCTAGTGGAATCAATTTTAAATTCTTGTGATATTCCTGTAACTCTTAAATGTAGATTGGGTTGGGATGAAAATTCAATGACTGCTGACGAAATAATTACTGATTCTGTAAACTCAGGAGTTTCTTTAGTGTCAATCCATGCACGAACGAGATGCCAGTTTTTTAAAGGAAAAGCAAATTGGAAAAGGGTAAATCAGATTAAAAAGCGATGTAAAGTTCCTTTGATTATTAATGGTGATATATTGGATAGCAGGTCGGCAAAAAAAGCGATTAAAGACTCTCAATGTGATGGAATAATGATCGGAAGGGGTTTAATGGGTAGGCCATGGTTAATTAATGATTTGGCTAAATCAGTCTTTCATATTTCTTCAAATAATGAACAAAAGGATTGTATTGTAGCGATTATTAGTGAGCATATTGAAGCCATATATAGTTTCTATGGCCATAAAATTGGAAACTTAAAGGCCAGAAAACATCTAAATTGGTACCTAAAAAACTTCCTGATTTCACCAGAGATTAGGAAGGATATATTAAAATGTACCACACTAGGTAGCCTAAATAAATTTCTTAAACGGTTGAACGAATTCCCAATTTTAAATATTTAGAGGTTTTCAAATTGCCGTATTTTCAAAATTACAGTATGCTTTGGGACTTACTGCCCTTTCCAGCTTTCATCATCAACAAACTTAATCTTATTCTATCAGTAAATCATGCCGCTGAGTTATACTTTTTGTCATCTTCTAAGTCACTTTTAAATAAAAATATCACTGAAATTTTCCCAGGATCTGATCTTTCTCAAGAGTTGTTTACTATCGTAAGAGAAAAAAAAGAAACAAGAGTATATTATGATTTAAATTTCAATTATCCAACTATTGAACAAAAAGGAAAAAATGTACATTTTATCCCATTCGGTAAAGAAGATTTGGATATACTAATATTAATAGAAAGTAATAAGAACATCGAGCATTTAAAAAATTCGTTAACATATAGATCTGCGGCTAAGTCTGTTACTAAAATGTCTTCAATGCTAGCTCATGAAATTCGCAATCCCTTGGCTGGTATTTATGGAGCAGCGGAATTGCTCGAGAAATCGGTAAAAAATGATGATCAAGAATTGACAGAGCTTATTAAGGTTGAGTCAAAAAGAATTAGTAAACTTGTGGATACTTTTGAAAAATTTGGTGATATAAAGAGATTGAACCTGTGTCATTTTAATGTTCATGATATTTTAGATAGGGCTATAAGAAGCATGGTTCCAATCTTCAATGACAATATAACTACAACTAAGGACTATGATCCATCGTTGCCTGATGTTTTTGGAGATCCAGATCAAATGTTACAGGTTTTTCAAAATTTAATCAAAAATTCTTTCGAAGCAATTGGGAGTTCACCTGGTAATATAAATATACAAACTAAGTTCAAGATAGGTTTTAAAAATTTACCATTGGTTGTGATTATTTCAGATAGTGGTTCTGGGATACCAAAAAACCTTCAAGGTCAAATTTTTCAACCTTTTATATCGTCAAAAGATAGTGGCAGTGGTTTAGGTCTTTCCCTGGTGTCAAAAATAGTTTCTGATCACAATGGTATTATTGACTTTGTTTCAGGTGAGTATGGTACCAAATTCAGGTTATTAATGCCCATAAAAAAAATAATTAAAGATTTTGATTCTGACTTGGATTATTTTCAGTTAGACTCGGGAGATAAATTTTAGATTGGAGATTTTGTGGAAGGTACTATAATTATTGCCGATGATGATAAATCAATAAGAACTGTTTTAGGTCAGGCACTAACAAGGGCTGGCTGCAGAGTTAAACTTACGGGAACTATTAGCACACTTTGGAAATGGATCGAAGATGGTGATGGGGATGTAGTAATTGTAGATGTAATGATGCCTGATGGTGACACTCTGGATATCTTACCTGTTTTGAAGAGAAAGCGCAGTGAAACACCAGTCATTGTCATGTCTGCAGTCAATACTGTAAATACAGCAGTTAGAGCTATTGAAGCTGGAGCATTTGATTATTTGGCAAAGCCTTTTGATCTTTCAAAATTAGTGTCCACAGTTAACTTAGCCTTGAAGTCCCGAAATTCAAAAAAAGCTGATGGCAATAGTTATAATCAGGGAAGTGAAGTAAATTTTGATTCTGACACTAGTAAAATAAAAATTATTGGTTCCTCTGGGGTTATGCAACGTCTCTATAAAGATGTAGCTAAAGCTAGTAGTTCAAATTTTAATATATTAATAAACGGCTTGTCTGGAACTGGAAAATCACTGTTGGCTGAATACATACATGAAATTGGATTGAATAAGGATAAGATATTCTATACTATTAAGTTAGGCTCTTTGAATGAGTCTCAACAGATTGAACTTATCAGTGAGACTATTTCTTCCATCAAAATAGGAACACCAAATATAGGAACATTTTTTCTTGATGAAATTTCTAACCTAACATCTTCCTCACAAACGCAATTGCTTACCCTTTTTGAATTTACAGATAATCACTTTAAAAATTCCAAGAATAAAGAGTTTAGGCCTAATTATGTAAGTTCTACGAGTGTAAACCTGGAAGAGAAAATGTTATCAGGAAATTTTAGAGAAGATCTATATTATCGGATAAACGGAATTTCTCTCAATTTACCAAAATTAAGCAACAGAAATGATGATATCGCTGAGCTTGCAAAATATTTTTTAGCTGCAAACGGTAATAAAACTAAGAGCTTTTCTCCAGAAGCTGTTAATTTACTTCAACAGCAAGAGTGGAGAGGAAATGTACGTGAGCTAAAAAACTTTGTCCTAAGAGTGGCTACATTATGTCCAAATACTGAAATTTCATCAAAAAATATTAAAGAGAACCTTGAGTTAAGACCAGATTTGGCAATTCATGATATAGCTAATGATACATCTCAGGGATTTCAGCTATCTACATCTATTGAATTACATTTAAGAAAATATTTTGAAAACCATGGCGACAGTCTTCCGGCTCCAGGACTTTATGATCGATTGTTGCGAGAATTAGAAGTGCCTCTTATAAAACTTGCGTTGGCAGCAACGAAAGGAAATCAAATTAAAGCCTCCCACTTATTGGGTTTGAATAGAAATACTCTAAGAAAAAAAATAAATAACCTCAATATTAAAATTGAAAAAAACTAATTATTACTCAAAAAAAGAAGATCCAAAATAATGGATAAATTGCTAGATAACAAAGTTAGAACTTTAAGAAAAAATTTTGAAAAAAACGAGCGTTATTTTATCTACCTTATTATTTTAATTGGCCCAATTTTAGCTTTTTTAACTTTTTCACAATTCAAAATTTCTCCTTCTGATGGGCGAAAATTTTTTGAAAATATTCTCCTTTTCGATTTAATTTTTATCATTTTGGTAGCCATATTTTTATACTTTCGTGTTATGTCCTTGGTGAGGGATTTAAAAAGGAATACTGCTGGTTCGAAGTTGCATTCACGTCTTCTTTTGTGGACAACACTTGTTGCATTAACTCCCACTTTGTTTATAGCAATTTTTGCAACAATGTCGTTAAATTTTGGTCTTGAAACATGGTTTTCTGATCGTGTTCATGGCGTTGTGACAAATTCATTCAAAGCGGCAGATGCTTACAAAATAGAACACATTCGCGACCTCTATTCTGATACTGATAAATTGGCAAAAAAGATTGAGTCCTCTACAAAAAATGTCTACGCGCGTAATTCTGCAAATTTGCGGGAACTATTGAATATAACTCAAAATTCTGCGTTATCAGAAGCATTTCTAATTGATAATATGGGAGAGTTAAGGGAACGGGGTATTGAAAGCTACCGATTTTATTTTGAAAAGCCTGACATAAATGACATTAATAGGGCTAGAGAAGGGGAGACGGTTTTAGTAGTCGATCTTATTAATGGAGAAATCCGTACTATAAAAAAATTAGAAAATTTTAGTAATAGATTTTTATATACATCCAGAGAAGTCGATAAGCAGGTTTTTGAGCTTCTTGATGATACTCTTGAAACAGTGAATTTGTATGAGGAAGTTGAAACACAAAGAGGGCGGATCTTATTCGAATTTTCTTTAATATATTTAGCTTTTTCCATTGTTATTATTTTGACAGCATTATGGATGAGTTTAATTTTTATTGACAAATTGATCAAACCCATTGGGGAACTAGTGCTAGCTGCATCTCGTATTGGAACTGGAGATTTCAGTGTTAAGGTGAGTAGTAGTAATACTAAAGATGAAATTGGAATGTTGGGCTATACTTTTAATTTAATGGCAGAACAACTGCAAGAGCAGCGAAGTAATCTTCTTAGAGTTAATTCAGATACTGAAGCCAGAAAGAACTTGTTTGAGACAGTTATTTCTGGAGTGTCTGGAGGGATAATTGGGCTTGATAAAACGGGGGTGATCGAGGTTGTGAATCCAGCTGCTATGCAGATTTTGAAACTTTCTCAAAGCAACATAGTTGGTGATAAATTATACAATGCAATTCCAGAATTTGACATATTATTCAAGAAATTCCTGAAATCTAAAAGTAATTATTTAAGTGAAAATATAATTATTTCACGAGCTGAAAAATTTGATAATATTCTATTTAAAATAACTGCAAGGTTTGACAAAGATGATAAACCACTAGGATATGTGATAAACTTCGATAATATGACTGATTTGGTCTCGGCACAAAGATCTTCGGCATGGGGTGAAATTGCTAAAAGAATAGCTCATGAAATAAAGAATCCTTTGACACCGATAAAGCTTTCTGCCGAACGCCTGAAAGTAAAATTTTCAGGCACCTCAAGGTTAAAAAATGAGGAACTCATTGAATATTCTGAAATGATTATTCGGCAGACTGAAAGCCTTCAAAATATTGTAGAAGAGTTTTCAAAATTTGCTCGTATGCCCAAGACTAACAAGATACTTGCGAATTTAACAGAAATCTTGCATCAAACAGTTAATCTTGAGAAAGCTGCAAATCCAAATATCAAATATCTTTTTAAATCTCCAAAAAAAGATTTTATTTGTATTTGTGATCCAAATTTAATGTCACAAGCGGTTATAAACATCCTACAAAATTCTGCTGAGTCAATATATTTAAAGTCAGGGTCTGGTGTTAAAAAAAATGTTTTACCCTGGATAAAAATTTATTTGCAGCAATCTGGTGACTACATCTCTATTAAAGTTCAAGATAATGGGATTGGCCTACCAAAAAGTAAATCAAAACTTATTGAGCCATATGTAAGTAATAAATCCAAAGGAACTGGTTTAGGACTTGCAATTGTAAATAAAATACTAACTGATCATGAGGGTCATATAGAATTTGCTGATATGTATGAAGGAAGTTTAAGAAAAGAGCTTTTGGGGGCGGA
>CACKLF010000048.1 GCA_902600895.1 uncultured Alphaproteobacteria bacterium | reverse complement strand
CTTACAAAAATGCGCTGAACAAGGTATTCTATGCATTGCGTGGCGGCACGGTGCAAACGCAGAAGCATTTCCACGCTCTCTCTCTAGCAACTTAGTAGAGCCTTTTAATTTTACCATTTATGCTCAAAAAATACGAGAATTTCTTTTACTTAGCGAAGATAAAACCAAATATTTTGAGAGTGAGAGCCAAAAGTATGTAAGAGAGAAGTATAGCAGAGACTCAGTTAGGTTGGCACTTTTTGACTTTTATAATAAAATATTAGGTGAAAAAGTTTAATTGAAAGTAAATATTTAACTACAAAGGTGAGGTTGGATTGTCAAAACAAATTCAAATAAGTTTTCCAGATAATAGTGTTAGAAGTTTTGATAAAGATACCACTGCTGGATATATTGCAACCCAAATTTCTGAATCATTGAGTAAATCAGCTATTGCTTGTGAAATAAATGGGAACCTTTCAGACCTTTCTTCGACGATTAGAGAGTCCTGTGAGCTGAAGATTTTAACAAATAGAGATAAAGAGCAGGCACTTGAATTAATTAGACATGACTGCGCCCACATCATGGCAAGAGCAGTTCAAGAATTGTGGCCCAAAACAAAAGTCACCATCGGGCCAGTTATTGAAAACGGTTGGTACTATGATTTTGACCGAGCAGAACCATTTACTAGTGACGATCTAGTTCTAATAGAAAAAAAAATGAGAAAGATAATTAATCTTAGCGATCCAATCAGAACCGAAATATGGACACGAGAAGATGCAGTAAAGTTTTACAAAAAAAATAAAGAGCCTTACAAAGTTGAGTTGGTTGAAGCAATACCTGAAAATGAAGAAATTAGGATGTATTGGCATGGTAATTGGCAAGACCTTTGTCGTGGACCTCATTTAGTTCATACAGGGCAAATACCTGGAGATTGCTTTAAATTGATGAATGTCGCTGGAGCATACTGGAGAGGTAATAGTAAAAATCAAATGCTACAGAGGATTTATGGGGTAGCATTTAACAATAAAGATGACCTAAAAAAACACCTAAATTTCCTCGAAGAGGCAAAGAAACGGGACCATCGTTTATTGGGCAAGGAAATGAAGCTTTTCCATTTACAAGAAGAGGCTCCGGGCATGGTATTTTGGCATCCGAAAGGTTGGACAATTTATAAAGAACTCAAAAACTATATGGAGCGTAGACTTAATTCAAACGGATACCAAGAGGTCAATACTCCACAAGTAGTGGATCGAACACTGTGGGAGGAATCAGGTCACTGGGATAAATACCAAGAAAATATGTTCATTGTTGAGGTAGATGAGGCAGGAGCAAGGGAAAAAAGGACTAATGCCCTTAAACCAATGAATTGTCCTTGTCATGTACAGATCTATAATCAAGGTGTGAAGTCATATAGAGATTTACCTCTTAGACTTGCAGAATTTGGTAGTTGTCATAGATATGAGCCATCTGGAGCTATGCATGGAATAATGCGGGTTAGAGGCTTTGTACAAGATGATGCCCATATTTTTTGTACAGAAGAACAAATCAGAGATGAAACAAAATTGTTTATAGATTTACTATCGTCTGTTTACAGTGATCTGGGATTCGATGATATCAAAATTAAATTCTCTGATCGTCCAGAAAATAGGGCGGGTACTGACCAAATTTGGGACAAGGCAGAAAAATCTCTGAAGGAAGCCACCACAAAAGCAAAATACGCATTTACTTTGAATCCTGGTGAAGGAGCATTCTATGGTCCAAAGCTCGAATTTGTTCTTACAGATGCTATAGGGCGAGAGTGGCAATGTGGAACCTTACAAGTGGATTTTGTGCTACCCGAACGCCTTAAAGCATATTACATAGACGTTACCGGACAAAAGAAGCAGCCTGTCATTTTGCATAGAGCCATCTTAGGGTCATTTGAGAGATTTATTGGCATTCTTATCGAAGAACATGCCGGTAAGTTACCAACATGGCTGGCGCCTATACAAGTGGTTGTTGCTGGAATAACCAGTGAGGCAGATGATTATGTTTTAGAGGTCGCAAATCAATTAAAGAAAAACAATATCCGAGTACTTAGTGATATAAGAAATGAAAAAATAAATTATAAAATTAGAGAGCATTCAATAGCAAAGGTGCCAATTATATTTGCAATTGGAGAACGTGAGATACGTGATAAAACAGTAAATATAAGACGATTAGGAAGTAAGAATACTCAAATAATTGTATTGGACGAGGCAATTAAGTTAATACAAATCGAGTCAACGCCTCCTGATAGACGTTAGTGTCAAAAATAGCATTTATGCTTGGGAAATATCGTAATTTATTGACATCAAGCAACCATTTGCGTTACCAACTTCATAATATATGTTTTTAAAGGAGTAAATATCATAGTTCGAAGACCTCAAAATGCGCCTGCCCCAGCGCGAAATAGTGGGCCAAGAGTTAACGAAACAATCGATAATAAGGAAATTCGTTTAATTGGAGCAGAAGGAGAAAATGCAGGATTAGTCACTTCAGAGCGTGCACTAGAACTAGCCACAGACGCTGGCCTCGATTTAGTTGAGATTTCTCCAAATTCCAATCCTCCCGTTTGCAAAATTATGGACTTTGGGAAGTACAAGTATGAGCAACAAAAAAAGGAGGCAGAGGCGAGAAAAAAACAAAAAACCATTGACGTGAAAGAAATTAAATTCCGACCAAACACGGATACCCATGATTATGAAATTAAAATGAGATCTGTAAAAAAATTCTTAGACAATGGAGATAAGGTAAAAGTAACTTTGCGTTTTAGAGGTCGCGAAATGGCTCATGTTGAACTAGGGCAGAAACTTCTCGAAAGAGTTGTAGAAGATACTATTGAGTTGGGCAAAGTAGATGAAATTCCCAAGGTAGAAGGGCGACAAATGGTGATGATTATTAATCCAACAAAGTAAACTACTCTGATTATTTACTTTAACATCATAATAAGACAGGCTCGGTTTCTTATTGAAGTACTTCCGCTTTATGTCTTTATGCTTATTGCAACCCCTTTGTCATTTAATGCCAAGGTGAAATTGGGAGGATATTGGTTTGGTTTTATAGTTTCTCATTCAGCAAAACTAAGAAATAGGATCTTTTCTAACTTAAATTTAGTAGATGATACCTTCAAAGTGAAGAATAAGGAAATTTTTGCAAAACAAGTGGGATATTCTGTTGGAAAAACGCTAACCGAACTCATCTATAATAAAGATTTTTTAAAAACCCAGAATAAGATACATTTAAAAACAAAAATACCAAAATGCTTAACTTCTAAAAAAAGAAACAGAAGACCTATTATATTTGTCTCAGGTCATTTTGGCCAGTGGGAGGCAGTTCGGATTTTTCTTAAAAAGAACGGATTTGAATGTGGGGCAATTTACCGAAAGAATAAAAATCCTTATTTTGAATCAATATACCTAAAGAGCATAAAGTTGGGTGGTGAACCAATTTTCCCAGCTGGGCTGTCCGGGACTAAACGCATGATACAATATCTTAAGGATGGAGGCATTTTAGCACTTCTATTAGATCAAGCAGTAAGCGATGGAGATCATTTCAATTTTTTTGGCAAAAAAGCAAAGACATCTATGGTAATTGCAGAGTTGGCACTGAAATACAACGCAATTATCATTCCATGCTATGGCATAAGGGAAGAAGATGGAATTTCCATAGGTGTTGTTTTTGAGGATCCTATCTTAGAAAAGGATCCTAGAGAAATTACTCAATCTATAAATGATAGCTTGGAAAAGCGAGTTAGGTCATTACCAACACAGTGGCATTGGCTTCATAACCGCTGGAAGTTGTAAATGAGGAGTTCGAAAAACCTCGAACTCCTCTTTTAACTTTTCCTAGCTGCAGCCACTTGTTTTACTGCAAGATACTGCGTCTGCAGACACAGTGCCAACGTCAGCACACCCGCCTAACAACGCTGCAGATGCTAAAAATGCTGCTATTATTACTTTTCTCATAACAATTGTCCCTTATTGTTTTTATATGAATGACCATAAGATATCTTAATAATTAGTCAATTGTTAGGTTAAATTTTTTTTATTTTTTGAGCAAATATTAAAAATATATGAATTACACCATTTAAATCCTCTACCTTAATAATTGCAAAGGCACCCTAGGGATATTGAGGTTGACACAACGGCATGTGAAAACAGGCTTGTATATTTGATGTTGATAGTAAAATTGCTCAAACGGCATTGATACAACTAGAATCTTTCAATAAAGCATTTCGAGAGTTCGAATTAAATTATAGCTGGGACGAAGACATTTACAAATACCTTTTGAAAATTGGAGTGAACAAAAATCGCATAGAGTTTTTTTGATCAGAAAATACGAAAGTTTTACCAAAACAATTAATAGATGAAATCACGAATAGGACAACTGTAATTTATCAAGAAGAACTAATGGATGAAGAGGTTAATGCTCGCCCGAGAGTTGTAGAATTGGTGAATAATTTTGTAGGGGAAATGGGTATTAGCGTTGCTACCAAAACTTCAGAAATAAATGCTAAAAAGTTACTTTCAATCATATGGGACAAAGACGCATTAGAGATTTTTACTGTTATTTCTACACCAAAAGAACCAATAAAAACTAAACCAGCTCTAGATATCTACGATGAGATTTTGAATCAGCTCAAAATTGATCCCAAAAATGCGGTTGCTGCTGAAGATAGTGAGGAGGGGTTACAATCTGCAAAAGCAGCAAAAATAACAAAAATAGTTGTCCCACCACAATTTACAAAAGATGAAAATTTATCCAATGCCAAATTTGTTGTTGAAGACCTACTTGGTTTAATAGTTTGGGCCTTTTAGCATTTTCCTTAAAATAGGCACAGCAAATATTTTCCTACGCTACTACGCGTGCTAATGCACATTGAGACCAAAGTTTTGCGATAGAATTAACTAAATATTCAATATCTGCATCTGTATGTACAGGAGATGGAGTTATTCGGAGTCTTTCAGTCCCTTTTGGCACAGTTGGATAATTTATAGGCTGAACATAAATACCAAATCCCTCAAGCAACCAATCACTTATCTTCTTACACTTTACTGGATCCTTAATCATTACTGGAACAATATGACTGGGGTTTTCTAGGTGTGGTATGCCCACTACATCTAACTTTCTTCTTAAAAGGTTTACTTGTTTCTTTTGTGTTGACCTCTCTATCTCACTATTTTTTAAATGCTCTACTGATGCAAGTGCTCCAGCTGCAGCTGCTGGTGGTAAAGCCGTAGTAAAAATAAAACCACTAGCAAATGACCTTATAAAGTCGCACAAACTTCTGGAACCAGTTATATATCCTCCTAAGACACCATATGCTTTACCTAAAGTACCCTCTATTAAAGTAATACGATTAGCGACACCATCTCTCTCCGATATTCCTCCACCAGTTTTTCCATAAAGCCCAACTGCATGCACCTCATCCAAGTACGTCATAGCACCATATTTTTCTGCAACATCACAAATGTCTGATATGGGTGCAATATCGCCATCCATCGAGTAAACACTCTCGAATGCAACAATTTTTGGTACATCTTTGTCACATTCAGCTAATTTTCTCTCCAAATCTGCAACATCATTATGATTCCAAAGTTTCTTCTGGGCTCTGGAGTGTCTAATTCCTTCTATCATGGATGCATGATTCAGAGAATCAGATAAAATAACACAATTTGGAAGCCTAGCTCCTAGAGTTGATAGAGATGTCCAGTTAGAAACATATCCAGATGTAAACAAGAGAGCTGACTCCTTACCGTGTAAATCTGCTAAGGCATCTTCAAGGAGAACGTGATAATGGTTTGTTCCAGATATGTTTCTGGTACCCCCAGAACCCGCACCACATTCTTCCAGAGCATTATGCATTGCCGTGAGTACTTTTGGATGCTGCCCCATCCCCAGGTAATCATTGGAGCACCACACAGTAACATCTGATGCTTTTCCATTCCTATGATTACGGGCTATTGGAAAATTTCCCTTATATCGTTCTAAATCAGCAAATACCCTATAATTTCCCTCATTTTTCAGTTCGTTTAAACGATCCTCGAACCACTTATCATAATCCATTTATATACCTTTTCATGTTACTTGTTGTCTTCTACTTTTATCTGCTATGTTATTATCTCCTGGCAACATCCATGTCCATAACTTCGAATCTGGCAATGGCAGAACCATAAACCAATGCTCAATCAAAGCCAAAATTGTTAGACATAGAACCAGAGAGTATCCTATCTGAGTAATTTCTCCATTAATTGTGGTATTAAATAAACACTCTAAAAAGAAGAATGCGGCACAAGTTATCAGTGTAATTGATATAGGAAACATGGCTGTAACCTTTCTAATACTGAAATAGGTTGCGATATGCCTTAAAGGACTTGGGAAAAATTCAAAGTTTATGTATGGAACACCAAAAAATATATTCATTTTTGCACTTAAACGAGCAAAGTACAGAACACTAAATGTTAGAAGTCCAAAATAATTAATGGCTGAAAAGCCAAAA
>CACKLF010000047.1 GCA_902600895.1 uncultured Alphaproteobacteria bacterium | reverse complement strand
TTGGCTGAGTGCTAAAAAAGTTAAAAAAATTTATCAAAATATGATAATTATCAAAACTAAAGCTAAAGATGAAAAAATATAATCTCTTATTACTTTTACCCTTTGTTGCAATAGTTCTGATTTTGGGACTTTTTGTTTTTGATATAAATCTTAAAGTGAAGTCTCCAGATCTAAATTTTAAGTTAAAAAGTGCATTAATTGGCCAAAAAGTACCTGTATTTGAACTTGATGAGCTTAAAGGCTTTCCTAAGCCGAGTATGGAAGATTTGTATTCAAAAGAAGTTAAGCTAGTGAATTTTTGGGCGAGCTGGTGTGCACCATGTAGAGCTGAACACCCCCTTTTTATGGAGTTACAACAATCAGGCTACAAGATTTATGGAATAAACTATAAAGATAAAGATATACAAGCATTAAATTTTTTAGATAGTTTAGGAAATCCTTATTTTAAAATTGGAGCTGATAAAAGTGGTCGGGTTGCGATTAATTGGGGACTGTACGGTGTGCCTGAAACTTTTATCATTAACTCCGAGGGAGAGATTATTTATCGACATGCTGGGCCAGTTACACAGAAAATTTTTGATAGAGAGTTTTTACCGAGAATGAGCGATTAATTATGATAGTTTAATCATCTTTCCTATCGATTAGATAATCACGAAAAATAGGATATTGAAAAAACAAGAACAGAAAAGTTACTCCAGGTAATAAAAATGTCTTGAATGTTATCCAATCATTTGTGGACATTAGGCGCCACACCAATTCATTAATGATGGCCATGGAAACAAATAAAAACACAAAACGCTTGGTTAATATGAACCAACCTTCATCTGCCATCAGTAAAGCCGATCCCATAAGGCTTTTTAAATAACTTTTATTACGAGTTAAGCCAAATGCTAGAATGCTTCCAAAAGACAAATAAACAATTGTTGGCTTCATCTTAATAAAAGTATCATTTTGCAGCCAGATTGTAAGTCCTCCGAAAACTAATACAACTAAAGCCGTCATCAGTGGCATTTTGGCCAACTCTTTGGTTTGCACCCAACCTATCAAAAGAGAAATTAATATTATTGGAATGAATATCTTTGTCGCAAAAATAATTTTTCCTAGGTCAGGATTATCACCAAATTCTGGACCAATGGGCGCATATTTATATGAAAGAAAAAAGATCACTACGGGCCCAAATTCTAGAAAGAATTTACTAATAGAGTTATTACCATTTGTCATCAGGTCTATCCTAACTAATGCGACATTTTAAAGGATTATAAATAAAGTTCTATCAAATTCAAACATCTTTATTCTATAAAAAATAGTAAGATAACACTTGTATTTAGTGAATTGCTAGAGAGCCATGTGTTAAAGGCTTAAACACTCAAAATTACCCTATTAAGCGCGCGGATATGAATTAGAAGCCTACATTCATGCCTGACTACTGACAGGACATTGAGTTCAATCCTTATTTTTATCAGAGATTCCTGTAATAGCATTCGCAAACTCCACTGCTTTAAAGGGTTGCAAATCATCTAATGCCTCGCCCACACCAATGAAATGTACTGGTAAAGAAAATTTTTCTGCTATTGCAACTAAAACACCTCCTCGCGCTGTTCCATCAAGTTTAGTCATAATTATTCCAGTCAAATCGCAGACTCTTGAAAATTGATCAACTTGGTTTAATGCATTTTGGCCTGTCGTAGCATCAAGTATAATAATGCGATTGTGAGGAATAATTGGGTTTTGTTTTTTTAATACTCGGGTTATTTTACCTAGTTCATTCATAAGGTCAGTCTTATTTTGCAATCGGCCAGCGGTATCAATTAATAGAACATCAATATTTTCTTTAACTGCTTTAGAATAAGCGTCAAAAGCTAGTGACGCAGGATCTGCCCCTTCTTCACCAACTACTACAGGAACTCCAGCTCTTTCACCCCAAATTAACAATTGCTCAACTGCTGCAGCCCTATAGGTATCACAAGCAGCAATCATCACTGACTTCTCCATTTTTTTATATTTATCTGCTAATTTGCCAATTGTCGTTGTTTTACCACCACCATTAACACCAACAATTAATATTACCTGAGGTGACTCCTCTATAAGGGTTAAAGGTTTTGCAACTGGGATTAAAATTTCTTCGATAACTTCAGATAATAATTGTTTAATTTCATCACTACCGATTTCTTTTCCTGCATATTTTTCTGACAGTTGTGAAGAAACTTTCATAGCAGTATTGACACCAAGATCAGACGCAATTAGTAGGTCTTCTAATGATTCAAGCAAAACACTATCAATCTGTCTTTTTTTTACTAACTTAGCAACAGGATCTATAATTTTTTTAAGCAAACTTTTATGTTTTTTCTTATCACTTTTTACCACGGCATTTTCTCTGGCGTTTGTTTCTTCACCTAAATCATTTTTATCCTTAAAAATATTAACAGCCTGATTCAAATTACTCGTTGAATCATTTAATTCGTCTTGGCTTGTCTCACTTTTATCAATTAAAGTATTGATTTCATCATCAAGCTTAGATGAAGATTTAAATAATTTGGCTCTTAATTTTCCCAAAAAAGACAATTCTCAATTCCATAAAAAGTTTTTATCTATAGCTATGTATGTATACATCTTTTTGCTTAAAAGATATCATTTACACTTAACATCTAATTTGCCATCATTAAATTCAATTGTGAGCTCTTTAAGACTTGAGGCTTTTTCTTTACTGTGCACTAACTTTCCCTGCTGGTCCAATACCAACGAGTACCCTCTATTTAAGGTGTTACGATAAGAAAGGTTATCTAATATCCTATGTAGGTTTCTTAAATACTCTACCTGTTTTTTTTGCTCACTATTTATATACTGGTACATACGCAGAGAAATGTTGTGCAATACATCCTTTTTTGCTGAAAAGCTTTGCTGCAAGACTTTAATATTCAATTTTTCTATTCCAGTAGATTTAAACTTTAAAACCTTGTTACTAAATAATAATTGCAAACTACTGCCGAGCCTATGACACGTTTCGTCAAGACTCTGTCTTGGAAAATCCAGAAGCCCAGACTCTTTTTTAAGTCTTTTTACAGTCTCGCTGAATAGTCCATAAATCATCTTAATTTTATTTTTAGACGCTTTCAATCTTCGCATATCTAGATCAACAAGCATTGAAATTAGATCACTTCTGACCGGTACTGCTAATTCTGCTGCAGCGGTAGGTGTTGGAGCGCGTAAATCTGCCACCAGATCTATCAAAGTATTGTCAGTCTCATGTCCTACTGCTGAAATTATAGGTATACTGCTTTCATAAACGGCTCGCACAACAACTTCCTCATTGAAGCTCCAGAGATCCTCTATAGAGCCACCACCCCTAGCAACAATAATTAAGTCTGGACTCCTATCAGTACCCAATTTTTTTATTTTGTTGAAACCATTTATCGCACCAGCAATTTGTGAAGCAGATTTGCTACCTTGAACAGCTACTGGCCATAAAATTATTTCCATAGGAAACCTATCACTGACGCGATGCATAATATCCTGAATTACAGCACCAGACTCTGATGTTATTACTCCAAGTTTTTCAGGTAAAAAGGGTATCTTTTTTTTATTTTTATTATCAAAAACCCCTTCTTCAAAAAACATTTTTTTTCGTTTCTCAAATAGGGCCATGAGCGCTCCTAACCCACCACGCTTTAGCTTTTCAATAATTATCTGGTATTTACTCTGCCCCTGAAAAGTAGTGATGCGGCCAATAGCAATAATTTCTAGCCCCTCTTCAGGTAAAATCTCAAGTCTTTGAGCAGTACCTTTCCAAATTACTCCAGATATAACTGCTTTTTCATCTTTTAGGTCAAGGTAAATATGCCCAGATGCAGGTTTTGATATTCTCCCAACTTCACCCCTTATGCGCACTAATTCAAAGTTACTTTCTACACTTCTTTTAATAGCTAATGAAATATCAGAGACTGAATATTCAGTAATATTTAAGCTAAAATTGTCGTCCACATTAATCAATTCTCAAACTCCCAAAACATAACTTGCACAAATTACTCTGCTACTTTAAAGCTAAATTTCTTAATTTCCAATATCGGACTGTACAATGAATATTTTAGTTATAGGTAATGGGGGCAGAGAGCATTCAATTTGTTGGGCTATTTCTCAAAATCCGAAATGTGAAAATATTTATTGCGCTCCTGGTAGTGATGGAATCTCAGAAGTTGCAGAAAGTATAAATATTGATATATCAAACATCACTTTAATAATTGAATTTTGTAAGAAAAAATGCGTTGATCTTGTGGTCATTGGGCCGGAAGGGCCTCTAGAAAAAGGGCTTTCAGATCAGTTGAGTAGTGCTAACATTCAAACATTTGGACCTTCGAGAAATGCATCAAAATTAGAGAGCTCCAAAGTATTCGCCAAAAAAGTTTGTAAAAGTTTCAATGGACTAACAGCAAGGTATGAAGAATTTGATAATATTGAGTCAGCAAAGAAATTTTTAAATAGCACCACATATCCTATCGTAATCAAAAGAGATGGCCTTGCATCAGGAAAAGGTGTGACTATTGTAGAAAATGAGAAAAAGGCAATCAAAACTTTGAACAGTATATTCAAGCCTGACAGCAAAAAGGAAAAAATACTTATCGAAGAACATTTAACTGGTGAGGAAGTCAGTTTGTTTATCATTTCAGATGGAGTTGATTGTCTATCATTAGGTAGTGCTCAGGACCACAAAAGGTTACTAGATAATGATGAGGGACCAAATACTGGTGGTATGGGTGCCTACAGCCCAGCACCTGTTCTTACAAAAGAAATAGAGGAAAAAGCTATACTAGATATTGTGAAGCCTACAATAAATGAAATGGAAAAACGAGGAACCCCATTCAAAGGCATTCTATATGCTGGTTTAATGATTTGTGATGGCCTACCATATCTAATTGAATACAACGTTAGGTTTGGTGATCCAGAGTGCCAAGTACTTATGATGCGGTTAGGCGGTCAAATACTTGATGTCATTCTTGACTGTTTAAATGGTAATTTAAAAAACTCAAGGGTGAATTGGGCTAATGATCATGCTTTAACGGTCGTAATAACATCAAAAGGTTACCCTAATGAATACAATCGGGGTAGTGTCATACCTAATCTTTCAAAAATTAAAGAACATACCAATCTAAAAATATTCCATGCTGGGACAAAAAAGAGGTCAGGACTTTACTATTCTAACGGAGGCAGAGTTCTAAATGTTACTACACGGGGGGAAAATCTTAAAGAGGTACAGAGATTAGCATATAGGGCTGTATCTAAAATTAATTGGGAGGACGGATTTTATAGACAAGACATTGGAGATAAAGGGATCAAAAATTAAATCTGTTTTTCTGGCATCCTAACAATTAAACCATCTAGATCTTCCGTTACTTGTATCTGACATGTGAGTCGCGATAATTTTGTGTCAGGGGAATAAGCAAAATCAAGCATATCCTCCTCCATGTCCTCTTTAGGCGAGATTTTGTTTACCCAATCAGGATCCACATAAACATGGCATGTTGAACATGCACAAGCACCACCACAATCAGCCTCAATTCCTGGAATATTATTATCTCTGGCACCTTCCATCACAGTCATGCCCAGTTCTACATCGACAACGTGCTCTGTACCATTAAATTCAATATATGTAATTTTTACCATTAACGTATCCTAAAAATAATAATGATTAAATACTCATTATACCATCAAATTCAATCATAAAAGGTATTGAAAAAACAAAAGAATACATATAATGTTTTGTTCATGTTTTGTTCACTTTAAAGATATGTATAAGCTTCCACCAGCAACTTTGATAAAAGATTTGAAAGACAAACCTCAAAATTCCAATTTATGGGTTGCAGGACTAGTTATTGTTAGACAAAGACCATATACAGCTAACGGGACTTTATTTATTACGCTCGAAGATGAAACAGGTACAGCTAATATAATATGCTGGGAAAATATTTTTAATAAATATAAAAGTGTTGCGATTTACTCACAGTTATTGCTAGTTTACGGGACACTTAAAAGTGAACAGTCAGTTATAAATATCATTGCTAAAAGATTAGAAAATATCTCATATTTATTAGATAAGATCGAGAACTGTGACTATTCTAATATGATTAATTAAACGGCAAGGCTATAAATAACTCTTGATCTGCACGTTTAATTAGTAGAAGTGCAGCTGTCCTACCCTTGTTCTTTGAAACATTTAATTCAGTCTGAAACTCCTCTGGAGTTTGAACAGACTTCTGACCAACTTCGATTATGATATCGCCTTTTTGAATACCTTTCGTTTCAGCCTTACTATCTGGCTCCACGTCCAGTACAAAAACTCCTTGTAGACTTTCATCTAGTTTAAATTCACTTCGTATCCTATCCGTTATTCTACTTACAGCCAAACCCGCTATTATTTTTACCTGACTTTGTTGTTGGTTTCGTCTGGCATTAGCCTCTGCTTCCTCAAACCTTCCCAGCTTTACTTTGACATCAACAATGGAGCCATCACGATAAACATCTATTGATACAATTTTTCCAACC
>CACKLF010000046.1 GCA_902600895.1 uncultured Alphaproteobacteria bacterium | reverse complement strand
ACGAGATCATCAAATATATTAAAAATTTTTTTGAGAATCATGGTCTGGATGTAATTTTATCTCATGATGAAAAAAAAGAGCGATCAAATATTTTTACTACAATAGGGCCTAAGGAAGATGGGGGTATTCTTTTGAATGGCCACACCGATGTAGTAGCAGTTGAAGGTCAAAATTGGAAGACCGATCCTTTTAAACTCACGAAAATAGATCAACGTCTTTTTGGAAGAGGTTCAGTTGACATGAAGGGATTTCTTGCGTGTGCAATGGCCTCAATACCCTTTTTTAAGTCGCAGAGCCTTAAAAAACCCATACATTTAGCCTTCACCTTTGATGAAGAAACTGGGGGGTTTGGTATGCCAGTTTTATTAGAAAGTCTTAAAGCAGAGAATATAAAACCTGAAATTATTATTGTGGGTGAGCCAACGGAAATGAACATTGTGACCAGTCACAAAGGTGGTGATGAAATGAGAACTGAGATCACCGGTTTTGAAGTTCATTCTTGTGATCCTGAGAGGGGAGTAAGTGCAATCTCGGCAGCAATGAGGGTTATTGCTAAAATAGAGGAAATTGGACTGCGGCTTTCCTCTAAACCTTACAAAAATTCACCATTTGAGCCCCCTTTTGGCACCTTCAATGTTGGAACCATTGAAGGAGGGGCTGCAAGAAATGCAACCGCTGGATGGTGTAATTTTGATTGGGAATTTCGACCGATGCCAGGAGAGAATAATAAAAAAGTTATCTCTGAAATTGAAGAATACGTCGCGTCGGTAGTTCTTCCACCTATGCAGAAGGTAAATAAGCAAGCTGATATAAAAATTATAACTGAGGTTTCGGTACCTTCATTTGATGACAGGTTATCGGAAAAAGCAGCAAACTTTGTTAGTGAAGTTACAGGTAAAAATAGTAGGGGAGTAGTATCATTTGGTACTGATGCTGGCTATTTTAGTGATGGTGGTTATTCTACGGTAGTTTGTGGCCCTGGTACAATTTCGAGGGCACATGCACCTGATGAATATATAACTGTTGAAGAGATGAGGCAAGGCATGAAGTTTATGAAAGACATTGCCGTAAAATTAGCAAGCTAAGTTTAGGCAAAAATAGAAATTTAGGAGGAAAAATGGGTTTTCAAAAAGCTTTTGAAGTATCTGAGTATAAGAGACGGATAGCCGATGTTAAAAACAGAATGGCATCGGCTGGAATTGATATGCTTATATGTCAGGATCCAGCAAATATGTGTTGGCTAACAGGTTTTGATGGCTGGTCTTTTTATACTCCACAGGCAGTAGTACTTCATAGCTCTGATGAGTGGCCAATATGGTTTGGTAGAGAGCAGGACGCAAAATCAGCTCATATGACTACAGATTTGCCTGAAGGAAATATTTTCAACTTTTCTGAACCTTTAGTTCACCATCCTGAAAAGCATCCATTTGACGAATTGTGCGAATTACTCGAAAGTCGAAATTGTAACACAGGGACTGTAGGAGTAGATTTTGATGCCCATTATTATACTGCAAGGGCGCATCATCACCTCACCAAAGGTCTTCCCAATGCAAAAATAATTGATAATAAAGAATTGGTAAATTGGGCACGATTGATTAAATCCCCTTCAGAAGTTAATTATATGAGAGAGGCTGGAAAACTCAGCACTCTTGTTATGAACAATGCGCTTGATAAAGTTAAACCTGGTATGCCTCAGTCTGAAATTATGGCGAATGTTTATCACGATCAAGTTCTTGGGATTGATGGTAAGTTTGGAGATTACACTGGGCTTTGCCCCTTAATTCAGGTGGGTGAGGGTACGTCTACGCCCCATTTAACCTGGTCTTCTGAGGGTCTTCCAGAATCTGGACTAGTTGTCATGGAGCTTGGCTCTGCAAGAAGGCATTACAATGTGCCTGTCACCCGAACAATACACATTGGGGAGCCACCAGCTGAAATAGAAAAACTGGCAGATGTTATCATTGAGGGAGGAAACTTGGCACTAGAAAAAGCAAAGCCAGGTGCAACGTGCGAGGAAGTTGAGGCTATCTTTCAAAAAACCATCAAAAGACATGGATACCAGAAGAATAGTAGAGTGGGGTACTCTATTGGCTTAAATTTTCCTCCTGATTGGGGTGAGAGAACAGCAAGTTTAAGAGCTGGTGATACAACTGTGCTACAAGAGGGTATGTGTTTTCACTTTCAATCTGGAGTTTGGCTTTCAGAATATGGTGCAGCTATATCTGAACCGTTTGTGGTTACGGCAACTGGTGGAGAAAGGCTCTGCAATGTCGCAAGAGAGTTGATCTTAAAATGAATAATCACTTATAAAATTAAACTTTATTTACTGAAAAGAGAACCAAAGCCAGAAATTGTATCCTTAATACCAGCTAGCCTTAAAAGGTGCCAAGCTAGAGAGTGATTACTCGCTGTAACTGGCTTATTAATCGTTTTTTCCGCTTTTTCTATTATTTTAGCTGCTCTAAGGCTTGTGCATGATATAAATACTCCATCACAATTATCTGATTCACCAACAGATGTAACCGCATTAAATATTGAATCCTCGTCTATTCTACCAACGTTAATATCACTTTCTTCAAAATAAGAACCTACTATGGTTACTTGCAAATTAGCCTCATTGAAGTTTCTCTGCATTGCGCTTGTAATATTTGGAGAATAGGGGGTGATAAGACCAAGCCTCTTTACATTCATACTTTTGAGGGCAGCCTTTGCCGCCGATAAAGGATTGGTTGAGGGCACACCTTTATGCGCTTTGCTCAAAATTTTCTCAACGCGTTTTTCCCCTATAATTGTAGATCCGGATGTACACCCATATCCTATTGCTTTTATACCAAGATAAGTGGGTAGTAATCGAGCTGTTTTAGGAATTTGCTCCTCCATTCGGGAAAGCATTTCTGTCGTTACGTCTGCCTCATTCTTAAGTCTTGCATGATAGATTGAAACTCCTGGTAATGTGGTTAGTAATCTGAATTCTTCTTCAATAGTTTGATCAGACTCTAATACTAAAAGACCAATCCTAGCCCGCTCACCAACTCCTGAACCCATATTATAGGGAATACGCTTAATTATTGGATCGCTAGGTGTGGTGTCCATCAGCTATTATACCGAATTTGGTTTGTTATTTTCCATCAGACTCTGCCTGTTGAGAAAAGAATGAGGTACCCTTTGGCACTTCAGGTATCAGCATTTCATATTCTGAACATCTTACTCTGCCAGAAGATTCACCTCTGATAATCGAATGCGTTAACCTACTAGGCAAATGGTTTTGACTAAGCTCTATAGCGTCTTCAGCATAATATGTCGCTATGTAAAGTGTTCTGGGTTTATTTGAAAGATTTGGTGCTGAGCCATGAAGTAGGCTTGAGTGCATCAGGCAGACACTACCTGCTTTTCCAATGCACTTAACAACATCTTTAGCATATTTTTTAGTAACTTCATCATCCACTGATCCCGTAAATACACCATTATGCCAGTGTGAATATAAGGGCCCCTTGTGGGAACCAGGAACAACCTCAAGAGGTCCATTTTCAAGGTTCACATCGTCAATATAAAGAAGAGCAGTTATCAAATCATCATTAGTCATAGGTTGGAAAAGAAAGTCCTGATGAAATTTAATTTTAGTTGCAGTTCCAGGAAGTTTTGAGTTTACCTTTCCATGGTGAAATCTTATAGAAGGCCCTATCAATTCTGTAACAAAGTCTGTCATTCTTGAGTTGCGCATTACATTCTCATAGGCTTGAGAAATTTCTTCAGGAGATTGTACGCGTCTTAGACCGGGCTTAGCTGACGAATGACCTGGCTCTAAATCAAAGCGGGGACGCCCATCTAAAGTTTCGCCATAATCACTACTATGGGATTTACTTTCTTCAACCCATTCTGTAAATACTTTTCGCAATTCGGCCAACTCATCGGATGTTACAGCATTTTCTAATGTTATCACTCCATCATTCCAGAAGTCAGTTTTTTGTTTTTCTGATAAAATGCTCAAATCAAATACTCATTACTACTAAAGCGTGTGTTTGCAGTATAAGGAAGTATATAACTTCTACAACAAAATAAGTTTAAACTGCACTTTAACTCTTTTTTTTTGTCAAAGGACAAATGACAATTTGATCATTATTTCTTTTATTTTCTGATAATAAAAAAATAGTTGTATACATCTCTAAATGGGTTTTATACTTGGTGTCAGGTGATTCTTCCAAATATAGTGAGGATTAAAAGCATGGGAAAAAAGTTAACTGAGGATCAGATTTCATCATTCCATCGTGATGGATTTCTTTCTCCAATCGATATTTTTTCAGAGGAAAAAGCTTTATTTTACAGACAAGAGCTCGAAAAGGCTGAAAAGAAGTGGCCCGAGGCTTTTGAAGGTGCATCAAGGCAAAATGCGCACCTTTGCTTTACATGTTTAGATGAGATTGTGCACAATCAAGATCTATTAGATGCTGCTGAGGATATTGTAGGTCCTAATATATTGAATTATGGAACTGTTCTTTTCATAAAAGAAGCCAATGATCCTGGATTCGTTAGTTGGCATCAAGATGCAAAATATATGGGTTTGGAGCCGCATGTAGGAATTACTGCGTGGTTAGCATTATCTAAAAGTGACGATGAAAGTGGTTGTATGCAAATGATACCAGGAAGCCATGGCTCCATGAGGGATCATAATGATACGTTTGGAGAGAAAAATATACTTACGCGGGGTCAAGAGGTTGAAGGCGTTGATGAGACTAAAGCGATATCAACTCCATTGCGACCGGGACAAGCATCCTTTCATAGCGCTAGCATATTGCATAGTTCTCAGCCGAATAGGAGCGACGACAGAAGGATTGGGTTTGTTATTCAGCCTCTTATGCCGCCTTTTGTTACACAAACCAAATCGAGAGTTGGTGCGCAATTGGTGAGAGGCGAAGATAAATTCGGCCATTTTGATACTTTGCAGAGACCATCGAAAGATATGGATCCAGCTGACGTCGCCACCAGGGATAAAATAAATAAAATCTGGAAGGAGCATCTTTATGAAGGGGCTGAAAAGACAAGAGATTTATAGAAAACCAAAAGCCATTAGATTGGAAGTAATCCAAAGTGTTCAAGAATCGTTTGCCACTTATAATTTCAAAAACAATGATTTAAATGAGATTGTTAATCCAAATCTCGGTGTTATAACTGGCTTCAATGATCTGATGTGTCAATTAGAAAGTTTACGCCTAATTGACTTGGGAGAGACTCCACCCGCCTTAGGCGTTTTTGAGACCTAAGTTGAGAATTAATGAAATTTTCTACGCTACAATTGTCGAACTTAGTAAAGCATTGGATTCGGGAAACATTACTGTCGAAGACTTAACTAGTTCTTTCTTAGACAGAACAAAGTCTTTGAATGTAAAGTGCAAGGCCTACATTGAATTGTTCGAGGTCTCAGCGATGAATAATGCAAAAAGATTGGACAACATGGCTCGCACTAATTTGCTACATGGTATTCCATATGGCTTAAAAGATCTTATTGATGTCAAAGGAAGATATACTACGGCTGGTTCAAAAGTATTACAGGACAACAAAGCAAAAAGTAACGCTCATGTGGTTGAAACTTTAGAAAAAGCAGGTGCTAATCTGTTTGGCAAGCTTAATCTTCATGAGTTTGCGTACGGTGCAACGGGAGAAAACAACGTTTATGGCACTCCCATCAATGTATTTGACCGTTCACGATTAGCTGGGGGTTCATCAAGTGGTTCGGCAGCTGCTGTGGCCTGGGGTTTATTGCCCTTTGCCTTGGGTACTGATACGGGAGGCTCAGTGAGGGTTCCCGCTTCATTAAATGGTTTAGTTGGTTTGAAACCGACATACGGAAGTATTTCGACGCGCGGTATAATTCCATATTGTTGGACCTTAGATCACGTTGGAGTGATTACTCGCGCAGTTGAAGACGCAGCATTGATTTTGGATGTGATTAGTCAACCAGATAATATACAATCCGGTATGCGAAAAGAGCACAAGACTAATTATTTCAAACAATTAAGTGTAAACCCTTATCCTAATGGTTTTCGGATAGGAATTCCAAAAGATTTCTTTTTTGAAAATGTTGATAGAGAGATTTTGAATGCCACTCGTAGAGTAATAAACTTTTTAGAGAAAAAGGGTGGAACTGTATGTGAAATTGCATTGCCTGAAATGAAAGAAACTCGCACAGTTTCTTTGACTATCCAAATGCCAGAGGCTTTGAGCTTTCATATGCCTTGGTTGGAGGACAGAGGTGATGAGTACAGTCCAGATTTTAGGGCAGGCTTGGCATTAGGACAACATATTCTAGCTGAACATTATGTAAAGTGTATGCGAATGATCAGTTTTTACAGAGAAAGAGTTGATGAGGCTTTTAATAACGTCGATTTTATTCTAACTCCAACGACTCCAATAATTTCCCCAAAGTTAGGATCTAAAAGTATAACTACTGATGGCTTAACTGAACCTATAGGAAATGCAATGACCCGATTTACAAGCTTTTTCAATATGACAGGGCATCCAGCATTATCTTTGCCTTCCGGGTTGCACTCAGAGGGGTTGCCTATGGGAGTTCAATTAATTGGACCGCATTTT
>CACKLF010000045.1 GCA_902600895.1 uncultured Alphaproteobacteria bacterium | reverse complement strand
TGCTAATGGTCTCACTGAAAGTATGATATCTACCCTCTCGACATATAAAGCGATAAGGGTTCTCTCAAGTAGTACGAGTTATCATGCTGAAGACACTAGTATGACCGATGATAATATTTCAGACCTGTATGGTGTTGATTTCATCATTAGAGGTTTAATGCAAGTGATGGGTGAAAATGCTCGTTTGAATCTTGAAATCATAGATTTAAAAAGCAGGGAGGTAATAGCTACAAAGAAACGAGATTTTGTGCTTGCTGATATTTTTGCAATTCAAGATGAGATAAGTGATTCTATTATGAAAGATATGCAAATTGACCTTGGAGTAGGACGACAGGGCAGCAATTGGGCGAGCCTTTTTAACTCTTTGGAAGACTTCACTAATTTTTTAAACTGGAGAAATGAGATTCGAAAGCAATCAGCTGAAGGTTTTTCAAAATCAGAAAAAATATATTTGGATATGCAGAGAAACTATCCTGAAGAAGTTAGTGTAATGTATATTATGGAAGCGTGGCAAATTTGGCAGGGAATTTTACTTAAATTAATACCTAATAATAATAAAAATTTGGATCGGATGAAATTTGTACTCGACAGGGCAATTGAGCTAACCCCTGATATTCCTGACGTTTATAATGCTAGGGCTATGATTGGATTAACCTTATTGGACTATGGGTGTGAGAGGTCGTTAAAAGATATTGCCACAGCTGAAAATATATTGGCTACTGGTGATACTTTAGCTATTGGAGCAATGGTCAATAATAATTGTGGTAATTTTGATAAAGCTATCTCAATGCGAAAAATGGCACTCAAATTAGTGCCTAATGATACAAATTGGGTAATAACTGGAGGGCTTGTAAAGGTGTTATTTCAGCAGGGTCGAACATCTGAGATTTATGAGGTAGTTGGTGATAACATAAATGCTGAAAATATAGATTCTCGAATTTTAGCAGTTTATGCAATACTAGAAAATAGAAATGGAAATACAAATGAGGCAAAAAAATTCCTCAAGAGATCTGTGGATAATGGCTTAACACAAAATTTTATGGAGCTTCAGTTTGGAAAAGAACTGCTTTCTGAAATGTTATCTGTGGACAATTTTGAATGAATCTAGACAATTTGATTTTAACAAATATTACTTAAGACTTAAGATATTGAATATGGCCGACTAGGAGATCTACCATGAATTTCATACCAGCACCAATGCCAGCGAACGAAACCAGAAGACAAGAAGCGGTCGAGCGCTTAAAAATAAAAGGTACGGATCAACATGATGTTATGATTGTGTATAGCGAAATGGCACAAGAGTTAACTGGATTTACTGCCGTAGCTGCAACTTTATTTGATGCTGATAGTCAATACTCTTTAGCATCTTGTAATTTTCCAGGTAAAAGTGGTGATATATTGATGGATAGAGCACAGAGCATATGCTCGTATACCATCCTAAGTGACAAGCCTACTTTAATCCCTGACACATCATCTGACGAAAGAACAGCTCATCACCCTGCGGTATTGTCGGGTATGTGTAAATCCTATGCTGGCTTTCCGATTATAAATAAAGATAATTATGCTTTAGGTAGCTTTTGTTTGGTTCACCCTGAAAAGAAAGCGTTGACAGAACAGCAAATTATTTTAGTCCAAAAATTAGTAGCCCGTCTTGCTCACCAATTAGACACTCAAAGTGAACAGAGAGAGGTAACTTCAAATAAAATTCAAGAGGCAATTAATCAGTTTTCCAAGGTTGCTCCTAATGCATCTTTAGATGACTTCAAGTATTTTATAAGTTTATGTAGTGATAAGAATGTATCGTTAACCTTATTGAGAAATTTAATTGATTTAGATTTGTGTTTTATTGAAGATACTAAAGTATCATTAACTCAAAAAGGACGAGATACTCAGCAGAAAATGGGTTTACAAACTCAAATTCTCCAAAAAATGAAAGTTGAGGGAGATGCGGCTGACAATATGGTTGATGACATGCTATCAAAATTGGGAGAAACATAATGTATGCAAAAGTGTACCAATATAAATTTCCTGGCATCAGTGAAGCTAAGGTGGCTGCTGCTTTTTGTTCAGATAAATTGGGGCAAAAAATTGATGAGCATAATTTTCATGGGCTAAGCATTTTGATAAGTCAACAGGGAGACTTAACTATCTTAATAAAATTTGGTGAGGTGGAAAAATTGAAATCATTTGACAAAGTGGCAGATGAGTTTGTAGAGGATCTTAAAAACTCATTTGTTTTTAAAGAAAATAAGTATGCAGGGATATATGTGTATAATTTTGAAAAAGAAGCCACAATAAATGAGATTAAATTAAGTGGTCCCGTAAAAGTATCAAATTAAAACGTTTGTAAAGTGTAGAAATAATTATTTTTTACACTTATGGCGTAGAGACTGCTTTATATGAGTCAGGTAGTAAAGATGGTACAACCGAAAATTGTAAATTATTCAACAGTAGATTTCAGTTCCAAGAATGATATGGAAATAACTATTATGCGTTGGAACAATGAGCAAAAATCTAAATACCTTCCAGAATTAAAAAGGAGAGGTATGACACGGCATGCAATGCTTCGTATTTGGAATAAAGAGGGAATTTATAGATTGGGTTTTATTTTTGAATATCGTGATGAAAAAGCTTACAAAGAGTGTCAGCCGATTTGGCAAGAAATAGAGAGACTAAACCCAGAAACGCCTACCAAAATCTTTGCTAACCGTGGTCTTGTTTTGGACAATAATGATCTTTCCAATTAGTGATGAATATGGGCTTTGTATTCGAATTAATATGAATTTATTAAGATACTCTATTTTAATAGGTTAACGCTTTTCTTTAAATAGTTTTTAGCGACCTAGACTTTTACCACATATACAAGTGTGCAAATAAAATATAGTCTTTACTTCTTTAAGACATTTTTTTTATTTAGGATATGTAGTGAAATGTTTTGTTTACTGGAGGACTAAGTTAGAATTGCTATTATTCATAGACTAAAGTACCAGAAAGGCTTTATTTTACCTAAGTAGTGATCAGGGGTGTTGAAAATGAGAACAAAAATATCGTCCACAAATTAGCTAGAGTTGTAATAGGGCTAATTTATTCATTAGCTTTAATTGTTGAGCCCTTTATGTTTAATTAACTGGGTTCATTTAGCATTTTGACTAAACTTTTTGTGTTAGCTTTTGGAATACTCTCTTTTAATTTATTTGCTCAAAAAGAAAAAAGATAGGTCTTTAACGCTTTCTGAAACTACAGCGATTTTAACTGAGGGTATGTATATGTATTGACAAAACCCAATGCGCTTAGTGTTTGTATTTATTACTGTCATTCAAAATTTTAGTTTGGAACTCGGCTGGGTGTAAATGTATTAAGAAGCAGTCTAATATCTGACCATCAATACGATAATTAAATTTGGCTAATATTCTTTTTTTAAAATTTTAAGACTGTTGACTATGTATAACAAGGTTTAGTAACTTAAATATCGGTGATACTTGAAGTTACCAAAGAGTTAAATTTAAAACTATTCTTAACTTTAATGATAATCTGGAATTTAGACTATGGATGATGCATGCTTAATGACATTTAACACATTCACTTTTAAAACTGAACCAGAAATGCTTTTACATATACGTTTTTGGGAAGATCATGGAAAAGAATTTTTTAAAAAATTAAATGTTAATGGTTGTACTCGCTTTTGCTATAATCGCGTTTGGAATAAGGAGGGAACTTTCAAAACTTCAGCCTTATTCGAATACAAAAACTCAGATTCTTTTAAAAAGTGCCAGGAGATTTTTCGGAGCGAAAGAAATTCAATGATTAAAGAACTTGGTTCTATAAATGTTATAGTTGAAGCAAGCAGAAACATTATTTTGGAAGATTTTAAGTGAAGCAATTTATATGGATCAATTGTTACTAGATTTAGTGCGAAAAACTAAACCAAAAATCTGTGAGTCCAATGAATAAAAAGCCTAATACTGCTTTAATGACAGATATAAATTTATAAACTCTACTATTTTAGCCTATATCTCGTGCATGCCAGACAAACAAAAAAAATAATATTGGGGTACTACTTTCCATAATTCGGTTACTGTAGCGAATGGTGTCTTAAATAGTACAAAAATTTTAGTATGGTTTTAAGATACTGTACACACCGTTAAAATAAAAATATTTGGCCAACCATGGCTTGTGATTTCGAGGTGCACTTTGCTACAGGACCATTCTGACAGTTTTTGGAATAGAAATTTAAAAAACTAGTAAACTGAGTAAATTAGACTTTGTGGCTTTTGCCTTATTTCTTTTTGCTCTTCCAAGTACCACCATACTGATAGGTGTCTGCAAATGCTGCCTTTACACCTTTTAGGCACTTAGCACACAAAAAAATCCAATGAGTTATTTTTACGTATCTGCAGCGGTAAAGTACTGACTTCGGCTCACCACATTCCTGACACTCTTTAAGCCTAACTCGCATTTTGTTTATTAGTTTCCAATCGGTCAACAGGGTGATAAAGGTATATCCATATCTTTATAAATATTCAATATTTACAAAAGTTCATTTATTCTGCTAAACAATGTATAAATTAAATGGGAGCATTAGTATGATTAACGTATTAATTGGAATTGTTTTAACCGCGTTAGCAGTTGTTGGTATTGCTATTTTGGGTGGAGATGTAAATGCCATAATAGATCTTCCTTCTGTGATAGTAGTTTTAGGATTGGCATTGATTGGAACAATTTCATCGAGTATTGGCAGTAAAGCTCATGCAATTTTTCGTAATTTTGGAAATTTTTCAGTAATAGCTGGCTGGATAGGTTTGTTTATAGGTATAGTTTTGATACTTAAAAGTATAAATTTGGCAGATCTTGAAAGACTAAGCTCAGTTCTTTCAGTTGCAGTGTTGCCTCTGTTTTATGGTTATTTTTTCAAAATGTGCGCCATGATGGGTGAATATTATTATGAAAAAAATCCTCAATCTACTGTAGAAGATGATGACCAAATTGTATCTTCAGGTGTAGAGATAGAAAAAACAGGATTGATTTTTCCAAGCCCTGATGGTAGCCGTTATTCAGTTTCGGTTGATGCTTTGGGCAATGTGAGAACAAAAAGGCTTTAGTTATATTTGGTCATCTTTAGCCCTGGTTTACATCTAATATTTAATTTCTAGGTTGCATAATCTACTAAATATAAAAAAGATGGCCAGTGAATAATTGATAATATATTTTTTTTCGAATAGTCTTGAATTCTTAAATTTTTTATATGTCTTTAGTAGATAAACTAGCTAATTAATGTCACAAAGTTTCAATATTATTCTAAAGTAAAAGTTTCAATAGGTGAGCCTAAGATATCAAAGTTTGGTTCAATTCCCAGTCCAGCATTTTCACTGCATGACATAAATCCATTCTTTATATTGGGACCACCTATTGTAGTTGAAATGGTAGTATATTCATGAAAAGCTGAAGACTGAAAATGAAAATCTTCTGGAGTAGAATGAGCAAGATGAGCTATGGCAGCATCCCCAATCTGACTCCCCCATGTGTCTTCAATTGTCATTGATATTCCTAGTTTTACACACAAGTCTCTAACAAGTTTAGATTTAGTTAATCCACCCATCCGTCCTATTTTTAAGTTCAGAATATCAATTGATTTATCAAAATAGGCTTGGGTTAACGAATGCACGCCATCTATGCATTCATCTAGAATTAATGGTAGGTGAGTATGTTGCCTAATGTTAAGACACTCCTCGTAAGTAGAACACGGTTGCTCAATATAGATGTCTTCGTCTGAAATTGCTTTTACAACACGCAATGCTTCATGTTGTTTCCATCCACAGTTTGCATCAGCTCCTAGTACGTGTCCTTCAATCATCTGGCCAGAAACATGCTTTATTCTACTTATATCTAAGAATGGCTCTTCGCCTACTTTCATTTGAAACTGTTTAAATCCTTTTTCCTGATATTCGATGAGCTTTTCCCTCATCGCTTCGGGAGCATCTTTAGAAATTACCTTAAATAACTTAATTTTATTTTGTACTTTGCCACCCAACAGATTGTATACAGGTTGGTTAGTGATTTTTCCCAATATATCCCAGCATGCAACATCAATAGCCGATTTAACATAGGGGTGACCCTTAAGCGATTCATCCATGGTCAAATTAATTTTCTGCAGATTTGAAGGATCTTGCCCAAGTAAATTTTTAGCTAATTTTTTGATACCAGTACGAGCTCCCTCAGCATAGGCGGGGAGATATGATGGGCCCAGAGGGCAAATTTCTCCATAGCCAGAAACTCCGTCACTAGTCATAATGTTAACTATCGTGCTATCAAATGATTTAAATGACTGATTTGACCAAGAGTATGATCCCTCCCTCATAGGGAGATCTACTTGATAGATGTTTAATCCAGTAATCTTAATTTTAATTTCACTTTTATAGTTTTGAGCCATATTTCTATAGCTTATTTTTTAAAAAAGAGAAATAGTCCTGTTATTGCTCTGATAAGCAATTTATTAGGACTTTTTTCAAATTTTGTTTTACTCATTTATGTAAAACATTTTAATATTACTACTTTGTAGATATTTAGAATGAGATTTCAGGGATTTGGTTAGTGACTTCACAAGAAATACTTATTGAGACAAAGAAAGGGAAAATGTCCAAGTCAGAGGCTTGGAAGCATTTCTTTGAAACTCAGGATTTGGAATTTTTAGACGACTTCCTACATGATGATTTTATGCTCATAGAAAACTTTACTATGACTGTCAAAGAGGATGCGTTAAAAATGTTTCAGGACTTGATCGATAGTAATTTTAAGCCTAGTGACGGCATTATAATTGCTGAGACTGATAATTTACTAGCTGTCGAATATGTTCATGAGCAAA
>CACKLF010000044.1 GCA_902600895.1 uncultured Alphaproteobacteria bacterium | reverse complement strand
TAGGAGGTGCAAAGCCAAAATCAGGCGATTGGGCAGCCACAGACTTTAGGCATATGGAACTAAGTTCTACCAATGATAGGATAACTGGACTTTGTATGAGGCTGTCTAATTTAATTGAGAGGAAATTTGGCTATTACGCTGTCACAGTTCCACCTGGAGTGGATGAGGGTCAAAAACCCTTCTTGAATATGTCATTAGCGGCGGAACTTGCTGGCTGCGGCACATCCAGCTTAGCTGGGCCTATTCTAAATCACAAACATGGATTTATGTATCTTGGAGCACTAATCACAACTCTTGAACTTCCCTTTGATGAGCCCTTGGATGAACCTTCATGTCCGGCGCCAGAGTGTATTGATATGTATAACGCGAAAAAAGTAACACCATGTACTAAGGTTTGTAATATTGAAGATGGTGGTTGTCTTGGTGGTGAAATTAAGAATGGGCAATGGCAGAATAGAGTTTATGATGTGGCTAAGTGCACATCACGTGTTTACAACCATTGGATTCCAACTTTTCAGAAAGTTTTAGAAGACACGCTGGAGGAAGATGATTTAGAACTGAGGAGAATGAAGATTAATTCAAGTTTGTTTACCCGAACATTGTGGTCAATGACCTACTCAAATATTAGCCAAGGTCAGTGCTTTGAGTGTATAAGGGTTTGCCCAGTTGATGAGAAAACCAGAAAGTTGCGGTGAGTAGAATATGAATTACTACATTGATCCAGAGGTTTATAAAAAGTACAAAGAGCAGATTTTAGAAATGTCACAATCGGTACAAATAAACTATGCTGAAAATATTCCACCAGAAAAACGGAAACCAGGTTTTTCTGACCAGCAAATTGGAGAAAAATTGGGTTTAGATCCAACTATTGTGCGAGAAATTCGGTGTGTCGCAGAAAGAGATTATTATACACTGGACGAATGGCAAAAAGCTATCAAATTTAAAGACAAAGCGTGCAGGGAATATGCTGTAAAAGGGGTATCTTCTGTAACTAAAAAGTACCTCTTAAAAAGAAAAGTAAGAGAATAAAGCTAATGTTTTCAATGGTAAGTGCTCTAAAGCGGCTGCAGAAAAGCTTTCCTTTCAATGATGCGATTATCGGAGATAATGCAGAGCCGGAAAATTGGTCTACTCATGTAGATCGTGTCTCAAGATTATCTTCAGGTATGTTGAGTAATAATATTAAACGCGGAGAAATTTTCGGAATTTTAGCCGTGAATTCTTCAGACCAAGCAACGTTGATACACTCGGGTTACTGGTCACAGCAAATAGCTATGCCTATCAATTATAGACTATCTAGTTATGAAATTGGAAGGATATTAAAAAAAAGTGGGGTACAACACCTTTTTGTATCTAATGAGTTTTCTCACTTAGCAACAAAAATAGTAAATGACGGCTGGGATGGATCTATTTTTGGTATTGGTGAGAATTATGATTTTTCGATAAATACTAATAAGATGATTGAAGATTTTGATGGAGTAGATCCAGTTGAGCCTGAAGAGCGTGACAGTGCAATATTACTTTTCACCGGTGGAACTACTGGAGAAGGAAAAGGGGTCATGCTTTCCCATAGAAACATTGTGTCTAATGGTCTTCAGGTATCAACTGCATTAGCAGTTACCAGTAATGATAAGTTTCTTCATGTGGCACCCATGTTTCACTCGGCTGACCTATTAGGTACAGCTATTACATTGGCTGGAGGATGCCATCGCTTCTTAGGTCAGCCCTCAGCCGAAAACATCTTTCAAGCGATGCTAAATGATAACATTACTATTACTATGACCCCTCCAGTGCTTTTAAAAGGGATGATAGAGTCAAACAATCACTTGCGTAATAAAATTAAAAAGCTGCGTATTTTCATTTGTGGAGGCTCTCCTGTACCACGTTCACTTCTTGTAGCTGGGCAAAAAACATTTACCAGAGCGTCAATGGTTCAAGGGTACGGTCTCACAGAAACATCTCCAATTATTTCGTTTTTGAACATTGACCAGGCTTCAAAAGAAAATAATGAAGAATGTCTGGAGTCATCTGGTAAACCCTTAGCAGGAATAGAAGTGAAAATAGCTGGCAAAAAAGGTATTGGCGAGGTTCAGGTAAAGGGACCAAATGTCTTTGAAGGTTACTTTAAAAACTCAGATGCAACAGACAACAGCTTTGACAACGGTTGGTTTAAAACTGGTGATATAGGAAGGTTTGATGAAAGAGGTTATTTACATATTTTAGACAGGGAAAAAGATATCATTATAACCGGTGGTGAAAATGTATATTCTGTTCAAGTGGAACAGGTTTTGATAGATCACCCGAACGTAGAGGAAGTAGCAGTGGTGGGCCTTCCAGATGATAAATGGGGAGAAAAAGTCGTTTGTATTGTGGTTAAGTCAGGTGAAGTTGAATTAGAAGTAGAAGAACTAAGGGACTATTGTAAAGGGAAATTAGGCTCGTATAAAATTCCAAAGGAATTTTATTTCTATGAGGCTTTGCCCAAAACACCATTGGGCAAGATTTTAAAGGGTAAATTAAAAGATAAAGTATTAAAAAACTTAAAGGCTTAAGATTTAACAGAAGATTCAGGAGCTAATCAATTAATAGGTCGCGCGACCTCCAGACAAATCGAATACAGCTCCCGTTGTAAACGAATTCTCGTCAGAAACTGCCCAAACTATCATTTTAGCAGCCTCTCTAACATCTAAAAAGCGTCCTCTCGGAATTTTTGACAACATATAATTTATATGTTCTTTCGACATTTGATCAAAGATGCGTGTTTTGGCAGCGGCAGGGGTAATGCAGTTTACAGAAATATTGAATTCTGCTACTTCTTTTCCCAATGACTTAGTAAGTGCTATAACGCCAGCCTTAGAGGCAGAATAAGCTGACGCATTTGGATTTCCTTCTTTACCGGCAATTGATGCTATATTCATTATTCTACCATAATTTTCATTTTTCATATCTCCTATGCAAACTTTATTTACAAAAAATGTACCATCCAGATTTATTCTGTTCACTCTCCTCCATTCGTCGATGTCATAGTCATCTACAGTTTTGTTAGGCCCAGCTATTCCAGCACTATTTATAACTATTTGGGGTGTCCCTAACTCTTTTTTTGTTTTTCGGTATGCTTTTTCTACTGATTCAAAATCTGAGATATCACAGTTTATTGGTAATACTTTATTGCCAAAACTTTTCATGGAGACACCCATTTTGGGGGAGTTGTCCCAGCAGGCTACATATACTCCTCTATCAATGAGTTCAGTAATTACCGAAAAACCAATTCCGTGTGCTCCCCCAGTTACTACTGCTATTTTATTCTTCATATCGTTGTTTTTACCTTAGTGCCAATTGGTTCTGTGATAAGTGTACAGAATTGACGTTATCTGTCTAATAAGACAAAATTTGTTCAATTATGAATACGGTATTAGATAATGCAATAAATTATTTGTTTTGGAGAACCAATTATTTAAAAAATGGGTGGAGCAGTATATTAATTTTTTTAGGACCTAAATGTATCTATAATCTGGGAAAGAAACCACATGTTCTAAAATAAGGAGAACTTTTATCGAATCAGAGCTAAGATAAATAATTAAAAATTTTAATGTGAGGCTATACTATGAATTTACCAATAAAATTTTCTATAAATGGTCCAACCGGTTGGTTAAACAAAAAAGATGAGCTTTTAGAGGCAGCAGATTTAATTTCAGGAAGGCCTCTTGGGTTAGATCATGCTTACTATGAGAAAGATAAACCGCTTTTAAAGGCGGGCATTTGGAGATCTTCACCTTACACCGAATACTTTGAAGATTACCAGTATGATGAGTTTATGTATTTGCTGGAAGGTTCTGTAACTGTAGAGTCTGAAAAATCCAAAGAAACCTTCTGGAAAGGAGATGCTTTTTTATTGCCTAAGGGCTTCAAAGGGTATTGGAAGCAAGAGGAATCAGTGTTAAAATACTATGTGTTGGTGGGTTAATGAGAATTTAGAAGAACACTATTTTAACAAAAAAAGAGCTGATGCTGGAACAATTTGACTACATAGTAATAGGTGCTGGGTCCGCTGGTTGTGTAATAGCAAATCGCTTGGGTGAAGATCCAAGAAAAAAAATTCTTGTTTTAGAGGCTGGGGGAAGTGATCGTTCATTAACTGTAAGTATGCCTGCAGCTTTGTCTTTACCGATGAATTCAAAGAGGTTTAATTGGGGCTTGAAAACAGAACCTGAGCCTGGCTTAGATAATAGAATTATGAATCTTCCTCGTGGAAAGGGCCTTGGAGGCTCATCGTCAATTAATGGGATGTGCTATGTTCGTGGGAATCCAATTGATTATGAACTCTGGAGTGCTAAAGGAGCTACAGGCTGGCATTGGGCAAACGTATTACCGTATTTTAAAAAGCTAGAGCAGGTGTCAGAAAACTGTGACCTTAGAGGCAATGCCGGTCCAATAACCGTAACAAAGGGAAATTCCAAAAATATTCTTAATCAGAAATTCTTAGAAGCAGGAGCTGAGGCCGGTTACCCCTTGAGTAAAAACATGAATGGTATTCAACACGAAGGCATGAGTCCTATGGAAATGTTTGTAAAAAAGGGTAAGCGGGCTAGTGCTTCAAAAAGTTATTTAAACCCCGCTTTAAAAAGGGGAAATGTGAGGGTCGTAACGCATGCTATTGTGGAGAAAATTCTTTTCGAAGGGAAAAAAGCAAAAGCGGTTTTATATTCAAAATATGGCAAGACATTTAAAGTAGTTGCAGGAGGAAGTATTATACTAAGTGCTGGATCAATTATGTCACCAAAAATATTAAAATTGTCTGGTATAGGACCTAAAGAGGAATTAAGTGCTCTGGGAATCGAGGTTGTTAAAAATTTCGATGAGGTTGGTGCTAATTTAATGGATCACCTTGAGTTATATATTCAATATCAATGCCTTAAGCCGATAACTTTATATAAATACTTAAATCCTTTTTCTAAGTTATTAATCGGTATCCAATGGATATTATTTAAGAAAGGCTTGGGTGCTACTAATCACTTTGAGAGTGGAGGTCATATAAGAAGTCGCCCTGGTATCCTTTATCCTGACATACAGTTTCACTTTTTACCTGTAGCAATCTCATATGATGGAAAGAAAGATGCTGGCACCCACGGGTTTCAAGTCCATGTAGGAACAAAAAGAGCAAAGAGCAGAGGTTGGGTAAGATTGAAATCTAATAACCCATCAGACTCACCTAAAGTTTGCTTTAATTATATGACAGATCCGCAGGACTGGATTGATATGAGAGCGTGTATAACTTTAACACGGGAGATTTTTACTCAAAATTCATTTTCTGATGTTATAGGAGATGAAATTGCCCCTGGAAATAGCTGTAAAACATATGATGAGATGGATCAGTTTATAAAGGATAAGGTGGAAAGTGCATACCACCCCTGTGGCACACTTCGCATGGGAACTGATAGAAGAGCTGTAGTCGATCCACGGACAATGAAATTAAAGGGATTTGACGGATTATTTGTGGTAGATAGTTCAGTGATGCCGCAGGCTACAGCTGGAGATTTAAATACTCCTACATTGATGATAGCAGAGAGGGCAGCTGACTTAATTAAGGGTAAGGTAATGTCGGAGGATGCCTTTGCTCCGATCATGGGAGATTTTTATTGGCGCGAGCGTCAAAGGTCACAAGAGATAAATCATGACTTTTCATCTGATCGAAAAAATCTAGAAAAATTAATAAAGCAAAGCAATGATTTATAATATTGAAAGCAAAATATGAAAGTTATTGTCTCCAACGATCATCAGGGCCATGCTGGAGCTAAAGAGATGAGATATGACAAGATGATATCTATGTCCGAAAGTCCTGACCGAGTTGATATAATTTTAGGAGCTTTAAACAAAAGTGGATTTTTTCATCTCCAAGAACCATTGCGTTTTGGCCTTAATGAGGTACTTCGTGTTCATGATCCAAACTTTGTAAAATTTTTGGAGGATTGTTATGCTTTGTGGAAAAAGCAATTTGGACCGAATGGCTTTGCGACAGCTTACACTTTTGGCATGAGAGGTATGGACCAAAAACCTAATTCTTCCGTACATTCGATGCTAAGTTGTTATACATTTGACGTTTGTGTACCTTTTGTTGATGGTACTTGGAAAGCTATACAATCCTCTAAAGACATAGCTTTAACTGGAGCCACATTAATAGCTAACGGAGAGCGGTCTGTTTTTTCTTTGTGTAGACCGCCGGGACATCATGCGTCAAAAGATTTAGCAGGAGGTTATTGCTATTTGAACAATGCTGCAATAGTGGCTCAATATTATCTTGATCGGGGGATGAATAAGGTTGCCATTTTGGATATTGACTATCACCATGGAAATGGTTCACAAACTATTTTTTATGAGAGAGCTGATGTTTTATTTACCTCACTTCACTGTAGACCTGAAGATGAATACCCTTTTTTATTGGGTTATCAGCATGAGACTGGTAGTGGAGCAGGGGCAGGCTTTAATTGCAACTTGCCGATGCCGCTTGGTACGCGGTACGCTGTGTGGGAACAAGCTTTGGTTTTCGCTATTGATAAGATAAAAAAATATGGTCCAGAGGTTATTATTATATCCTTGGGTGTTGATACATTTATAGATGACCCAGTTGGGGGGTTTAAACTTTTAAGTGAAGATTTTTTAGATATAGGAAAAAAATTATCTCAATTTCAAAGTCCAACTCACTTTATTATGGAAGGTGGCTATGCTAAGATTGAACTTGGCATAAACGTATCCAACGTACTTTCTGGTTTCATGGAATAAAGCAGGCTAAATGAGAACTCATTGGGAATACTATATAAAGGACCTTACTGTTAATCCAGCTTTGTTTGAAGATGGATTTCCCAATGATATAGAGTCTAAAGATTTTAAGCACTTGGGTGAAAAGGGATGGGAGTTAATTCAAATTGTTACTTACAAGGTGAGTAATTCTGAAATTGCTTTTAGGTACTATTATAAAAGAAAAAAAGTGTATGACGCCTAACTTCAAATAGAAGCTATACAAAATTACCTAATATCTTAATTATTTTTTTATACATAATCATTCCAAAATCATTGTGGGGGTCTAGCTTGAGAAGGTCTGAATAAACCTTTAGAGCATCCGCATAGTTTTCTTTTTGAAACAGAATCATACCTTTACCCGATATTGCTCCAAAATGCCGTGGCTGCCTCGTTAGCACCTCGCGTATGTCGTCTAAAGATCCTTCGAAATCTCCTCGCATATATCTAATTGTGGCTCTCTTGTTCCATCCCTCCACAAATGACGGATCCATAGCAATTAGGTTCGAAAAAGCTTTTTCTGCTTTAGATAG
>CACKLF010000043.1 GCA_902600895.1 uncultured Alphaproteobacteria bacterium | reverse complement strand
TAGTGTTGGTCTTTTCCTCTTCTATCGGGACTCCTTGAAATTACGTCATTGAATTCAACACCCATCTCGCTGGCTATCAAATTTACTAAGTCAAAAATCGAAATGAATTTCTGTGGAGAGATATGATAGCTATCCCCAACTTTGCCAGACCTTAAAATTAAATCAAGGGCCTTTGCAATATCAGAGTAATGAATAAAAGACCGTATTGAAAGACCATCTCCGTGCAAGGGAATTTTTTTTCCTTTTAAAATTGAAAATATAGTCTTTGGGATAATTCTGTATAACTGTTGCCCTGGTCCGTAAACATTTGCAGATCTCGTGATAATAACTGGCAAACCAAAATTAGCATGCCACATTCTTACAATTTGGTCACCACAAGCGCGGGATAAGGCATAGGGTGTGGTTGGCTTAAAATTATTATTTTCCTTGATCCGAAAGTTTCCAGTATCACCATAAACTTCAGGTGTGCTAAAGTGGATATACTTTTTTAGACAGTTAGTTGACTGCAAAATTTTTACTAATTTCATAAAAGAAGTTACGTTTGTTTGCATCCAATCCTCTGGCGTATCCCAACTCTCAGCCACCATACTTTGTGAAGCAAAATTAATAATATAATCAGGCTGAAAATATCCAATGACTTCTTCTAATTTTTCAAGATGAAGGTTTAAATCAAGGACTTGAAACGGTCTAATAGAATCACAATTTCCCCACTTGTAAGGTAAAAAAATTTCCTCTAACTCATCTCTTCTTGAAGTGGGTAAAATGTCATAATTTCCAGTTTTAGCAAATTCAGCTATTACTCCCGAACCTGCACAAGAATTACTCCCTAATATAAGAACTTTTTCCATTATCAATTACTCCTCACTTGGAAAAAATAAGCTATACATATCAAGATTAAAGCCTAGACATGACGATTGCTGGCACTACAACTTATCAGCTTGTTATATATTAAGGTTGAAGAATGTGTTTTCCCATCAGTGAAAATTGTTTTGATGCCCAAGGTTTCTGCATGCTGCTTTTCTCTATTAAAATTTTGATTGAATGTATTGTGGCCATTATAATCACTTCCCTTAAAGAAAAATTTGGGTTTCACTTGATTAATTGACCAGATACCATCCGAATGATTACTTTCAAAGCTATAATTAACATATTTTATTGCATCTATAACTTTTAGGCGATCATTCAAAGGGTTATATGGCCTGCCAGGTCCCTTATTAACAAAATTATCAGCAGTAACTGAGACAAAAAGGATATCACATTGATCCTTTGCAAGTTTAAAGTGTTCGATATGTCCATGATGAATTATATCAAAGCAGCCGTGACAGAGGCCCACAATTTTTCCATTGCCAGCTGAAATTTCAGCATATCTTTTTACGTCATTACTTTTAATTTCCATTCTTTACCCATTCCACCTTATTTCGTTTAAACATATTAACCATATGCAAAGGTATTCCCCAATCTACAGCCCCAATTTCATCGTGAAGTTTATGTATCTCATCGTAATATGACTTCTTAATTTGTTTAAGCATCTTTATGCTTGAAGGGTTAAATTCATGTTGAAATTGCTCATTCATCAAACTGTTGACTATGAGCTCAACTGCTCTATTCCTATCTAAATTATGTATGGGCTCTCTTTCTGGATGAAAATATCTAAACTTTGAACTTGACTTTTCTCCAACCATCTGGCCCGTTATTTCCTCCGAAATTACAGGAGCTAAATGAAAACCATCTCGTTTTGTACCAGACACTATGAACATATTTTTAAATTTGGCGTTTCCCACCAGCATGTAACCATCATACGATATTGGTCTTAAGCCAACATTCGTTCTAACTAATCTAGCATCATTAAAGTTCATATTAATCTGATTTGTCGCTGAATGCATTAAATGGTGTATGCTTATAAGCCTTCCATGATAGTCTGGTTCCGTGGAGATATAATTGCTAGCACCAATCAAGACATGATCTTGCTTATCTTTGCCATTTTGGAAATACGGTATGGTGTAAGTACCACACGCCCCTCCCCTGACAGGAGTCCTGATAGCTTTTGTGTGTATGCCATCATTCAAACGAACTTCGATGGATACTCCCACACCATAAAATATTTGCTGTATATTAGAATCTAACTCACTATTATCTAATATTTTTGATAACGTTGCTCCTGTAGCTATTAAAAAACTGTCTCCATGATAAGTCATTCCACTATTACCAATAAGCATTTCCACATTCTTTCCTGCTTTCACACAAGCAATCGTATCATCGTAAAAAGTTATTGATGGATTATTTGAAAGTACAAATAGTAAGTTATCCAGGATATTACGTGGATTAAACCACCCTTCATTCTTTATATACAATGCTTCTAAAGCTCGTTTTTGAGGATGGGGCTGAAAGTTGGGTATAGCTGATGGCTTTACAAGTTCAAATGGTTCATTAAATTCTTGTAAAGCTTTCTTTATAGAGTTGTAGTTGGCAGTTTCGTAGTCATCAGTAGTTGAGTTGTGAATAACGTATGTACCTTTTCCGTAACCAGACCGCTCAAATGCAGACATATTTTTGTTTGTCATGGAAGAATACTCATTTTCACAAATACTTTTTTCAAAATTTTTCCACTTTTTAGTTGCTTCCTGACTTAACTTAAAATGAGCAAGGCTCTCTTTTGTTTTAAGTTCATCTTCGGTCACTTCAGCAAATGAATTTAGCATTGCCCCTGCAGCCAAACTGGCACTTCCCAACTGATTTGAGGGTCCAATAATGATTATTTCGTCAGTCTTTGAAATTTTTTTTGATAAATCCAGAGCCGCACTTAATGCAATAATTCCATTTCCAGCAATTACAAATTTAGCCATAATTTTAACTAACAGCTCCTTAATAAATTTGATGACAAATTTTATTTCTAGTATATTTCAACCCTGTACCTTTTATTTAAATGTAAATGATTGAGTTGCATCACAAATAAATAAATATAACTAAAAAAATGTGCAAAAGTTATGCCATTTTTTTAAACTCACTTATTAGGACCTTAATTAAAAAGTCTTTTGCAAACTAAGTCACCAGTGAAGCCAAAACTGGAAACAAAATCACGCCACCAAATACTTGATCGTACTGTTTTATGAGTAGGGTCCCAACTTAAAATTTTTTCTTTCTCAAAAGAACTTTCAGCTACTTGTACAACTAATAGTATATTCCTTTTTACCTTGACAGATCTTATGATCAGAGGGATCAGCCTCTCCAACGTGGAGATATCTAAATGAGGCAAAACTTCTTTAGAAAAAATAAAATCATATGTTTCTTCAGGAAGTATCAAGTCAGACAGCGATTTCTGTTTAAGATATTTTCTGATCGGTTTTGGACTACTGTTTATCGCGTATTCGCTGACATCTATCCCTTCAATATTGCAGTATTTTTTTTTAAAAAATTCAAATAGTACGTAACCTTTAGCGCAACCTAGTTCCAATATTTTGGAACTTTTTACTAGCGAGTATCTTTTACACGCTTTTCTGACTACAGTTGAATATCGCCCATCGTAGCTATAACCACCATAACCAATGCCTGGAGGACCATCAAAATAAGCCTCACCAAATGATAAAAAGTCTGTCGAAGCTTCATAAGATGGCTGGCTTACCCTTTCTCTTTCAGCTGGTGATCGAGATAGGGCTTTATCAAAAATGTTATATTCACAACACATAGACAGAAATGAAAAAAATTAGATTTTTACGCAGCATTTTTTATGTTAGACATTATTTTCTTGTCCATCCATCTAACATTATAGTAGTTTGGCAAATCTAAAAGTGATTTGGACTCAAATGCTAATATAATTTCTTCAATAGCATCATTAACACCATATTGGGGCTTAAAACCGCTCTTCAAAAGCTTTTCAGAGCTTAATCGATAAGACCGCAAATCATTTGATGGCATTACTTCGATCTGAGCATCTAATCTCTGGCTAATTTTTTCTGCCAGCCTAAGTATAGAAATATTTTCAAAACCTGCATTGAAAATGCCTTCAAGTTTTGGATGGTCAATGAAATGCAAATACACATTTGACAGATCTTGAATATGGATATTAGGCCTTTCTTGATTTCCACCTAATACGGTAATTTTACCGGTATTTAATGCCTGCATTGTAAGCAAATTAACCGCAACATCTAATCTCATTCTGGGAGCCAATCCACACACCGTGGCTGGCCTAATAATTTGAACACTAACCTTATCCCTGTAAGATAAAATTATTTTTTCAGCAGAAATCTTTGCTTTGTTGTATGCCGTTAATGGTACTAAGTCTAAATCCTCGGTAACCTGTTTTTCTGTTTTTAACCCGTATACACTACCAGAAGAAGCATAGATAATTCGTTTTGAACTTGATTTTACCATGAAATTCATTATTTCGATACTTCCTTGACAAGATATATCCCATGTCAGTTCTGGATCAAGATTACTGCATGGATCATTCGCTATAGAAGCTAAGTGTATGACCAAATCATAGGTGGGCAGTTCTAAAGCGTTAATTTTTCGTATATCAGTATTTATCTTTACAAGGTTTCTATGATCTGGAAGATAGTTTCCAAACCAGAACAGATCCAATACAGTAACTTCATATCCCCTTTTTAATAGTTTTGGCACCAAAACTGACCCTTTATACCCAGCTCCACCGGCTACTAAAATTTTCATTATTATCTCCTATAACAGATCTAAGACCCTAGTCACATTTTCCAACCTATATTTAAATCTCAAATTGATATTTATAGATTTTCTATCCGCATAAATAATATTCTTACAGCCCGTAGCTATTGCTGATCTCAAACCAACATGAGAGTCCTCAAATATGAAAACATTCTTTATATCTGTTCCTAACTGTTTAATAACCAGATTAAAAATATCTGGAGCTGGTTTAGGCTCGAGTCCTAAAGTCAGTATTTCTTGTCCGGTGGCAATAAAATCAAAAAAATGTTCTAACTTGGCCATTTTTAAAATTTCATGCCCGTTTTTACTTGAGGTAGCAACTCCAAGCTTTGAACCAAACCTCTTTAAAACTGCAATCAAGTCAATTGTATCTTTGAATAAGTGAATTCCATTCTTTCTAATGAAAGACATATATTTTTTATTTTTATATTGTGATATTTCAAAAACATCAGATCTAGAACATTTAATTCCGAAAAGGCACATTATTTTTCTGATAGTTTTTTCTCTTGGTGCTCCGTCGATCACATCGTCATATATTTTTTTGTTAATATCTATGCTTGGCTTATTAATTAGTTTGGGCAGAGCATTAAAAGCTTGAAACCAAGCAAAATAATGGAAATTTGTTGTATCGGTAATTACACCATCAAGATCAAAGATAAATGCTTTGTCGTTAAAACTTCCCAGTTGAATATTTTTAAAATTATTTGATACAACTTTAGTTTGGATTTCCTTAAAAGAAACTTGTTCCACCGACTTTCCTATTTAACTTGTTTCAACCTTCGTTCTGCAAACCTCGTGCCATTCATAAAGGCTTCTCAACTTTTTGTGGAGGTCTTCTAGGCAACTTTGCCAATCACCTGGTTTTCTCTGCCAATGCAGGAACATATTATCATATTGATAACTTTCTGATGCCCCATTTAAACCCCATCGCCAATCACTCTGGTGGCTGAAGGGAAGTAATACATGGCACTTTTGGCCAAGCGCTCCAGCAAAATGAACAGTCGAATTATCAATTGAGATCACTAAATCACAGGCCTTGATCAAAGCACAAAAATCATCAAGGTGGTTATAATTATCTATCTCATTAATAGTCAGCACTTCTCTACCAGTAACCGTCTTTAGTTTATCCAAATCTGATGAGACCTCTCCATATTGTAAATTGACAAGCGCAAACTCATCGGGAATAGATTCAGAAATCTCTAATAAACTGAGGCTTCTCTTACTAGCGTCCTTATTAGCACTACTTCGCCAACTTATACCTACAATAATTTTTCCACCCGCTTGGAGCTCTAACTTTTCTCGCAAGATAGTTATTTTTTTACTGTCTGCCTTTAAGTATGCCTTTCTCTTGGCTTCAAAATTTTCATCTGTCTGTCTTAAAAAACCAAAGGCGGATCCAATTGGGATATGACTATCAAAAAATTCCTTTTCCATATGAGCAGCTTTTTTTACAAACGAAATATCCTTACTAAAACTACGATTAAATAATGGTAAAAGGCGTTCATCACAGCTAATTGTCAAATAATCTGTGAAGACTTGTAATTCCTCTATACAGGAAGCAAACATAACTTCATCACCAATACCAGCCTCTGCCCAAACAAATAGTCTCTCTACAAAACTGTGATCCCACCTCGGTTTCTGAGAGATAAACTTTTCAACTGCTCCTCTCTTAACATCAAACCGATGCTCATAACCCATCCATCCGGCTACCCATTCCCCCTTTTTTAGATACAATAAGCCAAGATTATAGATTGGATCAAGGAAACCTTTACAAACTGTATTGGCACGTTTGTAAGACACTTCACTCTCCTGTAGCATCCCCATGTATTTTAATACATTTCCCTTATTATTATGTGCCTGAGAAAGACTAGGCTTGAGCTGTATAGCCTTGTTTAAATAATCTAATGCCTTCTTATAATCACCTTTAGAGATTAATGTTATGCCTAAATTTGAAAAAGCCTCAGGATAAATTGGTTGTATGTCGATAGCTTTTTGCAAATGAAATGAAGATTGATCTAAATAACCTAAATCTAGAAGCGTATTACCTAGATTATTATGGGCCTTAGCATAATTTGGTCGTAATTCTATCGATTTTTTATAAGCAGCAACTGCATCTTCTAGAAATTCAAGTTTTTTAAGACAGTTTCCCATGTTATTATAGGCTTCAGCATTATTAGGATTTAAGCTTACTGCATTCTTATAAAAATCAATTGCGTCATCCAATTTTCCTTTTTCTTCTAAAACAAAAGCGAGATTATTAAAGATATCCGAATTTGAAGGTTCTAAATCAGAAGCCTCTCGGAAACTTAGCTCTGCCGCATCCAAATTTCCCAAGCTTTTGTAAGCGGCTCCTAAGATATTCATAAGGACAGAATTTTTTTTGCTTTCTTTTTGAGCTTTATTGATAGCCATTATGACAGCTTCATTTTCTCCTATAGAAAGAAGATCTGAACATTTCTTTATGAAACTTTTTTTGTTTAAACAAACCGAATCTTCACTACTTAGAGCTTTTAAAGCCTTCTTAGCCTTCTTATTTCCTGGAAACTTATCCAAAATGTTCTGATAAAGAGTTGCAGCCTGGCTCCAATCATTTTGTCTCTCAAATAGCTTTGCTTTCGAAAGCATATTATGCACTGATAAATTAGTCGTTTGTCGCACTTTTATAAAAGCCTAATAATAAAGTATTCAACAGACTGATGAACATGTTTTTGAGCCCATAAAATTGAGAAGGAAAAAGAG
>CACKLF010000042.1 GCA_902600895.1 uncultured Alphaproteobacteria bacterium | reverse complement strand
GCAGTGGGTGCTGCTGTGATAGGTGCTCCAATTACAGGAATACTGATAGTTTTGGAATTAACAATGTCGTATGAAGTCACTCTATTTGCCATGATAGCGATTGTATCTTCCGCTTTTATTTCAAATATTATTTTTGGTCACTCATATTTTGATCTTCAGTTACTAGATAGAGGTATTGATATCAGTCGAGGCAGAGGCCAATTGCAATTGATGGAAGTTAAAATTGAAAAGGTAACTACACAAGATTTTCTAAAGCTTGATAAAAATGAAGCCATCGAAACAGTAATCGAAAAAATGATAAGCAAAAATTTTACTGAAGCTTACATTTTAGAAGATAAAAAAAGATTTTTTGGAAAAGTAACCCTTACATCGATTTTGAAACAAGACAAAAATGACTTAATTCATAAGTTTTGCCAAGATACTCCTTTAATTATAAAACACGATGCATCTTTGATGCAAGCAATTGAATCCGCGAGTTCTTTTGTGGGAGAAAGCATACCAATTATAAATATGCACAGTAAAGAATTCATGGGAGTGGTTTCAGAGGCTGATATATTTAAAGGATATCTAGAAAGACAAAACCAAATTCGAGATTTAGAGGCCTGAGCGTCCACATGAAAACGTAGAAATCTAAGCTAATAGATCGACCTGATCACGAAATCTTGGCTCATCTGCTCTTAAATTAGAGATGAACTGATACTTAGTTGCCGCCTCAGAATGGGTAAAAACCTTTTGATTTAAAGCCTTAGATTTCAGCGCATTTTCGGAAAGGACTGCGGATGGTGCTCCCCGAGGACTAAAAATAAAATTGCGCTTTTCCCTAACATAATCCTGACCGAGACGTTGTATGTCTTGAGGTGGGAAGTTATTTGCTGAAGGCACGATGTCATATGGCACATGACTTGCAGAACTCACAATGGGAACAGGAGCGGTGTTTCCTACTGATATTCCAGGTCTTACCTGGGTTGTTAAGTTGTTGTGCACACTAAATGGTTCCATTTCATGATGGTACTACAAAATTGTGTATAAGGAAAATAGTAATTTAACGGTAGGATTATATGAATTTTCAAACAATTTCAGAAGCTTACAGAAAAACTGAAAAACAGTCGGTAAATGAACATAGTTCAGATTATGAAATAGTAGCAAAAATCTTTGATGAATTGATTCGTTCTATGAACATATACGCAGCAGAGGTTGACAAAAAAGATGTCAACCATAGTCTGAAATCAGAGCATTTCGCGAGAATATTAACAATTATTTATACCTTGCAAGCCAGCTTGGATTTTGAAAAAGGTGGCGAGATTGCAAATAATCTCTTTCGACTGTACGAATATGCTCGCCAAAAAGTACTTTCCGATATGAGAGATCAAACCAATGAAGGAACCAAAAGCGCAATTCACCACCTAGATGAAATTCGGGAAGCCTGGCATACTCTGGCAGACAAAAATGAATCGTAGTGAATTAATTAAACAGTTCAAATCTTTCTCCGAAAGGATAAAGAGGGCCTTGATTTCAAAAAATTATAATGCAGTTCGAGAATTGGATGTGGACCGTAGGGTTATTTTGGAAAAGCTTTGTCAACTTGCCTTGAATGAAAGAGATCAAGAAATCTTTTCAATAATTGAAAATACAATTCAACATACAACGAACCATATTTCTGAAATAAGTGATCAAATTAAGACGTTAGACATCCTCACCGCTAAAAAGTCAAAAATGTTACAAGGTTATCAAGTTTTTAACTAATCTTCTTTTGCCTCACTGCCAGGCAAAGTTGGCTTTTCAATCATGAACTTTTTCATTTTTTCTATCAACGTAGTACGTCTCAACTTCAAGGCATTTGCGGCAGAACTAACCATACCATCAAACTTTTCTAACGCAGCTTCAATTAAAACAATTTCAACCTCGCTGAGGTGTCGTCTCATATCTATGCTATCAAAGTAAGCAAACCAATTTTTATAATGAGCGGGATGTGGAAGAGGTATTTCTACTTGTGCAGGTTCAGATGAATCTCCTAGTCCCATTAGATCTTCACTAGCTTCCCAGAGTGCATCACGTTCTTCATCAGCGTCCGGTGTTTTCAAACGTAATAAGTTCTCTTTTACGTTAGATGAACTTATGTTTTTACCACTGAATAATACAGTAGCTCTTTCAATAACATTTCTCAATTCTCGGATATTGCCTGGCCATGGGTAGCTCATCAAGGCATTAATTGCACCTTGATCGAATTTTGGCATTTTAAAACCCATATCTTCATTAAGTTGGGACAAAATCACATTTACAATCAGTGGAATATCCACAGCTCGTTCCGCCAAAGTGGGCACGTCAATTGGAAATACATTTATTCTGTAATACAAATCTGACCGAAAAGACCCCTCGTCTACCTTAGATTTAAGTTCTTGATGAGTTGCACAAACCAATCTAAAGTCTACTTTTATATCTTTATTGCCACCTACTCTTTGTATTGTACGACCTTCCAGCGCTCTTAGGAGTTTAGACTGAAGAGAAATAGGCATATCACCAATTTCATCGAGAAATAAAGTACCCCCATTGGCCTGCTCGAACCTACCTGCTCTAGCTTTATCAGCACCAGTAAAGGATCCTTTTTCATGCCCAAATAACTCTGATTCTAATAATTCACTTGGTATCGCAGCACAGTTTAACGATATCAGAGGACCACTCCGCCCAGAACTTTGGTGTAGAGCATTTGCCACTAGCTCTTTCCCAGTTCCCGTCTGACCTAATACTAATACTGTGGTGGAGGATGGTGCCACCATTGAAATAAGTTTTTTCATTTCAACAGCGGAAGCTGATTTACCTGTAATTATTTTATCAATAGAACTTTTCATACAAATAATGTCAATTTTTTGAGTATTTTGAGATAAGAATATCACTTCGTGTCAAAAAAATGAATATGAAAGTTTTGTGTTCTAAAAAAATTTTTTACATTATTTTACAACAGTTTAGCCTGTTTTTTCTAAAATTTTTAACTTTGGCCCAGTTTTTGCCTTTAAAGACACAGACCTTTAAGGAGATTTTAATGACCACTTTGTCCATTCAAAAAGAAAACTTCACCCTATCAAATTTATTAAAAGAAATATTTGAAGACCGCCTACATACGGTATTCATGATTTCAGAAAATATTCTTAATCAAAGTGAACATGCCATAAGATCAGAAATCTACATTTGCTCAAAAGAGTATAGCCTTGCGCATGGGGGAGAACAAACAGTTATAGCTATGGCTAAACAAGTAAGAGCCAGTAACGTAATAATAGTTGAGGAAGATGCATTAGATTTTTCAATAGAAACAGCATTAGGTGGAAAACTATTCAATATTAAACTTCCTAAATTGACCAGTAAACAACATCATAATTCATCTCAAGATTTTGGGCTTCAAATAATTGCAAACTTAATCAAAACAGATAATTCAATGGTCAGTGGATCACGAACAAGTATCCATCTTCTGAAACTGGCTGCACGAGTTGCTCAAGCCGATATTACAGTATTTATTAATGGCCCAACGGGTACAGGAAAAGAAGTTTTATCACAGTTTATTCATTTAAAGTCAGGACGCTCCCAAGGACCATTTGTTCCAATTAATTGCGCAGCAATTCCAGAAAACATGCTTGAAGCTATTCTGTTTGGGCATGAAAAAGGCTCCTTTACTGGCGCATCCACTTCAAATAAGGGAATTTTTAGAGCAGCAGATGGTGGTACATTGCTACTTGACGAAATTTCTGAAATGCCAATGTCGTTACAGGCGAAATTATTAAGAGCTCTTCAAGAAAAATCAGTTACACCATTAGGCTCACAGCAAAACATACCTGTGGATGTTCGAGTTATTGCCACTACGAATAGAGATATGAATGAAGAAATAGAAAAAGGAAATTTTCGTGAGGATTTATATTACCGACTAAATGTTTTCCCCTTAATTACAAAAGACCTCAGTAGAAGGAAAGATGATATCGTACCAATTGCTACGGCGCTCTTAATTAAGCATTCGAAGGAAATTACTAAAATACCTTTTATGTCGCAATGCGCCATAGATAAATTGATAAATCATTCGTGGCCTGGCAATGTAAGAGAGTTAGAGAATGTGATCCAAAGAGCTCTTGTACTCCAATCCAATGATGTAATTACCCATGAAGATATAATAGTAGACATAGATCCCGAAAAAATACGATTTGGCGAAAATATGTTTAAGACTAACAACCAATTGAGATTAGCAGCGGAGTAAAAATGTCAAACATCGGAAAAATCAGCTCAAGTTTTGAGGCTATTAGTTCTTCTTCATTGAATAAAATTTCAACTTCGATTGGAAAACCAGACAATGCAACTGGTTTTGTGGATAGAATGGAGAGTGCATTGCAAAACGTAGCTGAAGCACAGAAACAATCCAATAATTTAGCAAAGGCATATGAGCTAGGCTCTGAGAATGATCTTTCAAAAGTAATGATAAGTCAGCAAATTTCATCCTTAGGCTTTCAATTCACTCTTAATGCTAGAAACAAGGTATTGTCAGCGTATAAAGATATAATGAATATGCCAGTTTAATATAATAATTATAAAGTGTAAAAATGGTTGATACATCGCAAGAAACAGCAGTCCAAACAGTTACCCAATCTCAAGGCACGGGTTTAACTTCTCAGGCAAATAGACTACTATCTAACGTTAGGCAAATTACATCACAGCCTAGTTTTCAGAGATCTCTTCCAGCAATTGTGGCCGTAAGTGTAATATTTTTTGGGTTAATATTTTATGTTTACATGCAGCAACCAGCGAGAACAACTCTCTACGCTTCTCTACCTGATAGTGAAAAATCTAGAGTAGTTGACTCACTTAAAAATATGGGAGTTGAAGTAACTTTGGATCCAGCGACAGGAGATATTTTAGTGCCAGTTGACGATTACCACAGATCAAAGATTAGCCTAGCTGCACAAGGTCTACCTTCCTCTTTACCGAACGGCTATGATACTCTCACGGACCTTCCTATGGGCTCTAGCAGGTCAGTGGAACAAATGCGTCTAAAACAAACTCAAGAAGTAGAATTAGCTAGATCAATTGGAGAAATCGAAGGGGTATTAGCATCCAGGGTCCATCTAGCTATTCCTGAAAAATCTGTCTTTGCTAGAAATCAAGAACCTCCTACTGCTTCAGTATTTGTGCAGCTCTCTCAGGGAAGAACTTTGTCTCAAGCTCAAGTTACTGCTATAGTTCATCTTGTCTCCTCATCAGTTCCAAATATGACAAAAGAAGGAGTCGCTGTCATTGATCAGATGGGGAAACTGCTTTCCAATGCAGCGGACGATCCTGACTCTATTTTGTCCGACAACCAGCTACAACACAGAATGCGATTAGAAAGTATATACCGTAGTCGAATAGTATCATTGGTAACTCCTATAGTTGGACCTGGGAATATCACGGCTCAAGTTAATCTAGCAATAGATTTTACACGCTCAGAAACAACTGAAGAAATTGTGGACCCCAATGCGACAGCATTACGATCAGAACAGTCCTCAATGGATATGAGTTCAGATAGTCCAGCCAAAGGAATACCCGGTGCTACATCTAACACCGCACCTACACAAGCTGAACTATCAAGTACTGCTTCGAGATCACCAGGTAAAAATATCAGAACGCAGTCTTCAAATGATGTAAAAAACTATGAGGTAAGTCGCAGGGTAACTGCTACACAAAATCCAGCAACAAGCATAAGGAAGATTAATGCTGCGGTTCTTATAAGGGACCAGAAAGTTTTAAATGAAGAGACAGGTCTTATGGAATCTAAAGTCCTAACTCCAGAGAAAATTGACGAGATAAAGGGTCTTATAGCCGGAGCAATTGGAATTGACGAGGAGAGAGGTGATACTTTAACAGTTAGTTCATCCACTTTTGTCTCTACCCTTGAAGGAATTTCAAAAAGTTGGTACGAAATTCCTTTATTTAAGAACTTAATTCAACAAAGTATTACTATCATTATTTTGGCGATAATAGCACTAGGAGTTTTACGTCCGTTGCTTAATAGAATACTTGTTCCGGTTGGTGCTGGAGCTCCGGGGGAAGTGGTAGTCGGAATGGAAGATGAGCTAGATCTAGATACTGTAGAGGTTGGTGAAGGAGAAAGCTTAGAAGATATAAAAGCAAAATTAAAACCAAAAAAGCAAACTATATCCGCTGAAATGCTTGATACAGCTAACACCTATGATGATAAAGTTGCAGTTATCAGAATGATTGTTGCGGATGAAGCTGGCAGAGTATCGAATGTGTTCAAAAATATGATGCAAAAAGATATCGATACAGTGTAAGATAAACTTTAGATGGAAATTTAATATGGCTGAAGAAGAAACAAATACCCAAGAAGCCTCAGGTAATACTTTCGATAATTTATCTGGCACCCAAAAGTCTGCGATCCTAATGATGCTTTTAGGCGAGGATGAAGCTTCAGAAATCTTGAGAAATTTATCTCCGAAGGAAGTACAGCACTTAGGAGCGGCAATGTACTCCGTACAGGGGCTGGATCAGGATACGGTAAATAGAGTATTAGATGAATTTTTAGCTATTATTAAAGAACAAACAGGATTAGGATTAGGTGCTGGAAATTATATCCGAAATGTACTTACTAAGGCTTTAGGAGAAGACAAGGCAGAGTCAGTTTTGGGGAGAATTACACCTTCGAGCTCGGATCGGCCTATTGAAATTTTGGACTGGATGGATGCTCGAGCCATTGCAGAATTAGTTATTGATGAAAATCCTCAAATAATCGCTTTAATAATTTCATATTTAGACGCAGCTTTAGGAGCCGATGTACTAGGCCTACTTCCTGAAGAGGTTCAAAGTGAGGTTATCAGAAGAATAGCTAGCCTCCAGACCGTTCAACCTGATGCTTTAAGGGAGCTGGAAAAAGTAATGCAACAAAAGTTTAAGGCAAATACTACGCTCAGAGCCTCCCAAGTTGGTGGCGTAAAAGCCGCCGCACAAATAATGAATTTTACCAAACAAGATGTTGAGGCTCGAATACTAAAAGATATATCAAAATTTAACAAAGGGCTAATGACGGCTATACAAGATAACATGTTTATTTTTGAAAATTTGATTATGTCAGACGATAAATCATTACAAACTATCCTTCGTAATGTCGATACTGAAGATATTGTCCTATCTCTTAAAGGTGCAGATGAAAATCTCAGAGAAAAGCTCTTTAGCTGTATGTCATCTCGTGCGGCAGCCAATATCCAAGATGAAATGGAAGCATTAGGACCAGTCAGACTAACAGATGTTCAAGATGCTCAGAAGAGGGTTATAAACATCGCAAGAAGACTTTCTGATGAAGGCTCTATTGTTCTAGCAGGACGCGGAGGGGACGACTTTGTTTAACATAAGAAAGTTTGGAAAATTTTATGAACGACGTAAAGACAGACAAAAGTGATGTAGCTCTGGGAGATGCTGAAATAGCTAGCATAATTGAGGCTTCCAAAAAAGCCTCTTATCAGAAAAGCCAAAAAGCACCAACCAGAGATACAAAAAATTTTACTGCACGAAAACTTGTCGATATCGCGTTTGAAGCTGAGGCCAGAAGAAAAGCTAATCTAGAAAAAGATAATTCCGAGGTAGTTCTGGAGAATGAAAAATTAACCACCTCACCTGATGACCCTTCTCCAATACAAAAGACAACTAAAATGCCTGATCAGGAAAATATACCTGAGGACCCAGAAAAAAGTGAGCTTAAAAATACAATAACAGAATTAGAAAATAAAATCTCCTCACAGGCTGAAAATACGGAACTCAAAATTAAGCTGGCAGAAGAAAAAGGTTATAGTCGAGGACTTAACGAAGGTATGACCAAAACGGAACAAAAACTTAAAGCACAGTTAGATGAAAAAATAAAAATCTTCACAAACTTTCTTATTTCCTTCAGCGAAATATCTAAGGCAGATTTTTCAAAAATAAATGATAGTATCGAAAATGCGGTTAAACGGATAGCTGAAGATAAAATACAGTATGAACTTGAAAAAAATCCTGAGTTCATAAGTTTGAAAATAGATAAATTATCAAAGATGATTGTAAACGCCACGTCTCAACCGTTGGTTAGAATTAATTCTAGTGAGTATGATATTGTACAACCTTATTTAGACAAAAAAGGGGTAAATTATACAATCGTAAAGGATCCTAATCTTGGTCCAGGTGACCTAGTTTTAGAGGTTGGAGCTATTGAGATAAGAGACCTATTAGATGAGAGATTTACCGCTAACC
>CACKLF010000041.1 GCA_902600895.1 uncultured Alphaproteobacteria bacterium | reverse complement strand
TATATTAAAGCTAAGGTCATTAACAGAGTGCAGAAATTTCTTTCGTGATCTTTGTACGCCATCTGAATTGGATGAGTTTGCTTACAGGTGGAGAGTGGCATTTCTATTGACAAAAAAAATTCCTTATCGGCAGATTGCTGAAAAAACTGGTGTAAGTACTACCACTGTGGGGAGAGTTGCAAGATGCCTTAAGCATGGTCACAATGGCTACAACCTCATACTTAGCCGTCAAAAGGAAGAAAATGGAAAGCTCTAGATTAAAAATAGCAATACAGAAGTCTGGTCGGTTAGCTGAGCATTCTTTAAAGTTACTTGCGAAATGTGGTATTAAGCTAGAGAAAAGCAAGGATCAATTATTATGCCGTGCCCAAAATTTTCCAATAGATGTACTTTTAGTTCGTGATGATGACATCCCTGCATTTGTACTAACAGATGTTTGTCAATTAGGAATTGTAGGAGAGAATGTTCTAAATGAATTGCAGGTTCAGCCTGAAAGTGGAAATTATTCAAATATTCAGGTTGTTAAAAAATTAGGTTTTGGACATTGTAGGTTGTCATTAGCTGTGCCAAGTGAGGTGGTATATGCGGGTATAAAATATTTAAATGGTAAGACAATAGCTACTTCATATAAGGGTTTACTTTTGGAATATCTAAAGGACCAAAATGTAAATGCTAAGATAGTGACAATGAATGGCGCAGTGGAAATTGCACCAAAAACACAGCTTGCCGATGCTATATGCGATTTAGTATCCACAGGTAATACCTTAGCTTCAAACGGGTTAAAAGAAGTTGAAGTAATTCTTAACAGTCAAGCCGTTTTGGTCAGGAACCCAGATATGAACGATAGTTTGAGCTTACTTTCTAATCGATTAATAACACGTGTCAGAGCTGTTTTGAAAGCCCAGAATAGCCGATACATAGTTCTACACGCTCCTGTAAGCATGTTAGATGATATCAAGGGAGTTTTACCAGGCTCTGAAGCTCCGACAGTAATTCCTTTGAAAGGGTCTGATGATCAGGTGGCTGTTCATGCAGTTAGTGATGAAGAAATATTTTGGAATACTATGGAAGACTTGAAAGCTAAAGGTGCTAGCTCAATACTTGTTATGCCGATAGAAAAAATGATGGATTAGACGATGAAAAGTGTAATTTGGAAAGATTTGAGTAGGAAGCAGAGAGTATCTGTATTAAAGCGCCCATCATTATCAATTAACAATAACGTTAAAAAGCAAGTTTCCAGTATTCTCAAAAATATCAAAATTAAAGGTGATGCTGCAATCCGAAGGTATATAAAAGAATTTGATGGCATAGATTTGCCAAGTTTTAATACCAAGAAGATATCATCAGATTTAAATCCCGAAGTTTGTCTTCATATTGATATGGCTTATAAAAATATTAAATCCTTTCACGAAAAGCAGGGTTTTCAACCTTACGCATCAGAAACAATATCTGGCGTAAGGTGTGATCGGATTATTCGACCCATTCAAAATGTTGGCCTTTACGTGCCTGGTGGAACTGCGCCGCTTATTTCAACTGCTCTAATGCTTGGTGTTCCTGCTCAAATTGCAGGATCTCCAATTGTACAGCTTTTTACCCCTTGCAATAAAGATGGGTCGATAAACCCCTATCTCTTATATGCAGCCAATTTATGCGGTATTGAAAACATTTTTAAAATAGGTGGAGCTCAGGCAATTGGAGCGATGGCATATGGCACTGATACGATTATTAAATGTGATAAAATTTTTGGACCTGGCAATGCGTATGTCACCGAGGCAAAAATGCAAGTATCGAAAGAAATTGATGGTCCATCAGTAGATCTCCCTGCTGGTCCTTCGGAGGTTTGTATCATTGCTGATAAAAATAGTAATGCAGCTTTTGTTGCTGCAGACCTTCTATCTCAGGCTGAACATGACATTAATTCACAAGTTTTGCTTATAACTTCATCAGAAGATTTTTCAAAAGAGGTTAACGAAGAGCTTGAGAGACAGATAATGTTATTGTCACGGAGAAATATAGCTGAAAAAGTTTTGGAGAACAGTTATTTACTTATCGTTGATAATAATAGGCGGGCTATTGAAATAGCCAACGAATATTCTCCTGAGCATCTAATTATATGTCTGAAAAATCCTGAAAGCTATTTAGATGATATCCAAAATGCTGGTTCCATTTTTCTGGGTCAGTGGACACCCGAAGCAGCAGGTGATTATGCTAGTGGCACAAACCACGTGTTGCCTACCTTTGGAAATGCGCGAAGTTATTCAGGACTTTGTGTAGAATCTTTCCAGAAAACTATGACCGTTCAAACAATATCTCAGCTTGGACTAGAGAAAATTGGTAAAACCGTAAAGAATTTAGCCTTAATAGAGGGTTTAGATGCCCATGCAAGAGCAATTTCTATCCGGGAGGGTATTAATGACTAACCCATTACTGAAACGTGCACGATCTGACATTTTAAAAATGTTACCTTACAGTTCAGCAAGATCCATTCATAAGGTAGTGCCGGGTAGTATATTTTTGGATGCGAATGAGTGTCCGTTTGAGCCATATTTGGGAGCTGAAAACCTTGCTGCTTATCCTGAGCAGCAGCCAGAAACTTTGGTCCAAGGGTTATCAAAACTCTACGATGTCTCAACTCGAAATCTAGTTATTACGCGTGGTGCTGACGAAGCCATAGAAGTTCTCATTCGCACTTTTTGTATAAGCAATAAAGATAATATAATTATATGTCCTCCAACTTTTGCCATGTATAGCCATTCAGCAGCAATTCATGGAGTGAAAGTCAAAGAGGTACCTCTTCTCAAAACTTTTGAACTAGATATAGATAACATAAAAGCTACCTCAGATAAAAATACGAAGCTGATATTTCTATGCTCTCCAAATAATCCTACGGGTAATTTAATGAATGTAGAAAAAATCTTAACTCTGTGTGAATGGTTAAAGGATCATGCGGTAGTGGTAGTGGATGAGACTTACATCGAATTTGCTGGTGAGTCTCGGAGTATAATACCTCATTTAGAAAATGTGTCTAACCTTGTTGTTATTCGTACTCTTTCAAAGGCATATGCAGCAGCAGGTATTAGATGTGGCGTTTCAATTTCTCATAGTGACATAGCTAGTCTTATAAAAAAAATTCTGCCACCGTACCCCATTCCCCAAACAGTAGTCCATGCTGTGGTGAAGCTATTAGTTCCTGAGAATTTAAATCGCTTAGACCGTAAAAGATATGAGCTATTGGATCGAAAGGATACTTTTATTCAAAAGTTAAGGCTCGTAGATGAGGTTGAGGAAATTTATCCTTCAGATACAAATTACGTTTTAGTTAAGTTTGTAAATAGTAGTAGTCTTATTAAAAGATGTATCAGTAATAATATATTTATTCGTGATGTATCTCATCAGTCGGCTTTAAAGAATTGTGTGAGAATATCAATCGGCAATGATGAAGATATGACTAGACTACTTGCAACAATACAAAATAAAAAAATTCCTAAAGTGTCTGAAGCAAGGATATCTAGCATTCACAGAGTTACCTCAGAAACATCTGTAACAGTACAAATTAATCTTGATGAACAAGAACCGGTAAACATAAATACGGGTATTGGTTTTTATGACCACATGTTGGAGCAAGTAGCAAAACATGGCAATATATCCTTAGAGTTAGAATGCCAAGGTGACTTGCATATTGATATGCATCATACAATTGAAGACTGTGCTATTGCATTAGGCCAAGCTATAAAAAAAGCTCTTAGAAATAAGCTTGGTGTCGCTAGATATGGATTTACCGTACCTATGGATGAAACTTTAGCAACTGCAGCTATTGATTTAAGTGGTAGGTATTATCTGAAATTTGGTGGTAAGTTCCCAGACAATTTGGTTGGTGGTTTCCCTACAGACATGGTAGAGCACGTATTCCGATCTTTTGCCGAAAATCTTGGTGCAACATTACATATTTCAGTTGAGGGAGAAAATACTCATCATATGGTTGAGGCGTGTTTTAAGGCTCTTGGGCGTGCATTAGGACAAGCTATTAAATGTGAGGGTAATAACCTTCCAAGTACAAAGGGTATTTTATGATTGCTGTTGTCAATAGTGGTGGAGCAAATATATCGTCAGTAAATTTTGCACTTAAGCGACTCGGAGCAGAGGTAACTTTTACCAACGATCCAAATATAATTTCTAATGCTCAAAAAGTAATCTTACCGGGAGTTGGTACAGCTGCTACTGCTATGAAGCGACTAAAAGAGTTTAAATTAATTGATTGTATTCGAAATCTAACTCAGCCAGTTCTAGGCATTTGCCTTGGTATGCAAATCTTGTTCGAGCATTCGCAGGAAGCAGATATTGATTTGCTTGGCGTTATACCAGGTAAATTAAAAAGATTTAATGAAAGCAATTGTGGTATTGTCCCTCACATGGGTTGGAATAAAGTTCAAATAATCACAAAGAGTGAGTTATTAAATCAAATTCCTCAGAATACTTATTTTTATTTCGTTCACAGTTTCTTCATGGGTGAGTCTCAAAATACTTTGGGAATTTCAAACTATGGTGAGAATTTTTCTGCGGTTATATCATTTAATAATTTTTTTGGTTGTCAATTTCATCCAGAACGCTCTGGTAGATATGGCGCACAAATTCTGAAAAACTTCTTGGAGATATAGTGATGATCCTTTATCCAGCGTTAGATCTCTTTGAAGGTAATTGCGTGAGATTGGTCCAGGGAGATTTTGATAAAAAAAGAGTTTATAAGACATCACCAATGGAAGTTGTGAATTTATATAAAGATGATGGAGCCGAATGGCTTCATTTGGTAGATTTAGAAGGAGCTCGTAACCCTAAAAAAAGGCAAGTAGAGCTAATTTCAGATATCATAAGACAAAGTAATCTTTCAGTGCAGGTAGGTGGGGGTATCCGTTCTTTTGAAGACGTTGAGAAGCTATTGGATATTGGTGCTAGTCGTGTCGTTGTAGGATCATTAGCTGTAAAAGATTTTGTTGCAACCTCTAAGTTATTAAGTGTATTTGGAGCAGAAAAAATTTGCCTTGCTGCTGATGTTACGCGCTATGGGGATGAATACAGAATCGCAACCTCTGGCTGGAAGAAAATTAGCAATTTAACTCTTCAAGAATACCTAAAAAAGTATCTGAGGCATGGACTGCGTCACACTCTTTGTACTGATATTTCGAGGGATGGTACAATGAAGGGATGCAATTTTGATCTCTACAGAAATTATCAAAATTTATTCCCAAATCTGCATTTTCAAGCTTCAGGTGGCATTAGTAGTATCAATGACTTGATAAACCTAAAAACATCAGGAGCAATAATTGGTAAAGCTCTTTATGAGGGAGTATTTAGCATGAAGCAGGCATTAGGGGCGGTACAATGCTAGCTAAACGTATTATACCATGTTTGGATGTGAAGAATGGGCGTGTGGTTAAGGGCGTTCAGTTCCGCAATCATCGAGATATGGGAGATATTTGTGAGCTAGCTCAGAGGTATGCTGATGATGGTGCTGACGAATTAGTATTCTATGATATTACCGCGAGCAGTGAAGGTCGAGTTGTTGATAAATCATGGGTAAATAAAGTGGCCCGTTTAATTAATATTCCTTTTTGCGTCGCAGGCGGAATACGTACACATAATGACGCTGAAAAAATTTTAAATGATGGAGCAGATAAAATATCGATCAATTCTCCAGCCTTGGAAAGACCAGAGTTAATCAGTGATTTGGCAAAAACATTTGGTTCTCAGTGTGTTGTCGTTGGTGTGGATAGTAGAAGGGAGGACGGATCGTATTTCGTTTATCAGTATACTGGTGACCAAAGAACAACTATTAAGTCCAGATACTCCACAAGTCGATGGGTCAGCTTAGTTCAAAAATTAGGTGCTGGCGAAATTGTTTTGAACTGTATGAATAATGATGGCATGATCAACGGGTATGATATAGTTCAATTAAGTAGCATAAGAAAAATATTGACTATACCTCTCATTGCCTCTGGTGGAGCAGGTGAGATGCACCATTTTCAAGATGTTTTTAATAAGTGCGATGTATCGGGTGCTCTCGCAGCCAGTGTTTTCCACAGTGACATATTTCGTATTTCAGATTTGAAGAATTTCCTTAAACAAAAAAAGGTGGAGATTAGATTATGATCCAAATCAAAAACCTTGACTGGGAAAAAAGTGAGGGTCTACTTCCTGCTATTATCCAAGATGCTGATGATAACAACATTCTTATGTTGGGATATATGAATCAAGAATCTTTGAAAAAAACTCAAGAGACCGGACAAGTTACATTTTTTAGTAGGTCCAAAAATAGATTATGGGTTAAAGGTGAGACATCAGGAAACATACTGCATTTTGTATCCCTCAAAATAGACTGTGATTATGATACACTTTTGATTCAAGCACGTCCAAGCGGTCCTGTTTGTCATACTGGAGCTGAAACTTGTTTTGGTGACAAATTTGATATACCTGTCTTATTTCTCAATAAGCTATCAAAAGTAATCGAAAATCGCAAAATACAAAATTCCACAGAAAGCTACGTAGCTAAACTGTTTAAGGAAGGCTCAAAGCGAATTGCGCAAAAGGTAGGGGAAGAAGGAGTAGAATTATCGATCGCTCATTTAACGGGTGAAAAAGAAGAAATCTTAAATGAAGCTGCTGATTTGATCTTCCATACTCTAATTTTATTACAAGACGCAGAACTGAATATAAGCGATGTTTGTAAGACGCTCCTTTCAAGGAATAAATAAATTTTTCACTTGATTACAATATTTAACGTCAGCCCATTGGTAGTTTTGTATCAGTAGTGATTTTATTAAGGTAGCTCTACCGAAGTAGTAAGAATGCTAGTAACAAAAAACGCACCCACGACTAAAATCATTTCGATATATATTGAGCGTGAAAGTCTTTTTTCTCCGGCTGTAAAATTATATATCAGCATTGGAACTAATCTATATTTATTTAAGGCTCCTAACCCTAGTAACAATATTACGAAAACCATTTTTATTAATAAAATGTTTCCATAATTACTTGTAAATAGTAGGGTTAAATCTCCTAAAAGTATGTAAGAAAACACTAACCCTGCAGCTAAAAGAGAGGCTACATAAACTATTGCTAAATTGCCAAACTTTACAGCCACATCGTGTAATTCGACCGCATTACCCATTCTACCAATATTTAATAGGGGAAGAAAGGAGCCAATCCAAAAGGAAATTCCAATTAAATGAATGTAAATCAGCAGTTGGGTCAGTAGGCCGTTTAATGTTGAATGACCTACGAGTACAAATGACATCAGTATAAATCCGCCAGCAAAAATTTTTATCAATGAATTGAACAGACCAGTGGTTCCTGCAAAAATAAGAAGTATTGTGAATCCCAGGAGAGATACTGCAGAAGATTTTCCTAAATTTGTTTGGATCGCCAATGAGAGCATATTAGTATCAAAAGCACTCACCAGATCACCCCCAAGATTTCCTGCAACCGACAAGAGAAGTAATATAGATATTAATATGCCAAAAGCAGCTAATTTCTGAGTTAATTTGTGGCAATATATCTTAGTCTCAGTTGTAAGTGATTTTTGAAAATGAAAATAAAACAATACCGTACCTGAGGCAAAGAAGCTCACAATGTAGCTGAGAAACTTAAGTACAGGATTTAATAAAATCCATATTTCCATCCTACCTAATTCTCTTCAATACTAAATGAAAAATCACCCTTTATAATGTGCCCATCCTCACTCATCGCCCGCCAATTGATGATAAAGTGACCTGTAGAGAGTGGTGGAAGCTTAAGAACAAACTTTTCGTTAAATTCTTGAGATATATTAATATTTAGAATATTTCCCATCTTACTTTTAGAGCTAAAAAGGCCTTTAAACAACGACTCATCTTTTATGGACTCTTTTTCATTGAGACTTACTCTGATTAACTTTGCAGGTGCCTTAAATGAAAGTAGTATATTCTCTGGGAACGATTTTAAAATCGCACCATTTTTGGGCTCTGAATATTCAAGAGGCGAATGAGCATTTAATTGCAGTGGCAAAAACATTAAAAATAAAAAAAGTCCTACACGAAGCATTCATTTTTCCTTAAAGCTAATTTTGGTTCATTTCATCATGCATTTTTTGTATTCTCTCTGGCCATTTACTCTTTATGTAAGAAAGGGATGCAAGTATTTCTTGGTCAGTGAGCAACTCCTCATATATGGGCATGTTATTTGGGTAGTCAAGTTGTAGAAACTTTTCTATCCCATACTTAGTTATGTAGAATAAATACTCATCATTATGATGCCAAGTATGCCCAGTTTCATCGTGGGGCGGTGCTGGCATACAACCATCAATATCTCGTTCTTTGCAATTTCCTTGCCCTTCCAGGTTTGAACCATGGCAACTGGAACAGTTATTTTGATAAACCAGTTCTCCTAAACTTACTAAGCTTAAATTATCAGGTTCCAGCCTTATCAGCATCGTTGCCTCGCTTTTATTTCCTTTATAAAAGTATGATAATAAGAATAAAATTATCAGTAACAGCAGAGAGCTGGTGATTATCCGTCTTACAGTAGATTTGTTAATGACAGGCTTTTCCATGCACCTTTAATCGCCAATAATTATAAGGAAGGGGAGTGATAAATCCTGCTATTAACATAAAGGGAATGACCCACCATTTTAGTATTGCTCCACCTGTTAACAATACGTCCGTAATATTCATTGCTAATTCCATTGATATCATTGAAATAAGTGACATTCCTATAGCAGTTTGAAACGCCATTTTTAACTGCATCTGCCTAGCTAATATTAAAGTTTCAAGTATAATTGAGGTTATTAAACCATTAATAATTGCAAGGGTCATTATTGCAAATACTGGCCAGTTTATTCCGGTAAATTGGAAATATGCAATAGTTCCAAAATCACCAATCGAACACCCAATTAGACACCACATTGTATTATAAGATGAAGATTTCCATGTATGCTTACATCTCCAGTTTATATCTAGTTTTTCAGTGATACTAAACACATTGATTCTCCTTTGAGTTTACTATAAAGTC
>CACKLF010000040.1 GCA_902600895.1 uncultured Alphaproteobacteria bacterium | reverse complement strand
CTGCTCTATGGAATAGAGGTATGTGTTATCGCTCCTGGATCAATAAAATCAAAAATTTGGGAGAAGGGAAGCAAAAATGCTGAAAGCGAGAAATACATGAAATCCAAATACTCTGAATACCTTACTAGATTTAAAGGTTGGTTAAGGTACATTGATGAAATAGGACTATCCTCTGACAACTTCGCTTCAAGAGTTTTCAAAATATCTCAGAAATACCACCCACCAGTCAGGGTCGTCATTCATCCTAGGCCATTTTTAGCTTTATTTTTGCAAGATATTGTTTCTACACGCTTTTTTAATTGGCTGTACGCTAGGAAACTTGGGTTTCCAAAAAAGTAAACCATATCTTAGGATTTTAATTCTGATTGGTCAGAAACAAAAGACCATACAATTATCACAGACATTATCTTCAGAATGATAGGTATTATACAATATAATAGTGTCAAAATTAGCAACGCAGAACTGGTGTTCTCTACATTTTCTGAAAAATTGAAAATGGATAATAAAACTAAACCTAGTCCTGAAGAGACAGCTATAGCACTTTTTGTTATAATTGACCAAATAGCGAAAAACAAACCTGCACGATCTTTTCCTGTTTCTTTTGCGTCCAGTTCAATAATATCTGCTTGAATAGAGGCAGGAATTCCTAAGTCTGCTCCCACTGCTGCTCCAGAAAAACAGCAAATAATTAAAAATGGTATCAGATCTCCGTCACCAATAAAAATTACAAAAAAGAATACAACAGATGCATAAACCATACTCAGACACCATAACTTTGGTTTTACAAGGTATTTCCCAAGATATATCCAAACTGGAACTGCAAGGATCGCGGATAAAAAGTACACCAGCAACAAAATACCTGCATATTCGGCTAGATTGAGTTTTGCATTGACAAAGTATATGAAAAGTGATGCAGGTAATCCGTTGGCTGCGCCGTTAATAAAATACGCCAAAACCAATTTTAAGTAGGGTCTGTTTTTATAAACATTACTGACAAATCCACATACGCTCTTAAGTGAATCAAACTTAGCTTCATTAACCGAACTTTTTTTTATGGACATTACACAAATGACTGAGAATATGGGTAGTGTAAGCATAATAAAATAAGCAATATTTTTAAAAGCACTGATTGAATTCTCAGAAAAGGCGTATATGCAGGCAGCAATTATAGTACCAGTTAAAACAGATGCCTCACGACAGATTGCAACTATTGATCGCTTATTATAATCCTGGGTCAGCTCAGTGCCAAGAGCGTAATAAGGGGTAATAAAAGCACTCCAGCCTATGGTGGTAATAACTAACCAAAAAATGAAATATCCCATGCTCGGAGTAACTTTTGTATTGGGGACATAAAGATACCAAACGGATACTATGATGATAGGTGTCGAAATTAATAACCATACACTTCGTCCCAAGAAAGGAACTCTTATTCTATCACTTAAATATCCAAAAATGGGATCTAAAAAACCATCAAATAACCTCACTATCAAGAATGTTATTCCAATTGCCCCAATACTAAGGTTAAAGTCCGAGGAATAAAATTCCGCCAAATACACAAAAACAGGAAAATACAAAGCAGCAACAGGAGCAGCTGGAAGAGCATACAAAAAAATTTTTAGTGATTGATTTGAAAGCAAGTTGGCAACTTATTATTGTGATTAGATACTAAAATATCAATCTTTTTCCAATGTGAGTTGTACTACATTACCTGTGCCTGACTCAAAGAATGCAGCACAAGAAGCTAAGTAAAAATTCCACATCCTCTTGAACCTCTCATCGAACCCCTGGGAAGAAAGCTCTCCCCAAACATTGTTAAAGTTCCCATACCATATCCTCAAGGTTTTAGAATAACTCTTTCCAAACTCTTTCTCATCAACCTTCCTCAAACCTACATTTTCAAGATTTTCAGCCAAAGCCTGATTAGACGGGAGCATACCTCCAGGGAAAATATACTTCTGTATAAAATCAACACTCTTCCTATACTCAGGAAAAAGTTCATCAGAAATTGTAATAATCTGAAGAGTGGCTCTAGCACCAGATTTAAGGGAGTTAGCCAAAGTTTTAAAATAATCAGGCCAATATTTTTCTCCAACTGCCTCAAACATTTCAATTGATACAATGGCATCATAAAGACCTTTTTCATCTCGGTAATCCTGCAAGACAACTCTTGCCTTATCATCAAGGCCCGAAAGGTTAAGTCTTTTCTTTGTATAATCAAACTGTTTCTGAGATATTGTTAAACCCGTTATATTTATGTCGTTATTTTTGATTGCGTGTTCCATAAAGCCTCCCCAACCACAACCAATTTCGAGTATCTGATCTCCAGACTTTAATTTCAAGCACTTGCAAATCCTAGAATATTTATTTACTTGAGCCTCCTTCAAACTTTTAGCATCTGAGTCAAATAGTGCTGAAGAATATGTCATGGTTGAATCAAGCCATTTCTCATAGAAATCATTACCAAGATCATAGTGTGCAGAAATGTTCTTTCGCGCCTGCCGTTTTGTATTAGAACGAAACCAATGTAAAATATTTTCATAGAGTCGGACCAATCCGGCACCTGGTAAACTACCTTTAACTTCGATTTTGTTTTCTAACATGAAATCTAACAAATCCAGTAGGTCAGGTGTATCCCACCAACCATCCATATACGCTTCAGAAAATCCATTTTCACCTTCCCGTAAAAGCCTTGTGAAAAAATCTTTATGCTTGATCTTTAGTACTCCACTCGGACCAACGCGATTGGAGTCAAACAGAAAACTTCTTTTGTCTGGCAATTCTATTACCAAAGATCCATTTTTAATATTTTTTAAAACGGCAGCTGCGGTCTTAAACCACTTGGGCAGTTCTTTTTGTCCATCAATAGTATCAAAAGCTTTATTCAATTTTTCCCCACCTAATATTCATTGAGCCCCTCTCTAAGCTTTGCGTGCTACCGCCTTGACTCCTTTTAAAAATAATCTTAGAGCTTCCCAATGTATAGCTACTAATATTTTTATCCCCATTAGCGGATGGGTCAAGAGACTTTTAAATAAATTTTTGTTACTCAATGCAATTCTCTTCCCATTATGCGTAGCGATCAATGTCTTCCCATCAACACCAGATTGCTTTATTTTTATTGCCAAGGTTTGTTCAGGATTTTTTATAATAAACTCATAAAGCTGATCCATTTCAATAAATGGGGAAACATACATCTCTTTCTGGTGGTAATGTGTGATCGGCTGGTTATTACGAATAGTGACTGGCAAGGTGTAGGTTACCTGATCACCAAAGGTATTTTTTACTTCATAAATAACGGCAGCCATATTACCCTTATTATAACAAAAGAATATTGAAAGTGGACTAAACCCAAGGCCTAAGATTCTAGGAAATGATAGCAAATAGATTTTTTCAGCTGGTTCTTGAAAATTTTTTTCTAACAGCTGATTAGCCCATACTTTTAAATTTCTTCCATCCCTACTACCATGGTCCTTTGAATAAAATGAAAGCAGTCCCCATCTATCAACTTTCAACACAGAGGGAAGTGTGGCTGCGTTAATGTTATCTAAGTCTAGAAAAATGCTGAAAACTCCATAAATAAATTTATGAGGTTTCGGAAACAATCGTGCGTGCATGACTTTTCCAAGGTATATACACGATTCAGGCAAGGTTAGTAGACCCACTTACTATACTATTCAGCCGCTCTCAAATTTTGAGCTTCATCTTCATATTTATCATTAAAAACCCATTGTGGCAAATTACCAAAATGCTTACACACTTCCAAAGCAGACACTATACCATCTTCATGGAATCCATTTCCCAGCCAGGCGCCAGTAAACCAGATATTATCTCTCCCTTGTATTTTTTTTATATTTTTCTGTCGGCTAAAGCTTTCCAAATTCATGACTGGATGCTTATAACTTACCTTTGAAAATATTTTTTCGGCTGGGATTTCCTTGTGAGGATTCAGGCTCAAAAATATTGGAGTTCCAACATTAATATTTTGTAACCTATTCATCCAATAGGTTAGGGAAACAGGAGATAACCTATCTATTTTTGCGCCTCGAGACAAAAAATTCCAACTTGACCAAACTTTATGACGAACTGGCATCAAACTCTTATCACAGTGAACGATACAGTCATTGTAACTAGTCTGAAGATTTTCTAGCTGACTACATTGGAGCTCAGATTGGTTTCCTAAAATTCTTCTAGCACTTGGCGCATCGCAACTGAATACTAAATGATCGTAATCATCTAAACTACCATCTAGAAACATTAATCTAATCTTACCATTGTGTTTAGAAGCTGACATCACCTCAGTGTCAGTTCTTACTTTTCCATTGAACCTTAAGATAATTTCGTCTACGTATTTCTTGGCTCCTCCACTCACTGTCCGCCACCTTTGTGCTGGTTTTAATCCTGTCATTAAATCGTGGTTTTTGAAAAAAAGTATGAAGTTTCTTGCTGGAAAATCAAGTATACTGCTAGTTGAAGAAGACCAGATAGATGCTCCAAGTGGAAGTAGGTAGTTGTTCTTTAACCAATTACTAAAATTCCTATTTTCTAAATATTCACCTAAGGAAAAGTCACCAACATTTCCTTCGGCTAAATCCTTGACTGACTGTCGTTGAAATCTCAAGACATCCAAAAAGCCGTTTACAAATTTCGGGCTTATTAAGTTAAGCCTTTGTGCAAAAATTTTATCAAGATTATCACATGCATACTCCATTTTACCGCCATCAAATGAAAAACCAAAGGACATATCGGACCATTCGCTTTCTACATTTAAATATTTCAAAAAATTTGAAAACATTGGATAGTTTTTATTGTTAAAAACTATAAAGCCAGTATCAACAGCAACGTTCTTACCGTCTATGTCAATATTAATGGTATTTGTATGACCACCTAAGCGATGTTGCTTCTCAATTAATGTTACATCATAGCTTTCTCCAAGACATAGAGCTGAAGTCAAGCCTGATATTCCAGACCCTATAATGGCAATTTTCATAGTTTTACTCTGCAAATTTGATCAACTATCTTAACAGTCATATAACTCCAGCTGTACTTCCTATTATATAATTTTCAGTTACATGTTTAATTTTCCATACCATACGTATTCCACTTGCTTTAATCATGTGAAAATACCAGATATTACGATTAAATCTTTGCTTATCAATTAATAAACTGTAAAGCCAAAATGGCTATACCGGCTAATAGTCGCACCCACTTTATACCCAAAAACAAAATAAGCTTCGTTCAAAACTTATACTCTCCCTTGGCCCTTCTCAGTGGCGTTGACAAGGCAAGCCATATTACCAAAGTGTTTATTTTCCCTCATTAGCTGATGGGCATGACCAATTTGATCGAAAGTATAAGTCTCTGACAAACAAGGGTCTACCTTTTTGGCAATTACCAACTCGTTGACGGCAGCAGCTTGCTCATCATTGGCTAAATGGGATCCTTGAAAACGCTTTTGCATCATCCAATGATAACGTAAATCCATAGTAATGTTATATCCAGTAGTTCCTGCACAAATAACCACCATACCACCCGTGTCACAAACAAAACCAGAGGTAGGCAATGTAGCTTCACCTGGATGTTCAAATACTATTTTAGGATTCTTCCTTTCACCCACACAGTCCCAGATCGCCTTGCCAAAAGATCGTGCTCCAGCCATCCAAGTTTTCCATTCAGGATCATTTGTATCGGGCATTGTGCCCCAGTGCGTAAAATCATTCCGGTTTATGACGCCAACCGCACCTTTATCAAGGCAAAACTGTCTTTTGGCTTCGTCTGAAACTACAGCCACAGCTTTGCCACCCAAAGCACAAACTATCTGAATAGCTATTGAACCCAGCCCTCCAGCAGCTCCCCAAACAAGAACCACATCATCTTTTTCAACTATATGGGGACTCCACCCCATTAGTTGTCTGTAGGCAGTTGAAGCACAAAGCATATAAGAAGCGGCTTCCTCCCAGGACAGGTGTTTTGGCTTTTTCTTTATCTGATGAGACTGAGCCTTAGCAAATTGACAATAACTTCCATAATTTGTTTGATAACCCCAGATCCTAACGGAAGGGGCTAGCATAGGGTCTTTTCCACTCAATACCCAAGGATCGTCTGGCTCCCACCAACCAGAATGGACAACAACTTCCTCACCGACCTTAATATCATCTACATCACTACCAACAGCCCATACGATACCTGCAGCATCAGAGCCTCCGGCATGAAAATTTTCTGGTTCACCCTTTTTCTGCCTATCTGCTATAACGTCAATTGGAACGCCCCTTGCAGCCCAAACATTGTTATAGTTTATTCCAGTAGCCATAACATAAATTAGTACATCTTTTGGGCCTAGATTAGGAGTATCCAAGACCTCCCTCTGCCACGCATCCTTTGGTTCACCAAACCTGTCTTGTCTAACCGCAAAAGCATGCATCTTTTTAGGTACATGCCCTAATTCAGGCATTTCCCCTAGTGCATAAATTTCTTTACTACTCAAATTTTCCTCCATAAATAAAATTCAACTTAATTCGGTCCGTGCCAATCAATTTGACAAATCTCCGCACTTCGCCCATCGAAATCCCAAACCCTACCATGTGCTCTGACTCTTCCTTGGTTAGCCTGGCCAATTGTTATATCGGAGCCCATCCAATATTCCGTATTTCTTACCTGAACTTCCTTGCCCGGGTCGGAGCCTGTTATAGGTGTCACTGCACCTTTAATTTTTTTTCCAACCGTCAAATGCCGAGTCTTACCCTGAGTTTCGTAAAGAACAGGCATCTTTTCAGCTCCCAAAAATTCACCAACTAAAAGCTGAAAGAGACCAGTGGTCCCTTTAAGTTTGCCAGATAATATGTCCACCAACCCATTGAAAGCCTTCTCGGACGCCCTCTCATCAATATATGCAGCTACCTTCCAATTGCCACGCCCCATGTTCCCAGGAATATCCATCATCATACCGACGTTTAATCCAGACAAATCTTCCTTGTCTACAAAACCATAATCAATCCTAATACCAAGCCATGCCTGACAATATCCTTCAGTTGGAGGATGCTTTCCCAAGCTAACAACGCACGGACAGAATACGGTGCAATTGCAATTTAATATCAGTTCCCCCTTTATCGCCCAATCTTGTAGTACGGTCATTTGTCTCTCCTAAGTATACTGTCCTATAGCACCAAAAAAATATATCGAACTAAAGATAATAAGGCAAATCGCTATTGGTTTTGTCACAACTCTTCCTATATCAGGTAATTTTTCCAATGTCATTAACAACATAGCGATAGCCATAAAAAAAAGGTTCATGGTCCCACCAACGAAAGCTAAGAGCATTAATGCCCAACAGCATCCAATACAATAAATTCCTATTCTGACACCAAGTTGAAATTCATAGCTACTTTTTTGAGAGCCATATTCTAAAAAAAAAGCCATTGGAGATCGACACTTAGATAAACACGCCTCTTTTATGGGAGAAAACTGGTATGCTGCAGCAAAAATTAAAAGTGTGCCAGAAAAAATTGGGTTCAGTAGGACTCCGTCCAAACCAATTAAATTACCTCTAACTAATAGCAATTGTAACACTGCTAAAATACCGGAAAATATTATCCAAATGCTAGCAAATCCAGCTACAAGCTTGTAGAAACCGACAATAGTACCAATTTTACCAGCAATAAGATCATCGTAAGCGCGTAATGTTGGAACTACAGTTGGTAACATCATTCCAAGTGACATGATTGACCACATAACAAAGGATTTAGGTAAATCAGCCAGGGTAGCACTAGGTCTACAAATCGAGGCCCAAAATTCACGTTCTAGCAAGCTATATGAACCCTTCAATCCAGTATCAACATCCCCTAAAATAAAAAGCAGGGCCCAACTCGCTAGTACTATCAAATAAAAAAGCAGCCAATGATTAAACTTTGTAAAAAATAAATCAGTCAATTGAAATCTATCAGATAATTAAATTTTATTTGTTATACTTAAGACTAATTACCAGTACTCTCAGTAGCAGAAGATCGTTAAATACAACTCCTATATTTATTATAGGGAATTTGTAGTAAACTCAAGAAGAGAACACACAAATATAAGTAAGGATGCCTTCATTCTTTGAACTTTATCTATTCACCTTTCAAATGTATCTTGAAGCATAAATAATGTATCCCATATGCTAGGATAATTTACATCAGAAGTCATTTATACCACACGGAAGCTGAAAAGGATAAAAATAATCACGTAAGTCTATAAGATGAATGTTCAATTGAAACAAGAAAGAATTAAATGGGATTTGAAGTATACAAATTAGGATATCAGTATAGCTCTGGTTTCGAGCTTAGGAATATATCCTTAAGCGTCATGCCTGGAGAAACATTAAAAATAAATGGCAGTAATGGATCTGGAAAGACAACCTTACTGAGGACTATAGCAGGTCTTAAAGAATTAAAAAGTGGAACAATAAATTATGACGGAAAAGATATTACCAATGACATGGAGATGAAAGGAGAAACTTTCTCATATTTAGGGCATAAGAATGGCATCAATGACAATTTAACCGTGGGTCAAAATTTAAAATTTTGGTTCAATATTTATGGAATTTCTACAACAAAAGTTCTTAAAACCTTAAAAATTGAAAATATAATCAATAAAAAAGTATCAGATTGTTCGATGGGGCAAAAACGTTTAGTAGGCTTAGTACGGATTTTTAGCTTGCAAAAAAAGATACTTCTTATGGATGAACCAACAACTAGTTTAGATGACCAAAACAAAGAACTTGTTGTTGAACAGATAAAGAATCATAAAGAAAACGGAGGCTGTTCAATAATAATTTCTCATGATGAATTTCCATCTGAAAAGTTAATAACATTAAAATATAATCCTTCAACACAAAGCAGCACTCTCGATACAAGAGTTAATTTATCATTAGAAGCGAGGAATAAAAGTTGATTACTGCTCTATTAAAAAGAGAACTCTTGCTATGCTTCATTGGATATGGCACTACATCTTTGGGCCTGGCTTTTTTCATTACAATTATTTTTATATCTGCCCTTGCTTATGAACTTACATCAACAAATTTTTCTATTATTGGTCCTGGAATTATTTGGACTACAACCCTTTTAGCTGTTTTAATTACTGCGGAGGCGCTTATAAAAGATGACCACAGAGATGGAAGCCTTGATTCATTTTTCATGTCCCCCATACCAATGGAGTTTATTTTGATAATTAAAGCCCTAGCTCACTGGCTCTCAGTGTGCTGTCCAATAATCCTAATTTCTCCACTTATAGCATTTCTCTTTGACTTCTCATTCCAAGAGTCAATTTTACTAGCTGTAGGGCTTTTGCTCGGTACTCCGACATTTAGCTTGATAGCCATGTTTGGAGTTAGCTTGACATTTTCTCTTAGACGAGCAGGCATTCTTATGCCAATAATTACCATGCCATTTTATATACCAACACTTGTTTTTGGATTAAAAATAATTAATTCCACAGCGGAAGATAGGGGGTTATTTTTGGAAATGACTATTTTGGGTGCTATCACCTGCCTAACCATAGCGATAATCCCGTTTGCTTCTTCATTTGGTTTAAAGGCTAGTATTAAATGATAATCAACAAATTTTGGGAATTTTCCAACCCATCAAAATTTGAAAGACTTTCAAAACTTCTGACTCCTATATTTGGAATTCTGGCTCTCTCACTCACAATAATTGGAATAATTTGGGGTGCATTTTACACTCCTGATGATTATAGGCAGGGTTCTTTGGTAAAGATAATATATGTACATGTCCCTAGTGCTTTTTTGGCAATAAATATTTATTTGATGATGGTTGTGACTTCTCTTATTTGGCTGATCCGACGTCATCACTTAAGCGCACTAGCCGCAAAAGCAGGCGCACCCATTGGTCTAGGAATGACCATAATAGCAATCGTCACCGGTGCACTTTGGGGACAAAGCACTTGGGGCACATATTGGGTTTGGGACCCTAGATTAACATCCTTTGCCGTTTTAACCCTATTTTATCTAGGTTACATTTTGTTATGGAAGGCTGTAGAAGAATCAGATAGAGCTGCAGATTTAACTTCCATACTCTGTCTAATCGGTTCAGTTTTTGCTTTATTGTCAAGATATGCCGTATTTTTTTGGGATAAGGGGTTACATCAAGGTGCTTCACTTTCCTTGGATAAAGAAAAAAATATTGCAGATATATTTTATTATCCACTTCTTTTTTCTATGGCGGGCTTT
>CACKLF010000039.1 GCA_902600895.1 uncultured Alphaproteobacteria bacterium | reverse complement strand
GTATTAAGAGATACTGATGGGCACGTTTACGTCAAAGAAGACGCACAAAAATGGTTAGTGGGAGCATTTGAACCATGGGGAAAAGCCATCGATATGAATGACCTACCAAGGAATACACCTTTTATTGAATTGCCAGAAGACTGGGACCATTTTGAATTACCTTTCACCAAGGCATCTGAGCTGCTTCCAGATCTTTCTGATGCTCGGATAACAAAATTTTTTAATGGTCCAGAGAGCTTCACGCCAGATTTATTATTCATGCTCGGATCCGTTCCTAATTTACCAAATTGCTTTATTTCAGCAGGTTATAATTCAGAAGGGATTGAATTCGGAGCAGGTGCTGGTAGAGCTTTGGCTGAATGGATTATTCAAGGCGAGCCTACTCTTGATCTCAGCCACGTGGACATTGCACGATTTCACCCTTTTCAAACAAATAAGAGATATTTGAAGGACAGAACACCTGAAATTCTTGGTTTGCATTACAAACCTCACTGGCCTCACTTCCAAATGGAAACATCCAGAAACGTACGCAAAAGTTCATTACATGATAGATGGGCAAGTTTAGGGGCAAGCTTTGGTGAAGGAGCAGGCTGGGAGCGCCCTATGTGGTTTGCTACTAACGGTGCGTCGACTGAAAATGTATATTCCCATACAAGGCCAAATTGGTTCAGCTATACAGCTAAAGAGTGTAAGGCAGCACGTGAAACAGCTATTCTCTTAGACCAAAGTTCTTTTGGAAAGCACTTAATTCAGGGAAAAGAATCTCTTTCAGCGCTTCAAAAAATGTGTTCTAGCGATATTGATGTTTGCAAAGGTAAAGTTCTTTACACGCATATGCTAAATTCTAGGGGTGGAATTGAGTGTGATATAACAATTAATCGGCTAGAAGAGACTAAGTTCCTGATTATTTCATCTGCAACAACTCACTCCCGAGATAAAAATTGGATTGAAAGGAATTTACTTGGATATAATGCTACACTTACCGATGTAACATCTGGCTATGCTGTTCTTTCACTTCAAGGTCCGAAGTCTCGAGAAATTCTTGAAAGAGTTTCAAGTGCTGATTTTAGCAATAGTTTATTTCCGTTTTCAACATCTCAAGAAATTGAACTTGGGTATGCAAAGGTAATTGCTAATAGATTAACCTATGTAGGTGAGCTTGGATGGGAACTCCACATTCCAACAGAGTTTAGTCAACATGTCTTTGATACAATCTGGGAAGCAGGACTAAGCCTTGGTGTTAATGCTGCTGGATACCATGCTTTAGAGCATCTTAGATGTGAACGAGGATACCGTGAATATGAATTGGATCTCACCCCAGAAGACACTCCTTATGAGGCTGGATTAGGTTTTACTGTAGCAATTGATAAGAAGACTCCATTCAATGGAAAAGAGGCCCTACTCAGACAAAAGGAAGCAAAGCCATTAAAAAAACGATTAGTTATGTTTAGGCTCAAAACATCTGAGCCAGTACTTTTTCACGAAGAACCTATCAGAATGAATGATAAAATTGTTGGCTATATCAGCTCAGGAGCATACTCATTTAATATGAACCGTTCTGTTGGAATGGGATATGTTAAGCATCCTGATGGCGTAACTAAAGATCTTATCAACAATGAAAAATGGTCTATTGAAATAGCTACCAAAAACTATGAAGCAGAGGCTTCTTTCCAGTCATTTTTTGACCCTGATGGTAAAAGGATTTTAATGTAAAATGTCAAGCGTAAATGCTCAAAAAATTAAGCAAGCAAAATCAAATATAGCTCCATATTTGCAAAACGCACCTATTTTATCTGCCCCAAAAATTTCCAGAGTTTTAGGTGCAAATATTATGTTTAAGCCTGAATTTCAGCAAGAAACAGGTTCTTTCAAAATCAGAGGAGCATTGAACGCAATGATTTCATTGTCAGACGAAGAGAGAGCCATAGGTGTCGCGACTGCATCCAGTGGAAATCATGGACCGGCCTTAGCTTGTGCCGCGAGAAAATTTGATTCCAAGGCAACGATTTTTTTGTCGCACTTGGTACCAGAAAATAAACGGCAAAATGTAATTAAGAATGGAGGTACTGTAAAAATAATCGGTAAAGATTATGATGAATCTTTGGAATACTGTTTAGAGTTTGTAAATGCCAAAAAGATGAAGCTTGTTCACCCATTTGATGATCCCGCAATTGTATGTGGTGCTGGAACTATTGGTATAGAAATTCTAGAAGAAACTCAAAATGAAATAAATTGCATTCTTGTCCCAGTATCGGGTGGAGGAATGCTGGCTGGAATCGCCACAGCAATAAAAGCCTACAAGCCAAATATTTGCATTATTGGAGTGAGCATGGAAAATGGGGCATCAATGTACAACTCTATTAAGATGGGAAAGCCAGTGAATGTTCAAGAGGAAGAAACTATTGCAGATGCTTTGGGAGGCAATATTGGGCTTGAAAATAAAATCACATTTCCAATAGTGAAAAAACTAGTTGATAGCATAGTAACAGTAAGTGAAGAGAGCATTGAGAGAGCCATTAAACTGATTTTTGATACCGAAGGATATGAGGTAGAAGGTGCGGGTGCAGTGGGTGTTGCAGCAATAATGTCAGAAAAAGTACCAGCAATTGGAAATATGATTTGCATTTTAAGTGGGAAAAATATTTCAAAGGAATTTCATTCAAAAATTATTAACTATGTAAGGAAACAAGATGAGCCAGGTAATCCAAAATAGTAGGTCATTTGAATCACTTCCAATAAAGCATCAGTTTATCCCAGATCAAGGGCCAGGAAAGCACAGAATAGGATTGGTGGTACTATCGAATGATTACACTACTGAACAGGATTTTATTAATGCTAGGCCTAACAGCGATGTAGCCATTTTTGTATCTAGAGTGCCAAATTCTAATGATTGCACCTTGGATACTTTGCCGAAAATGGCACCACATATAACCAAGGCTACAAAATTAATTGTACCAGAAGGACATATTGATGCTATCGCGTACGCTTGTACATCTGGTACTGTTTGTATGGGATACGACACAATTTGCTCAAAGGTTCACTCTGCGAGACCTGGCGTTCCAGTTATCACTCCAATAACAGCAGCGCTTGATGCCTTTAACACCATCAGGGTAAATAAAATTTCCGTTCTTACCCCGTATGAAGCTAACGTGAATGCTGCCATTGCTATGTATTTGGAGAATGCAGGTGTCAAAATAAGTGCATTTAGCTCGTTTCATATTGCAGACAATGAGGTGATGGCAGCTTTACCGCCAGATGCTATATTTAATGCAGCAATTGAAGCTGATAGATCAGACTCAGAGGCTTTATTTATTTCTTGCACTGCAATCAGAGCGTTGGAGGTTGCTGAAAGTATTGAAAGAGAGATTAAAAAACCCGTTATTACTGCAAACCAAGCTATGATCTGGCAAGCTCTTAGGATTTCGGGTTACAAAAAACCATTACAAGGATTTGGTACAATTTTAACTCAGTAAAGAAAGGTAAAAAATGCGAGAGAAAGACATATTATCGGAACCTGCCAGAGTTTTAACTCAAGAAGAAAGGGAAGCATTCTTTCGAGAGGGATATGTAGTAAAAAAAATCATAAGTGATGATTGGCTACAAAAACTGAATAATGCTTTAGAAAAATTGATTGAAAAATCAAAAACTCTGGAGAAATCTGATGGGATTTATGACTTAGAACCAGGTCACACAACTGAAAATCCAAGACTCAGACGAATAGCGTTTATGGATGAACAAGATCCAGTATTTCATGAATTTCAGAGAGACTCAAATCTGGCAGATATGGCCGCGGATATTCTTGGACCAAATGTTCGGTTTCGTGAAAACATGATCAATATTAAATGGGCTGGTGGCGGTCAAGAAGTTAAATGGCACCAAGACTTTCCATTTTATCCTTTAACCAACCGTGCAGTTGGTCAGTTCTTGGTATGTCTAGATGATGTGGGCCCTGAACAAGGACCATTACAAGTAGTTCCAGGTAGCCATAAAGGTCCACTTTATGAACATTATGATAAAAACGATAATTGGCTTGGTTATATAGAAGATGATAAGCTCAAGGATGCAAAATTAGACACAGCAGTAGACCTTATTGGGCCAGCAGGAACTGTGTCTGTCCATCATTGCTGTGCATTACATGCTTCCAGGCCAAATTTTAGCCCCAAAGGGCGACCTATATTAATCATTACCTATGCGGCCTGTGATGCATACCCATACACTGCCGTTACCTATCCTACAAAGAATTATGGTGAAGTTGTAAGGGGTCAGGAAGCAAAATATTGTCACCATGAGGCTATGGATATGAGGCTTCCTCCTGATTGGTCAGATGGATATACCTCAATATTTGAACATCAAGAAGAAAAAAATTAAGTACTATACAGGTTGAAATAGCTAATTTAGAAGGATCAGATGTTATCAAAAAAAGTTTCCTTTGACAAAATATGTTCAGCTCATGAGAGGATAAAACCTTATATACTGGAAACACCTCTGATTTTATCAAACCATTTAAATGAGGATGCTAGTAAAAATATTTTTTTAAAATTTGAGCACCTCCAAAAAACAGGAAGTTTCAAGATTAGAGGGGCAACCAATGCAATCTTAAAACTTGATGATGCTCAGAAAAAACGTGGGGTTGTGGGCGTGTCAACAGGAAATCATGGAAGAGGACTAGCTGCAGCAGCAAAAGCTGCTGGTATTCGCTGCATCATTTGTATGTCTGAATTGGTTCCTCAAAACAAAGTAGATAATATAAAAGCACTAGGTGCCGAGGTAAGGATAATTGGAAAGAGCCAAGATGAAGCTCAGTTTGGGGTTGACATGCTTGTCAATAAAGAAGGCATGACCATTATACCTCCTTTCGACCATCCTGATGTAATCAACGGGCAAGGAACTCTGGGGTTAGAAATTCTTCGATCTTTACCTAAAATAGATTTAGCTTTGGTACCTGTATCAGGTGGAGGTTTAATTTCAGGAGTTGCTTTAGCCATAAAGTCTAAGTTACCAAAATGCAAAATAGTTGGTGTATCGATGGAACGAGGAGCAGCTATGTACCAATCACAAAAAGTGGGAAAACCAATATTGGTTGAAGAAGAGAAAACTTTGGCGGATTCCCTTGGTGGAGGTATCGGACTAGATAACAAATATACATTTAAAATTGTAAGAGATCTGGTTGATGACCTTGTTTTGGTATCAGAGTCTGAAATTGCCAAAGCTATAAGATATGCGTATTGGAAAGAGGGTCAAATCATAGAAGGCTCGGGAGCTGTTACTCTCGCAAGTATACTATGTAAAAAAATACACCCTAAAGGAAAGACAGTAGCTTTAATGTGCGGTGGTAATATTGATATGAAATTACATCACGAGCTCATTTCTCAAAATTAAAGAAAAGGAAATAAAATGCCTAATATCAAAATCCTTACAGAATCAGATCTAAGAAGTTTAGTAAGGTTAGATGTGGATACAATTAACTGTATAGAGAGTGCCTTCGCAACCTTGGCAAGAGGCAAAGTTGTCATGCCACCTATCCTCTCCATGGGGATCCATGAGTTTAATGGAGAAGTAGATGTAAAAACGGCCTATGTACCTGGAGTAAAAAGTTTTGCTATAAAAATGAGTCCTGGGTTCTTTGACAATCCAAAATTAGGGCTCCCTAGCACTTCTGGCCTTATGGTTCTGTTCTCCTCAAAAACGGGAGTACTTGAAGCACTCTTATTAGATAATGGATACCTTACTGACATTCGCACGGCCGCTGCTGGAGCCGTTGCAGCACGATATCTTGCTAGAGATAACGCAGAAAGTGCGTGCATAATTGGGTCTGGCAGGCAAGCTGAGCTCCAATTGAAAGCGCTAAATTTAGTCCGTCCACTCAAGAAAGCCATAATCTGGGGTAGAGACTTCGACAAAGCTTCCAAGTTAGCCCTTCGGCTTTCCACTGAAATGAATTTAAAAGTTAAATCTGATAATGATATTGAAAAATCTATCGCGGCGTCAGATATTGTTGTAACCACAACACCATCGAATGAACCACTAGTCAAAGCGGATTGGCTTCAACCCGGGCACCACATTACCGCTATGGGATCTGATCAAAGGACCAAATGTGAACTCGAGGCTTCTTGTATAACAAAGTGCAATTATTATATCCCTGATTATCAAGCCCAGACAGAAATATTGGGCGAATTAAGGCCCGCTTTAGCAAATGGTCTGGTTCCCAAGAATATGAAATTTACCGAATTAGGAAATGTGGTAGCAGATAAAAACAAGGGACGAAAAACAGACAAAGACATTACTATAGCGGATCTCACAGGAACTGGTATGCAAGATACAGCCATTGCTACCTATGCAAACGAGAAAGCGGAAGAAGTGGGAATAGGTGCTAATTTTAAAAGCTAGTACTTAAATTTTATTTTATAAAACATTGTATTGAAAGGTTTTTTTAATGATTAATAATGATACTCTTAGCCAATGGGATCGGCAAAATCTGATGCACCCATCTACTCATCTAGCTCAACATGAGCGCGGAGAAACTATTAATAGAATTATCACTTCTGGATCTGGCTCGTATATATTTGATCGAAACAACAACAAAATTCTCGATGGATTTGCAGGCTTATATTGTGTAAATGTGGGGTATGGTAGGAAAGAAATAGCTGAAGCCATTTCAAAGCAGGCGTTTGAATTAGCCTATTATCATTCATACGTGGGTCACAGCAATGAGGCAGCCATAACACTATCCAAAATGGTTTTAGATAGAGCACCTAAAAATATGTCTAAAGTTTACTTTGGTTTAAGTGGCTCAGATGCGAACGAAACCAATATTAAGCTGATATGGTATTACAATAATATACTCGGCCGCTCATCCAAAAAAAAGATTATATCGAGGCATCGAGGTTATCACGGCTCTGGATTAATGACGGGCTCATTGACTGGCTTGGAGTTATTTCACAAAAAATTTGATTTACCTTTAGAGAACATTTTGCACACTCAATCTCCATATTATTTTAGGAGAGAAAATGTAGATATGAGTGAGGAGGATTTTAGCCAGTATTGTGCGATTAGTTTAGAAAACCTTATTGATGAGGAAGGTGCAGACAATATAGCAGCATTTATTGCTGAACCAATTCTTGGAACAGGAGGAATAGTTCCTCCCCCAAATAATTATTGGAGCCTTATTATGCCTATATTAGAGAAAAATGACATATTACTAATTTCTGATGAGGTTGTAACTGGCTTTGGACGCCTCGGCTCAATGTTCGGCTCTGACCACTACAAAATGAATGCGGATCTTATTACAATAGCTAAAGGCTTAACTTCAGCTTACGCTCCACTTTCCGGATCAATAATATCAGAGAAAATATGGAAAGTTCTTTCCCAAGGCACTGATGAAAATGGTCCAATAGGACACGGCTGGACATACTCAGCACATCCTATTGGTGCCTCGGCTGGGATAGCAAACTTAAAACTTATAGATGATCTAAAACTCGTGGCGAACGCCCGAGAGGTGGGCAAATACTTTAACAGTAAGTTAAAAGAGGCATTTGAAAACCACCCAAATGTTGGTCAAGTTCGGGGCGAAGGAATGATTGCAGCACTTGAATTTGTCCAAAGTAAAAAAACAAGAGAATTCTTTAACTCAGAAAAGAAAATAGGTCCAAAAATAGCCGAAACGTTGTTAAGAAATGGTGTTATAGGAAGAGCCATGCCTCAAGGCGATATCCTAGGTTTTGCTCCCCCACTATCACTATCAAAACAAGAAGCGGATAAGATTATTGATTCAGTTAAAATCACACTTGCCTCAGTATTTTCTTAGTACCATCTGAGTGATCACAAATTCAGATATCATTAATTAAACCAGAACTCATTTGGAAATAGATTAGCCTACAGCTGGTCAAAAACTGGAAAAAAATGTTATTAAGGGTGGATTTTAACCAAATTGTATGCTTTTCTTAACATGTTGATTGTTGTAGGCACGAAATTACTAATTAATAAGTAGTGAGAAAAGTCTGTAACAGGTTGTATATCAGCATGTAGTTGACTCGGACGTGCCGAGATAACTGAATAAATTGAACAACAAAATGGAGTTTTTTTCACCATGAAAGATAAAATGTTATTAGACAAACTAGCTGCGGAAGCAAAGTTAGGCAGAATATCTCGACGAGATTTTATGCACTATTCAATTGCGGCTGGAGTAACGGCCTCGGCTGCTACAGGTTTGTGGACCACAGCAGCTAGTGCAGCTGGACACTCTCCAAAGCAGGGAGGCACATTTAGACTGGGAGCCCACGATGGAAACTCATCTGATAGCTTCGACCCAGGTACATATTTAAGTTTCTCGACAATCTTTTTAGCCCACGCGATGCGCTCTTATTTAACTCAGATCGAGCCTGATGGAACCTTAGGTGGCGATATCGCTACAGAATGGTCAGCAACACCTGACGCTTCTGAGTGGACTTTCAAATTAAATACCAGAGCAACTTTTCATGATGGCTCAAAGGTCACAGCTAATGATGTCATTGCATCGTTGAATCATCATCGTGGTGAAGCAAGTACATCAGCAGCAAAAGCATTACTTTCAGGGGTTGTAGAACTCGTGGATGGAGGTGACTCTGTCACTATAAAGTTAGACTCCGGGACTGCAGACCTGCCTTGGCTCCTTACTGACTATCATATACCTATGTGTCCAGCTAATGCTGATGGCTCTATTAATTGGCAAACTGGTTTAGGCTCTGGACCTTACAAAATCGTTGATGCTGATTTCGGTGTGAGATATCGGCTAGTTAAGCATAATGATTGGCATGGTGAAGGTGCATATTTTGATGAACTAGACTATCAAGTCATTAATGATCCTAATGCTAGGCAAACAGCACTTATAACCGGTGATGTTGATGCTGTATCTCAACTTGATCTTAAGACAATTGATCTACTTAAGAGAGATCCAAATATCGAGATAGATGATGTTCCATCAGCTGCAGCTATAACAATGCCTATGTTGACTGACATACCACCTTTTGACAATAACGACGTTAGAATGGCATTGAAATACTCTATTAATAGGCAAGAAATGATAGATAAAATTGCTTATGGATACGCAACGATTGGAAACGATTTTCATCATTCTCCAGCAATGCCATATTGGCCAGACAATATAGAGCAAACCCCATACGATCCAGACAAAGCAAAATTTCATCTGAAGAAAGCTGGAGCAGAGGGACTTACTGTTGATCTTGTTACAGCAGACTCAGTTTACTCTGGTGCTGTAGATATGTGCTCCCTTTACGCAGAGTCTGCAAAAGCCGCTGGTATTAACATCAATGTAGGCAGAGTTCCAAGTGACGGATATTACTCGGATACATGGCTCGTAGCACCATGGTGTGCTGTTCAGTGGGGCGCAAGACCTACGCCTGACGTTATGTATTCTCTAGCTTACAAGGATGATGCGTCATGGAATGAATCTCGATGGAAGCATCCTGAATTTAACGTTCTACTTAGACAAGCAAAAGCAGAACTAGACGATGTAAAGAGAGCTGGAATGTACGCAGAAATGGCAGAAATTGCTCGAACACAAGGCGGAACAGTGATCCCATTCTTCCCCAACTTCGTGTATGCACGTCGTAAAGGACTTGAGCATGGTCCAGAACTTGCCCCGAGTTGGCAAATGGACGGAGCTAGAGCATCCCAGCGTTGGTGGTTCTCCTAAAAAAAACAAAGCCGTCAGAGTTTTTCTGACGGCTTTTTACGACGCTTAATGCTCACCACTAAAATTTATGAGGATTATATATATGGATAGCCTGGTCTTTCTTATAATAAAAAGACTGTTCTACGGATTGCTTACCTTATTAGCTCTATCGGTGATTATATTTTTTATGGTGGAGCTACTCCCTGGAGATACCGCAGCCTCGCTACTTGCAATGGGAAAGACAGAAGAGACTTTAGCAGCAATGCGGGAACAGATGGGGTTAGACCGGCCTGCAGTTGTAAGATATTTAGAATGGCTTGCTGGGGTTGTTCGAGGTGATTTTGGCAACTCAATGGTTAGGGGGATCCATACCACGAAGGGTGTAAGCGATATGGCTAATGTATCAGTCATTTCAATTATCAGTGAACGATTTATGAATACCTTATTTCTTGCCACCTATGCAGCAGTTATTGCAGTGCCAATTGCAATTATTCTAGGTGTTTTAATAGCTTTATTAAGAAATACAGTATACGACAGAATTGCTAATGTGCTGACCTTAACATCTATTT
>CACKLF010000038.1 GCA_902600895.1 uncultured Alphaproteobacteria bacterium | reverse complement strand
GTGTGTGAGCCTGGTGAGAGGCACATAGAGAGCTTTAGGACAGCCTCATCTGCTGCAGTCGCTGGCGGAGTAACATGTATTGTTACGCGTCCCGATACTAAACCACCAATAGATAATCCAGAAATTCTTGAATTTTTTTTAACTAGAGCATCGAGATCGGCAAGTGTAAAAATCTTACCGATTGTTTCCATAAGCAAAGGCCTATTTGGAAAAGAACTAAGTGAATTAGGATTCATGAAAGATCTTGGTGCCATAGCTTTTTCTGAAGGACTAAACTACTTTGAAAATTCTCAATCTTTATTAAAAGCAATGCAGTATATCAAAACATTAGATAAAATTCTCATTGGTCACCCTCAGGAAAGTACACTATCGAAAAATGGAGTGGCAACAGCAGGTGCTTTTGCCTCAAAACTAGGATTACCGACAATTTCAACAATAGCCGAAAAAATTGGTCTTGAACGAGATTTGGCTCTTGTTTCTTTAACCAATGTTCGGTATCACGCTGATCAGATAACTACTGCTTCATCAATAGATACGCTAAAGCGCTATAAGAAAGAAAACCTAAAAATATCTGCTGGTACCTCTATTCATCATATTTGCCTGAATGAATTGGATATTGGACCTTATAGAAGTTTTTTTAAATTAACACCACCATTACGATCTGAGATGGATAGAGTCGCTACAATCGAAGGCCTCAAGGATGGTACGATTGATATCATTGGGTCGTTTCACACTCCACAAGATGAAGAAAGTAAAAGGCTACCATATGAAGTTGCAGCATCTGGAGCCATTGGCGTTCAGACACTATTGAGTTCTGCTCTGCGATTATTCCACAGTAAGACTTTTGATTTGCCTAGCCTTTTTAGATTTCTGGCTTTAAATCCTGCCGATTTGTTAGGTAGGCCCTTTGGAAGGATTAAAGTAGGTGCTCCAGCAGATTTAGTCCTTTTTGACCCTGATGAACCTTTTGTATTAAACAGGTTTGAGTTAAAGTCAAAATCAAAAAACACCCCATTTGATGAACAGCTGTTGCAAGGGCGTGTATTAAAAACATTTATTAATGGAAAAGAAGTATTTAAAGGTGTGGCATAATGTTACCTGACTTGATAAGAATAGGCGCAGCAGCTCCCGGATTTTACCAGGCACTACCCTGGATTCTTTTTATTTCTTTTGCTAGCTACCTGATTGGATCTATCACCTTCGGATTGATCTTTTCAAAAATATTTAAATTAGGAAACCTTTTGGAAATTGGTTCAGGAAACATAGGTGCAACAAATGTTCTCCGCACCGGAAATAAAACTGCTGCATTACTAACTCTGGTTTTGGATACACTAAAAGGTTTCATAACAGTTTATATAGTTTATGAAGCGTTTGGATTAACCGCAGCCCAATTTTCCGGGATCTTTGTATTTTTTGGTCATTTATTCCCAATATTTAATAAATTTAAAGGCGGAAAGGGTGTAGCAACTTTTCTTGGAGTTGTTGGAGCTCTAAGCTTTTGGCTTTTCTCAGTCTGCTGTATTATCTGGTTAGTATCCACTCTTATCTTCAGACGATCATCTTTATCATCCTTAATATCAGTTGTTTCTTCACTATTTTTGGTATTCCCTCTAGGGCTAGAAAATAATATTTGGGTTATAATAACTTTAGTACTAGGAGTCTTTTTCTCACATAAAGACAACATTATCAGGTTAATAAAAGGTTCTGAACCCAAAATTGGTGAATATAAAAACTAATAGCTATTCTCAAGATAAACCCTAGCCAAATCCTGATTCCATCTTCCCCAGTAGTTTTCAAGAAGTATGTCAGAAAGAGTTTTACGGTTTTCAACTATTTCAAATAAAGGATCTAAAAAATGCGTTTCATCTATTCGACCACCAGAACTATTGGGAGTTGCTCTATCCTTTAAACCCTTTTTACTAATCTCTAAGGTCATTCTGCAAACTTCTTGAACTGAAATTCCTCTTATTTCGGCTTCTAAACCATTTTTAGATATGTCAATTAGTAACTTATCTCTATCAAACTCAGTCCAGTCTTTCGTCAAATCTAAAGCTGCATCAAGGGAGGACGAGCTATACATTAACCCAACCCAAAATGCAGGCAGAGCGCATATTGATGCCCATGGCCCTCCATCTGCACCCCTCATTTCAATAAAATTCTTTAATCGTACCTCTGTAAAAATGGTGGTTAAGTGATCCGCCCAATCACTTAGAAGAGGCTTCTCTCCTTTGAGTATGTCTAGGTCTCCATCAAGAAAAGATCTGAACGATTTTCCCAAGGCATTAAGATATTGTCCATCCCTAAAAACAAAATACATTGGCACATCAAGCGCATAATCAGCCCATCTTTCAAAACTAAAGCCTTCATCAAAAACAAAAGGGATGAGGCCAGTTCTACTTTTGTCGGTATTTTGCCAGATCCCTGAGCGCCAACTTTTATATCCAGTGGGTTTGCCATCAAAAAAAGGAGATGCAGCAAACAGGCAGGTAGCAATTGGCTGTAGTGCCACCCCGACGCGCATTTTTTTTATCATGTCTGCCTCTGAACTATAGTCCAAGTTTACTTGAACAGTGCAAGTCCTATACATCATTTTTGTACCATGTTCCCCAACTGTTTTCATATAAGGAGTCATAAGCTCATATCTTCCTTTAGGCATCATAGGCATTTGTTTTTCACTCCAATTTGGAGAAGCTCCTAATCCAATGAAACCAGCCCCAATATTATCAGCTATCATTTTAATTTCAGAAAGATGTGTGGAAACCTCATTGCATGTCTCATGTACATTTTCAAAGATAGCTCCAGACAATTCTAATTGACCACCTGGCTCAAGACTAATGTTTGCACCGCCTCTCTTTAAACCAATTAATTTTTCTTTCTCCTTGATTTCTTCCCAACCATAAGTATCTCTCAAACCTGTTAACATGGAATGAATTGATACATCTCCTTCATATGGCAAAGGCATGAAATTTTTTTTGCAATAGCCAAACTTTTCGTGCTCCGTTCCTATACCCCATCTATTAGAAGGCTTACAGCCACTCTCCAAAAAATGAATCAATTGCTCAAACTTTTCTATTTTTCCCTCTACAGATTGTGGAATAGACATTTTTTCTCCCTTCAATGGTCACAAACAAGGTTAATCTATTTTAAGTTGTCTTTGAAACAATTATTCCAATTTATTTAGGCCATAAAACTTGAATGCCAAATGGCTAATGCGAATACAGCTGCAGTTTCTGCTCTAAGAATACGGTTCCCCAAAGAAACGGAGAATACATTTTTTTGAGCTAATATCATTTGTCTTTCGATTGGAGAAAAGCCTCCTTCTGGACCAATAAGCAAACAAGCTCTGCCTAATTTTTCATTTTTTAAAACTTTACTAATGGTTGGGCCTCGAGTTGCCTCATCACAAAAAATCAAGTATCGATCTGATGGAAATTCACCAATAAAACTATTCAACGAACGACTTTTGCTAATTTCGGGCAAAAAGTTACCACCACACTGTTCCACAGCCTCAATTGATAGTAATTTCATTTTTTCAATACGAGGCTTGCGGTTAGTAGCGTAATCTGTAATTAATGGAATAATTCTTTGAGTACCAATTTCAGTACACTTTTCTATAAGAAAATCTGTTCTGTCCTTTTTAAGTGGTGTGAATGCTATCCAAATATCTCTAGGTTTTTGAAGATTTGATAACTTCTTTACTGGCTCGACTATCGCCTTTTTTTTTGAAAGAATTTTCAATATAGCCTCAAATTCCCCAGCTTTCCCATCAAAAATAATTACTTTATCACCTTTTTTTCGTCTCATTACATTAATCAAATAATGAACACTGCTCATCGGCAAGGAGATGGGTTGAAATAACTCGATAGATGCTTCAGAATAAACCCGGACTATTTTGACCATTATGATAACGCTGATTTTTTATGAAGAATAACTCAGTCAATATACCAGACGCAATACAAATTAATTGGTTGCAGAAAATCGCACCTGATTGGTCTATTCCTTACCTGCAGCTGAGCCGAATTGACAGACCAATTGGGTCATGGTTACTACTTATTCCATGTTGGTGGGGTCTTTGTCTTGGTATTATTGAAAGTGGTTCTAGGGTAGATTTTCGTGATTTATGGATTGCCACAGGGTGTGGTGTTGGAGCAATACTTATGCGTGGAGCCGGTTGCACATGGAACGATATAAATGATAGAAAAATTGATGCTCAGGTTGAAAGAACCAAAGGCCGACCAATTGCTGCAAAGCAAATTTCCGTCCGAAATGCAATTGTTTGGATGCTGCTTCAGTGCTTTATTGCTTTACTGATTTTGCTAACGTTTCCTCCATTCTCAATTCTACTAGGAGCCATCTCCCTAATACCTGTATTAATTTATCCTTTTGCAAAGAGATTTACTTGGTGGCCTCAAGTATTTTTAGGTATAGCATTTAACTGGGGAATATTATTGGGATTTTCTACTAAAGAAATTGGAATAACCATAAGTTGCTTCTGTTTATATATCGCAGGAATTTTTTGGACTCTTTTTTATGATACTATTTATGCATTTCAAGATATTGAAGATGATAACATAGCTGGTGTAAAATCAACCGCTCGGCTTTTTAACCATCATACTATTTACTGGTTGTCTGGTTTTGTGATGATATTTATGACGTTAACAATCTTAACGTTTTATAGCTCCATCTTTTATAAATCTCATACAGTCTTTTTATCATGTATTACTGGATCAGTAATATTTTGTGGCCATCTTTGCTATCAATTGTACTTTTTTGAAATCGATAAGCCAGAAATTTGCCTGAAACTTTTTCGCTCAAATAGGAATGCAGGACTTATTTTCTTCCTATTCCTGTTAGTAGGTACTTGGTTCAGTATAGAAAGCTAACTACTTTTCCCAAACTTCTATATTTTTTGCATCTTTGATTTTTTGAGTGACCCATGCCTGACCTTTGCCATAGTATTCTTTCTTCCAAAAGGGTGCCTCCGATTTTAGATAGTCCATGATAAATTTTGCTCCTTCAAGTGCTTCTTCTCTTCCTCTGGAAATTAAGACAAGATTTACAATATTATCCCCTGGCTCCAATAGTCCGTATCTATGGACAATGTGAATTTCCATAATTTCCCATCTTTCAAATGTATTTTCACAGATTTTCCTTAGTTGCTTTTCTGCCATTGTCGGATAGTGTTCGATAAATAACTTTTCAATAGTATTCGAATTGTGAAAATCTTTTACAACTCCGGTGAATAAGACCTTTGCTCCAAAATCCTTTCTGTTATACGCTACCGAATTAAAAATTGCACCTGGGTCAAAATCATTTTCTTGAATTTTTATTGACAACATCATCCACCTGTCACTGGTGGGAAAAAAGCAATCTCTTTTGCCTGTTCGATTGAATAATTGAAATCATCCACAAATACATGATCAATTGCCACTTTAATTTGTTTTAAATCACTAAATGCAAATGAATAATTTTCATTTCTAGACGACAGCTCAGCGATCAGTTCGCCTACTGTTTTAGCACCAGTTTTAATATTTTCATTATTAATACCAACTCTTTCTCTAACCCAAGAAAAGTAATAAATTTGCATTATAGATCCTTAAAATATGGTTTTGCTTTTAAAAAATAGTCCAGTCCACTAATTAAAGTCAGAAGTGCTGCAATCCAAATCAATAACAGCCCAAAATTTTCGAAACTAGAAATATTTGGGAATGCCAAAGACCCAATCAATGCCCCAATTGCAACTAGTTGGAATGCAGTTTTAATTTTAGCCAACCAAGAAACCTGCAGAATCCCAGAAGCCTTACTTACATGTTCTCTTAAACCAGATATGAAAATTTCCCTAAAAATGATTAAAATCATCGGTACTCCGAAACCCAATGGATAGTTGGAACCTACCTTTGAACCATATAATATACATAGTAAAATCACCGTCATAAGCTTATCAGCTATAGGATCTAATACCTTTCCAAATTCGGTTATTTGATTTAACTTTCGGGCCGTTAATCCATCAAGGTAATCAGTTACTGCAGACAATATAAATAGCCAAAAGGCAAGGATAATAAAGGTTTGATTTGTTTTTACAACAATCAAAATTGCTATTATCGGAATGCATAATACCCTAAACAAGGTTAAAAAATTTGGTATATTAAATTTCATCACTAATCTAAATTTTTATTTTTAAGTCGACTCCCTGAAATGGTTATAAATTGCGTTAGCCATTGCCTCAGAAATGCCTTGAACTAAACGCAAGTCCTCACGACTAGCCATGGAAATAGCTTTAGCAGAACCAAATTTTGCCAATAATGATCTTTTTCTTATTAATCCTATACCTTCTATCTCATCTAAAGGAGAGGTGTAAATATCTTTTGATCTACGATGCCTGTGACTTCCAATAGCAAACCTATGAGCTTCATCTCTTATTCTTTGAATAAAATAGAGTATGGGATCCCGTTCGCTTAGGCCCAAAGTTTTTTTCCCAGGCTGATATAACTGTTCTCTCCCAGCATTACGATCTGTCCCTTTAGCAACTCCTACTATTGAGACGTTTCTAACATCGAAATTTCTCAAAACTTTTACCGCTGATGACACTTGAGTTTTTCCCCCGTCAACGATAATCAGCTGAGGTAAACTATCAATAATTTTGCTATCAGTCTTGCTTAATATTTTTTTAAATCTTCTTGAAAGCATCTCAGTCATCATTGAAACATCATCTCCCCTATTTGCAACCTCTTCATCAAATCTATATTTCCGATACTGAGATTTAACAAACCCTTCATCACCAACAACTATCATTACTCCCACCGCATGCTTACCCTGAATGTGTGAATTATCATATACTTCAATCCTAGATGGATAGTAATTTAGGTTCAACTTCTTTTGAAGCCCTTTCATGAGTTGCTTTTGGCTAGCCATGTTACTTAATCTTCTCTTCAATTCCTCTTCTGCGTTTTTTAATGCCCATGACATAATTTGCCTCTTTTCACCACGCATTGGTAAAAAAATCTGAACTCTCCCTTCAGCTTTTTTTGATAATAGTGCTTCTAAAATGTCAGAATTAGGTAAACCAGTAGAGATAATAACTTGATTAGGTGGCACCCTATTTAGATAAAATTGAGCAACAAATGCTTCTATCAATTCGGAACTATCTGCTCCTTCCCCAGTTTTTGGAAAATAAGCATGATTTCCATATATCTTATTGTTTCTTATGAATACTACTTGAATGCAAACCTCTAACCCAATTTCAAATAAAGCAAAAAGATCTGCATTTTTTATATTTTTGGGATTAATCTTCTGAGAACTTTGAATTTCAGTTAAAGCCTTTATACGATCCCTCAACTTAGCTGCTTTTTCAAATTTTAACTGTGCGCTAGCTAATTCCATTTCTTTGGCCAAAGCTTTTTGGATGTTGCTATTTTCACCTACCAAAAAATTGCTGGCTTGTTTGCACAAGAGGTTATATTCATCCCGAGCTATGTATCCCACGCATGGCGCAGAGCATTTTTTTATCTGATATAGTAAACAGGCCCGTTTCCTAGAATTAAAATCAGAGTCACTACAAGTTCTTAGCAAAAAAGCCTTTTGCAGTTGATCAATTGTTCTGGCGGTGGCTGGGGCCGATGAGAAAGGCCCAAAGTATTTTCCCAATTTCCCCTTTACACCTCTATGTTTTGAAAGCCTTGGAAATTCTTGATGTAGGCTCAGGTAAATATGCGGAAAACTTTTGTCATCTCTTAACAAAACATTATATTTTGGCTTTAATTCCTTAATCAAGTTCTGTTCTAAAAGCAAAGCCTCTACATCTGTCTCGGTTGTTAAAAAAGTCATAGAAAATATTTCAGATATCATTCTTTTTATGCGTAAAGAGTGTCCCTCTATCTTCGAATAACTTGATACCCTTTTCTTTAAATTTTTAGCTTTACCTACATACAAAACCTGTCCCTTTTCATTGAGCATTCTATAAACACCAGGTTTGTTAGAGAGTAATCTTACGTTATCTTTAACAACTTCCACACCCTTTAAACTCATAATATTTTTCCTATTAGCCTAGATTTATTTCTCATAAGTTGATGTTTTTCTTACAAAAAGATTTCTTCTAATATTTTCAATGGTGATTCTTTAACCCCTGCACTTTATTGAGATATTTTTCAAGAAAAAAAGTTTCCACTGAAGTTGGGGATAAGTCTGGGGATAAATGTCCGTTTTTGCTCTGATATCATTATATTTCACGTTATTTATTAGTTTGATTAAATTTTAGGCATTTTTTTAACCCATTGTTTTTAAACAGTATTTAATTTAATAAAAATATTTTATTAAATTATTTCATTGAATTATCTAAATACAGCTACTTTATTTTTAAAAGTGGACAAACCTCTAAGTTAAAAAGGATATTCTCAGACAAAACGTCAGATTATTCAATCATTTATACGTTGTTACCACTCCAAACTTTGACCGCCATCGGCACAAACTAATTGTCCTGTTACACCTCTATTTTCTAAAAAAAACCATAAGCAACTAATGATGTCCTCTATATTTGATCCACGTCTTAGAATAGTATTTCGCCTTTGTTTGAGAAAATTATTTTGACTCTGATCTGCTGCCTTTAAGGTTGGTCCTGGTCCAATTGCATTAACCCTAACTCGAGGTGCCATTTCTTGCGCGGCAGTACGGGTAAAAGACCACAAGGCCATTTTGGCAATAGTATATGTAGAATAGAAGGGTGAAATGTTTACTACACGCTGATCTATAATATTAATTATTTGAGCCTGAGTTACCAACTCCTTCCGTTTATCTTTTACTGGGTCCGGTGCCTGCCTCAAAAATGCTTGTGATAGAAAAAATGGTGCTTTTAAATTAGTTCCGAAATGACGCTCCCAGCTTTCTAAACTAGCAGTCTCTATGGTGTCATATTCAAATATTGATGCATTATTTATTAATAGATTTAAGGGTTTTCCAATTAACTTTTTTGATTTTGGTACTAGATCCATAATTTCTTTGTCATTTATAAGATCTGCTTGAATTGAATGAGCCTCTACCCCAACAGACCTAGCGTATTCCACCACTTCATTAGCACCTGTAATATCAGAGTGATAGTGAACTAAAATGTCATAACCATTCTTTGCCAAAGATTTCGATATGCTTCTTCCAATTCTTTGTGTCCCTCCAGTTATAAGTGCAACTTTTCCCATATTTAACCTGTACTACGCTATCAAAAACCATATGTAACTTGCATATATTGATACAAAAATAATGCCCCACAACTTATTTGCCACTCTAGGCCTCGATATAAGGAGCCAAAGCAATACCATCGACATAAAAAGATAACTAAGTGACGCATAGAGATCAATTTCTTTGAATTCTAACGGAGATATGATTGAAGCAACTCCTACTATAAAAAGGATATTAAATAAGTTTGACCCTATTATATTACCAAGAACAACTTCTCCCTGTTTTCTCCATGCTGCTGAAAATGATGTGGCTAACTCTGGTAATGAGGTGCCAATTGCAACAACTGAAAGTCCAATTATTTCTTCAGAAATATTAAAAACTTTTGCCAAGCCAGACGCTCCCTCAATTAAATAATGGGCTCCAACAGGTAAACCAACAATACCCACAAGTATTAACAGTACAAAATCAACAACTTTAATAGACTTTCCTTGTGTCACTTCGTTAGAAACTTCTGCAACATCTTCATAAGTTGCTTCTTCTGACGTCGAGGAAAGCCAGTATGATCTGAAAAGAATAAGAATCTGGAGCAATATCAGAAAAAATCCGTGCCACAGTAGAATTGTACCATTTAATAGTAAACCCATAAAAATAACTGTTGAAACAAACATAATCCAAAAGTCTCTCTTTGACTCAAATTCTCCAATATTCAAAGAAAAAAACAATATCGGCAAACCTAAAACCAGTAAGACATTTGCTATATTTGAGCCTACAACATTACCCAAAGCTAAACCAGAAAGACCCACTAGGGAAGCCTGGACTGCTACAACTAACTCAGGTGCCGAAGTGCCAAAAGCCACAACAGTTAAACCAATTATCAAAGGTGATATATTAAACTTTAAACTAGCCTTAATACTTCCTCTGACTAGGGCATCACCACAAAAACTCAATAAAGCTAGACCAATCATTACTTGTAATAATATCCAGGGCGACAATTTGCTAATTCCCTATTTCAATTTTCACACAAACATGGTCCATTTCCAATAATGTAGGAATTGCACTTTTCACACTTAGGTGGGTTGCTATAGACATCTTCTTTGAAGACCTTTGGCCTCAGTGCATTACCCACCCTTATGATTAAATAAAGAATACAAAAGCTCACAAAAAGAAATAAAATTTTATTTACCATACCATTTATAATCCAAATCGAGACAAATTCATTTTTGTTATAATTGCTTCAGATAGAGACTGATACGCACTTTTTCCTAATCTACTTAAAAATGACTTCCTCGAAGACACGTTGACGAACTTACAATCCTCCCCATATCTTTGCTCAATAACGCTTTCTAACTGCCCTACACCATCAATCAAACCTTTTTCTAAAGCCTCATCAGCTAACCAAAACTCTCCAGAAAATACATCATCAGATTGAATCTTTTGGCCTCTACTAGTCTTTACATGCATTATGAAATTATTATGAATTTGTGCCTGCAGCTTTTTTAACTTTTCTATGTCTCGTTGCTTCTCTGGTCGAAATGGGTCAAGAATACTCTTATCTTCTCCCGCAGTATAGACCCGACGCTCGATACCCTGCCTTTCAATTAACTCATGAAATCCGAAGCCACTGGAAATAACACCAATAGAACCAACGATTGTGTTCTTATCAGCATAAATCTCATCTGCAGCGCATGCCAACCAGTATCCTCCCGATGCAGCAACGTCCTCACAAAAAGCCAAAACTTTAACCTTATTCTTTTTTGCTAATCTAGAGACCCTATTGGCAATAAGAGAAGACTGAACCGGAGATCCCCCTGGTGAGTTAATTAGTAATACTACAGCAGAAGCATTCCTGACAGAAAATGCTTTTTCAATAGCCTTTGCTGTATTAGCATCATTCAAACTGGCACCAAACGATATCGCAGATGCTATAGTACCTTCGAGCCTAACAACAGCGACCTTAGGTTTTTTTCTGAAAAATCTTAGCAACCACTTCATATTTAAAGATCCTCGGTAAATAAACTTTTAAGACTTCTTGGTAATAAACTTTAAACAAAGATGCAATGTCTTGCAGTTTTTTTTGATCTTAATTAATACTTATTTCATGAACTACAATATCAATAATCTAAATTGACACAGCCGCTTAAAGGATTACGTGTTCTTGAATTAGCACGTGTTTTAGCTGGTCCCTGGGCCGGCCAGACTTTAGCTGACCTAGGAGCCGATGTAATTAAAGTAGAAGCCCCAGCAGGAGACGAAACTAGAGGTTGGGGACCTCCTTTTCACAAAAGTGGTTCAGCTGCATATTTTCATAGTACGAACAGAGGGAAAAAATCACTAGTTGCTAATCTTAAGGATATTGAAGACTTAAAGCTTGTACAGAGCCTGGCAACAAAAGCAGATGTATTGATTGAAAATTTTAAGGCCGGTGCACTTTCAAAATTCTATCTCGATTATAATAGCATAAAAAAAAGCAATCCAAAGTTAGTCTACTGTTCAATCACTGGGTTTGGACAAACAGGGCCCTATGCAAAAAGACCAGGTTACGATTTTATTATACAAGCTATGGGAGGTATTATGGACCTCACAGGCGAAGAGAATGGTTCACCTCAAAAACCAGGTATCGCGTACGCAGATATATTTACTGGACTATATTCTGTTATTTCTATTTTAGCCGGTTTACAAGCGGCAGGAAAAACTGGTAAGGGAACCCACATTGATATGGCCCTTTTTGATACCCAACTTGGAGTACTCGCCAATCAAGCATCAACCTACTTAACAACTGGGAAAACTCCCCAAAGAATGGGAAACTCTCACCCAGTAATTGTACCTTATCAGGTTTTTGAGGCCAAAAATGGATCAATAGTAATTGCTTGTGGTAACGATAAACAGTTTGAAAAAATGTGTGTAGCTTTGGATATGAGTTTTCACTTAAATGAGCAGTATAAAACTAATCAATTGCGTGTAGAGAACAGGCACACGTTGATTCCTAAAATTAAGCAAAGCCTAAAACAATACTTAAAAGAAGATGTTCTGCTGAAATTAGAGAAAGTAGGTGTACCAGCAGGTCCCATTAACAATGTAAAAGAAGCCCTAGAGGACAAACAAAGTATTGCCCGCAATATGAAAGTGAAGAGCGAAATCGGATATTATCTTAATAGCCCAATAAAGTTTAATAACCTATCTTTAGCAGATAACCCCCACTCGCCCCAATTGGGTGCAGATACAGAGAAAATAAAACAAAAAATTAAAGATGGTTTTTTTTGGCATGAATAAATGAGTAAAACCTTTCAAGTTTAAA
>CACKLF010000037.1 GCA_902600895.1 uncultured Alphaproteobacteria bacterium | reverse complement strand
GTATGATTTTAATTTTCTAGCACCATGCCCATCTTCAGGAATTTTGATCAATGGATTAAATGATAAAGTTGTAAACCCTGGAGATGTTTATGAACTGGCAACAAAATTGAAACAGCAAAAGGGTATAGAAATTACGCACGAAGAAATTCCTAATGCTAATCACTTTTTTGAACCCGGAATGGATGAAATGCTCCAAAAGGTGGAACACTATGTTAAAGAAAGAATCAATGGTTGAACGGTGATCAAAAGCTCAAGATTTAAACCAAAAAGTGAATTTATCAACATAATGCTTGATAGGGGCTTCTACAATAATTGTTCTTCAATTGAAACTCTTGACAGGCTTATGGCTAAGGAAGCCATTACTAGTTACATAGGTTTCGACGCTACTGCAAAGTCACTGCATGTAGGATCTCTGACTCAAATAATGATGCTATATTGGCTTCAAAAGTGTGGCCACCGACCGATTATATTAATGGGTGGAGGCACAACAAAAATTGGAGATCCCTCATTCAGAAGGGATGAAAGGGCATTATTATCTCAAAAACAGATTGAAACAAATATTTCTACAATCAAAGATGCATTCACTAGATATATAAATTTTTCGACTGGCAGCAATAAGGCTCTTATGCTTAATAATTCTGATTGGCTTGATGAGTTAAACTATATAGAGATGCTTCGGAAATATGGGAGCCAATTCACAATAGGGCGAATGCTCACTTTCGACAGTGTTAAACAAAGACTCAACAGAGAACAATCTTTGTCATTTCTTGAATTCAACTACATGATTTTACAAGCTATTGATTTTCTTGAATTAAAACAAAGACATGATTGCATTTTACAGATGGGTGGATCAGATCAATGGGGAAATATAGTAAATGGTATAGAGTTGACCCGTAGATTAGATCGTTCAGAGGTATTTGGTTTAACATCTAATTTACTAACAACATCAGATGGAGTAAAAATGGGTAAGACTCAGTCCGGGGCTATATGGATTAACAACAATCTAATAACTTCTTTTGATTTTTGGCAATATTGGCGAAACACTAATGATGACGATGTCATTAAATTTTTGAAGCTATTTACAACACTTGATATAAGTGAGTGTGAGAGATTAGGAAATTTGAAGGGTAAAGAGCTGAATGAGGCCAAAATAATCTTGGCAACTGAGGTTACACGTTTAGCACATGGACAGGAAGCATCTCAAAATGCTAAGAATGCTGCTTCAAGTATATTTGATAATGCCAATTTAGAAAATAGTGGACTGCCAACTTTTCATCTAAGTCAAGAAAATTATACCAAGAGCGTACCTCTTTTTAAGATCTTGGTGTTAGTCGAATTTTGCACAAGCAATAAAGAAGCAAAAAGACTTATTGCGGAAAAGGGAGCTAGAGTTAACGATGAGTTAATTACAGAATTAGACTTTGAACTTGATGTCCAATCACTTGAGAAGCCAATTAAGGTCTCGGCCGGTAAAAAACGGCATGTTTTAGTGAGCATACCGACGTAATTTTTGTTAAAATTTAACTAATTTGACCAAGCCTTGCTAATGTAGTCTGGTTGATACATTAAGCCCGTGCTTTTATTTCCTTTTTTTATATTTAACAAAACATCTTTTCCTGACACAACTCTTCCAACGACAGTATAGTTTCCATCCAGGTGGGGGGCAGCATCAAGCATTATAAAAAACTGAGAGTTGGCCGAATTTGGGTTTTGTGATCGAGCCATACCTACCACACCCGTCACAAATGGTATTTCTGAAAATTCTGCAACTAAGTCCGGTAGTTGTGAACCACCTCTACCCACGGAATTGGGATCATAATTATTTATATTTCCAAACCTGACGTCCCCAGTTTGAGCCATAAAGCCATCAATTACTCTATGGAAGGTTACCCCATCATACATTCCATCCCTAGCTAATGTCCTAAGCCTGTTAGCTGCATTTGGAGCAGTCTCAAAATTAAGTTCAATCTCAATTACACTCTTGCTATCATTATTTAACTCTAAAAATAGTGAAGATTCGGACTGATTAGCCATAGCATTGCTTATGCCAACAACATTAAAAAAAACTGCTACCAAAATACTTATTATCTCTATTTTTGATCTGTTAGTCATGGTAAGTTACCTCTATCATATGATCAGGATCACTCACAAGTCCATTATTTGACTCATCGCCTCGCTTAATATTATCGACGATTGTCATACCTTCAGAAACTTGGCCAAAGAGAGTATATTGACCGTTTAGAAAACTACCTTCTTGAAACATAATAAAAAATTGAGAATTTGCAGAATCTGGATCTTGAGATCTGGCCATCCCTAATGAACCACGCTCAAAAGACATATTATTAAACTCAGCTCCGAGGTTAGGCAGGGCAGAGCCGCCAGTTCCGGCTAAATTCATATCAAAATTGGATGAACGATTGCCATACTGCACATCTCCCGTCTGGGCCATAAAGCCGTCAATTACCCGATGAAATACCACGTTATTGTACCTACCTTCTTTTGCCAACTGCCCAATTCTTTGAACATGATTGGGCGCCAAATCTTTAAAAAGATTTATTTTTACCTCACCATACTTAAGTTTAATAAGCAAATGTGGTTCTGATTTTTTTTTATCCAACATCTTATTTTCCTAATCTTTGTTATTTAGTAACTTCAGCTTCTTATGTACCTCATTACTCACGTTTCCCGAAACAAATTTACTAATATCACCGTTGAGAAACGCTATCTCCTTTACCAATCTTGATGCAACAGCTTGATGCTGCACATCAGCCATCAAAAAAACAGTCTCAATATTTGCATCTAAAGAACGATTCATTCCAACCATCTGAAATTCATATTCAAAATCTGATACAGCTCGTAGTCCCCTAATGATGAGGCTCGCCTGAACATCCTTAGCACAATGTATCAAAAGGTTTTCAAATGGATGAACTACAATTTTATCACCCATATTTTTGCACTCATGCTGAATCAATGTTACACGCTCTTCCAAGCTAAATAGAGGATTCTTGTCATTGTTTGTTGCAACACCAATTACAAGCCTGTCAACTAAACTAAGAGCTCTCCTTATGATGTCAGCATGGCCAACTGTTATAGGATCAAAAGTACCCGGGTATAAACCAATTCGCATATTCATTATCCCTAAATTCCTATTGTTTATATTTGTTGCAATTTAATTTACCGAATGTCGAGGAAAAAATTTAAGATTATTTCAATTTGATATTCAAATCGACAGACTCATATTGCAAGAGTTGTCAAAATAACTAAAGTGGAATTTAAGGATGACTATCAGTACAAGAAATGAAAGTGAGGGCAGGCATGGAAAATATTGGGCATTTTATTAATGGTGCAAGAAGACCTGGAAAATCAGAAAACCAGTCAGATGTATTCAACCCTGCAACTGGAGAAATTCAAGCAAAGGTTGCTTTAGCCAATATAGATGAGTTGAATTCTTTTGTTTTATCAGCAAAATCAGCTCAGCCAGCATGGGCGGCAACCAATCCGCAAAGACGAGCCAGAGTACTAATGAAGTTTGTTGAGTTACTGCACCGGGACATGGAAAAATTGGCTGAAAAGTTGAGTAGTGAGCACGGGAAAACATTACCAGATGCAAAAGGGGACATAATTCGAGGTCTTGAAGTTGCTGAGTTCTGCTTTGGAGCACCTCATTTTTTGAAAGGTGAATTTACAGATAGCGCCGGCCCCGGCATTGACATGTATTCAATGAGGCAGCCGCTTGGAGTTGTTGCTGGTATTACACCGTTTAACTTTCCAGCAATGATACCGATGTGGAAGTTTTGTCCAGCAATAGCAGCTGGAAATGCTTTTGTATTAAAACCATCGGAAAGAGACCCATCTGTACCAATAATGCTGGCTGAATTATTAACTGAAGCAGGTCTTCCAGATGGAATTCTACAAGTAGTGAATGGTGACAAAGTGGCAGTAGATGGCTTATTGGAAAATTCTGACATTTCGGCTATAGGCTTCGTAGGCTCTACACCAATTGCCGAGTACATTTATAGTAAGGGGTGTAACTTTGGCAAAAGAGTCCAGTGCTTTGGGGGCGCAAAAAACCACATGCTTATTATGCCAGATGCGGATCTAGATCAAGCAGTTGATGCACTTGTTGGAGCAGGCTATGGTGCAGCTGGAGAAAGGTGCATGGCGATTTCTGTTGCAGTGCCTGTTGGCAAAGAAACCGCTGACAATCTAGTCAAAAAACTTATTCCGAGAGTTGAGTCATTAAAAATTGGGCCTTACACCTCTGATAGCGAAATGGATTTAGGCCCAGTAGTAACGGCTGATGCAAGAAACAGAATACTTGGGTTAATTGACTCTGGAGTGAATCAAGGAGCTGACTTAAAAGTTGATGGAAGAGGATTTAAACTACAAGGTTATGAAAATGGGTTTTTCGTGGGGGCTTGTTTATTTGATAATGTAACCACAGATATGGAGATCTATAAGCAAGAAATATTTGGCCCTGTTCTATCGACCGTGAGAGCAAATTCTTACGAAGATGCTTTAGCCATAGTTTTAAACAATCAGTATGGTAATGGTACAGCTATTTTTACCAGAGATGGTGATACAGCACGTGATTTCGCCAATAGGATCAATGTTGGAATGGTTGGCGTAAATGTACCCATACCAGTACCATTAGCCTACCATACATTTGGAGGTTGGAAAAAATCAGCCTTTGGTGACCTCAATCAGCACGGACCAGATGCGTTTCGATTTTACACGCGAACAAAAACAATTACTTCCAGATGGCCAACTGGGATAAAAGAGGGAGCTAGTTTTTCTATACCAACTATGGAATAGAAAGTAGTTAAAACATTGCAATTTGACTATTCGGAAAACCAGAAGCTTTTCTATGACACTGCCAATGAATTTGGCAAAAAAGAAATTTATCCCTACGCATTGAAATGGGAAGTTGATCAACATATTCCCAAATCAAGTTTGAAAAAAGCAGGTGAACTGGGCTTTGGCGCTATGTACGTACCTGAAAAGTATGGTGGCGCTGGAATGTCTCGCCTTGATGCGGCAATTGTCTTTGAGGCGTTGGCTCAGTCTTGCCCATCAGTGTCTTCATTTATTTCCATCCATAATATGTGTGCATGGATGTTTTCAGAATTTGGCTCTGACGAAATTAAAGAAAAATATCTACCTGAACTTTGCACTCTTGAAAAGATATGTTCTTACTGCCTGACTGAACCTAGCACCGGCTCGGATGCTGCAGCCCTGAAAACAGTTGCTAAACAAACTAACAGCGGATTTAATCTTACAGGTGAAAAATCATTTATTTCTGGAGGGGGATATTCAGATTTGTACATCGTAATGAGTCGAACTGGGTGTGCTGGTCCAGATGGTATTTCTGCTATTGCTGTTGAAAATGATACGCCTGGATTATCGTTTGGTAAAATGGAGCAAAAAATGGGTTGGAAGGCACAACCCACTCGTAGCGTAATACTTGATAATTGCTATTGTCCCCAAGACCAATTAATTGGGGAGAAAGATAAAGGTTTTTCTTATGCTATGGCAGGCCTTGATGGTGGACGAATAAATATTGCTGCTGCTGCGTTAGGTGGTGCTCAAAATGCGTTTGAAATAGCAAAAAAATATTCTCAAGAAAGAGAAGCCTTTAGCAAAAAGATATCTTCATTTCAATCTATTCAATTTAAACTTGCTGAATTAGAAATTAAACTGGAGTCAGCTCGGACCTTTCTCTACAAAGCTGCATGGAAGTTGGATGTAAAAGCCAAAGATTCCAATAAATATTGTGCATTAGCAAAGAAGTTTGTAACAGATAATGCATTCGAGGTTTCCAATTCTGCACTTCAAATTTTGGGAGGCTATGGCTACCTGAATGATTACAGAATTGAGAAAATAGTAAGAGATTTACGCGTTCATCAAATTCTTGAAGGAACAAATGAAATTATGCAGCTAATCATTGCCCGACATCTTTTTTCTGAGACCTAATTCTAGAATGACAATACACGTCAGAAAAAGTGGGGGCCATAGGTCATTTAACATTAAATAGACCTGAATCTTTGAACTCCCTCACTTATGAGATGCTGCTGAAAATTGAAAATGCTTTGGATGCATGGGAGTTTGATAAAGATATTTCGCTGGTAGTTATTGATAGTATCGGTGATAAAGCTTTTTGTGCTGGAGGAGATATTCAAGATCTTTATAAAACTGGAATAAACAAAAATTATTCATATGGAAAAACTTTTTGGAAAGATGAGTATCGTCTCAATGCAAAGGTAAAGAATTTTTCTAAGCCATTTGTTTCATTCATTAAAGGATTCGCCATGGGAGGTGGTGTTGGTATCTCTTGTCATGGAAGCCATAGAGTTGTTGGAGAGTCTGCTAAAATAGCGATGCCAGAGTGTGGAATAGGCTTAATACCTGATGTGGGTGGATCTTTTTTGCTCTCAAAAAAGAATAGATCCATGGGCACCTTTTTAGGGATTTCGGGCTATAGAATGGACCCTTCTGATAGTATTTTTTCAGAGTTTGCAGATTTTTTTATACCCGAAAATCTATGGCCTGGGATATTAAGAAGTTTAATTGATACTGGAGATATCGAAACCTTAGAAAATGCCACCCAAGATGTCAATAAATCAAATCTAGAAACACACTTGAATGAAATAATTGATATATTTGCTGATGTTAATCATAAAGATTTATTTAGAAAATTAAGTGCAAGCCATAAGTTCAATTACTTAGAAGATGGAATACGCAAATGTTCCCCACTTTCTGTTGCAACTGAAATAAAAATAATGAAAATTGCAAACATAAATGAACGAATTGAGAACGCTCTCGAAATAGAATACCGTTTTACTTCAAGATCAATGGAACATGGAGACTTTCTCGAAGGTGTCAGAGCGTTAGTAATTGACAAAGACAAAAGACCCATCTGGAAACATAAAGCTCTTGAGGCTGTTTCTAACGAAGAGGTAAATTTTATGCTATGCAGACTTTGAAGAGGAGATAAAAATGAAAATTGGGTTCATAGGCTTGGGTAATATGGGAATGCCCATGGCTAAAAATTTGTCTAAGGCTGGTCATGAAGTTGTAGGATTTGATTTAGTTGAGAGACAAAGTAAATTGTTTTTAATATCTGATCAGATTTTAGATACGGTTTTAGACAAAGATGTAGTGATCACCATGCTGCCAGATGGATCCTCAGTATTGAGTGTGTATTCAAAAATATTGGAAAATTTAAAACCAGATACCATACTAATTGATTGTTCCACAATAGATGTTCTAAGTGCACAAAAATGTGCTTCTCTCGCTTTTGAGAGTAAGTTAAAAGCACTCGATGCACCGGTTTCCGGAGGAATTAGTGGCGCCGAGAATGGAACCCTAACTTTTATGGTAGGTGGAGATAGTGTTGCGTTTGACTGTGTCTTACCATTATTCGATATAATGGGACAAAAAGCGATTTTGTGTGGGAAAAACGGAGCTGGTCAGTCAATGAAAATTTGTAATAATATGATACTAGGAATCAGCATGATAGGAGTGTGTGAGGCGTTCTCTCTAGCAGATAAATTAGGTATTGATCATTCGAAAATGTTCGAAGTGGTGTCCGCAGCGTCTGGTTCATGTTGGTCGATGAACACCTATTGCCCAGTACCAAATGTAGGACCAAAAACTCCAGCTGACAACGACTATAAGCCAGGATTTTCAACTGATTTAATGCTGAAGGATTTGAGCCTAGCGAAGGACGCAGCTGAAAACACAGAAAGTTTTACCCCTCTGGGACGTAGTGCTTTTAAACTTTATAAAGAATATTTTGAAAATGGTGGGAAGGGGCAAGACTTTTCTGCTATTATTAAGTTTATTAATATGAAATCATCTTAGCTGTTTAATAAGGAACCATTGAGAAACTTTCCTGTAACACTTTCAGCATTTCTAGATAATTCTTCAGGGGTACCGGTAGCAACAATTTTTCCACCTAAATCTCCACCCTCTGGTCCAATATCGATTATTTTGTCAGCTGTTTTAATAACATCAAGATTATGTTCAATTACCAAAACTGTATTTCTTTGATCAACCAGTTCATGCAATACTTCTAAAAGTTTTTTAACGTCTTCAAAATGCAACCCAGTGGTAGGCTCATCTAAAATGTAAAGAGTTTTTCCGGTAGCTCTCTTTGATAGCTCCTTTGATAATTTTACCCGCTGTGCCTCCCCTCCTGATAGTGTTGTAGCTTGTTGCCCAACTTTTATATATCCTAATCCAACCTTAATTAGCGTAGCCATTTTTTCACGAATAGAAGGAACTGCAGAAAAAAATTTATGAGCATCCTCAACTGTCATTTCCAAAATGTCAGCTATATTTTTGTTTTTAAACTTTACTTCAAGAGTTTCCCTATTATATCGCTTACCTTTACAACTTTCACAAGTTACGTAGACATCTGGCAAAAAATGCATTTCAATTTTTATTAAACCATCTCCCTGACACGCTTCACACCTACCACCTTTAACATTAAAAGAAAATCTTCCTGGCAAATAACCACGACTTTTCGCCTCAGGCAAACCGGCAAACCAATCTCTGATATGGGTAAAAGCACCAGTATAAGTTGCTGGATTTGATCTAGGTGTTCTTCCAATTGGAGATTGATTGATGTCAATAACTTTATCCAAAAAATTTAACCCTTTTATTTCATCGCAAGGTGTTGGTGTGTGCTTTGACCCATTCAAAAAAATTGCTGCGTGCTTAAATATGGTTTCAATTATTAAAGTAGATTTACCTCCCCCTGAAACTCCAGTTACACAAGTAAATGTTCCTAGGGACACCTCCACATTAACATTCTTCAAATTATTACCATATGCGTTTTTAACTTTTAGATGTTGACCATTGCCAGTTCGACGAAGCTTGGGGACTGGAATAAATTTTGAACCCCTCAAGTACTGGCCAGTTAATGAGTTCGCACATTTCAATATTTCTTCTGGGCTTCCTTTAGCCACAATGGTGCCACCATGAGTTCCAGCGCCTGGACCCATATCTAATACAAAATCAGCCTCTCTGATGGCTTCTTCGTCATGCTCTACAACAATTACAGTATTGCCTTGATCTCTCAAATCTTTAAGCGTTTGGAGTAGTTTCTGATTATCTCTTTGATGTAAGCCAATTGATGGCTCATCTAAAACGTAAAGAACCCCGGTTAAACCAGAGCCAATCTGACTCGCTAATCTGATACGCTGACTTTCTCCACCCGAAAGAGTTCCAGAATTTCTACTCAGCGTCAAATACCCCAAGCCCACATTAATAAGAAATTTCAATCGGTCAGAAATTTCTTTCACAATTGATTTTGCAACCACTTGCTGTTGCTTGTTTAATTTACTTTCAACAGAATTAATCCACTCGTATGCTTGTGTTGTAGATAATTTGACTAGCTCACCAATATGAATTTCGTTCACTTTGACTGCTAGTGCCTCCGATTTTAGCCGAAAACCATTACATGACTGGCAGGGTCTGTTATTTTGAAACTTTTCCAACTCATCTCTTACCCAAGAACTGTCTGTTTCTCTGTAACGCCGTTTTAGATTTGGAATAACCCCTTCAAACTTCCTTACTACTTCATATGTCTTCCCTGCCTCCACATAAACGAATTTTATTTCATCTTCTTCACTACCAAACAAAACAGCATTTTGTACTACCGCACTTAAGTCTTTAAATGGGGTATTGATATCGAATCCATAATGTTTCGACAGAGACGAGATAGTTTGACTTACGTATGGGGACTTACTTTTAGCCCAAGGACCAATAGCTCCATCTTGTAAACTCAAATTTTGATTAGGAACAATTAACAACTCATCAAAAAATAGTTCGATACCTAATCCATCACAATCAGGACAAGCACCAAAGGGAGCATTAAAAGAAAATAGCCTGGGTTCGATTTCTGGTATAGAAAAGCCAGATACAGGACAAGCAAATTTCTCAGAAAAAGTTATCTGTTGATCAACAGAATTTTTATTCAAAATTTCGACTACAGCAATACCATCAGCTAAATTTAATGCTGTCCTAAAGCTATCCGCCAACCTTTGTTCAAGTCCCTTTTTGACTATTATTCTATCTACTACTACGTCAATATTGTGGCGTAACTTTTTGTCCAAGGGCTTAACATCACTAATTTCATAAAACATTCCATCTACTTTAACCCTTTCGAAACCTTTTTTTTGTAAATCATCCAGCTGTTTTTTATATTCACCTTTCCTATCTCTCACCACAGGTGCAAGTAAATAAATTTTGGTTTCTTCAGGCAAAGACATTACTTTGTCTACCATCTCACTAATTTGTTGAGCTGTTATTGGTTTTCCAGTAACAGGACTATAAGGCACTCCTACCCTCGCAAAAAATAACCTTAAATAGTCATAGATCTCAGTTACCGTTCCAACTGTAGATCTAGGATTTTTTGAAGTGGTTTTTTGCTCTATTGAAATAGCTGGGGATAATCCAGTGATATTTTCAACATTTGGTTTTTGCATCATGTCTAAAAATTGCCTAGCGTAAGCCGAGAGACTTTCAACATATCTTCTCTGTCCTTCAGCATAAATAGTATCAAAGGCAAGACTAGATTTTCCAGAACCAGACAGTCCGGTGATGACAACCATTTCGTCCCTCGGTATTTTTACACTAATATCTTTTAAATTGTGCTCTTTGGCACCTACTATTTCAATTACTGGAGGGTTTCTCATTACAAATTCACCATTTTATTTTCCGCTTAGTATACATATGTTGGAAAATAAATTTATCTACACTAAAGCAAAAATATTTCATTGTTTTGATACTTTGTTGTTTAATTTTTATTAGTACGTGATATTAAACTTAAAACGGGAGACAAAAATGGCTGGAAGTGTAAATAAAGTAATTCTAATTGGTAATTTAGGCCGCGATCCAGAAGTACGAACATTTCAAAATGGTGGAAAGGTTTGTAACTTTTCTATAGCAACTTCTGAAACTTGGAAGGACAAGAATACCGGTGAACGCCAAGAAAGAACGAACTGGCATAATATAGCTATATTTAATGAGCCACTTGGCCAAATAGCCGAGCAATACTTAAAAAAGGGTTCAAAAGTATATGTTGAAGGTCAACTAGAAACAAGGAAATGGCAAGATCAAGCAGGGAATGACCGATACACCACTGAAGTGGTGCTAAGGCAATACAGAGGTGAGTTGACTATTTTAGACAATCGTAATGATAGCAACAGCATCAATTCTCCTACAAATCCAGAGATTAGTGATATGACAAAACAGGAAATTTCGAACGATTCAATTGACGACGAAATTCCATTTTAAAACTATCGACTCCAACAAATAATACATACAATTCTATTGCATAACTTAGTACAAAACTTTATACTCTAGAGCCATAACAGATCAATACTTGGGCGGCATTTTGGAAAATTCAGATCAGGGCAGCGACAAGGATAAAAACTCTAAGGCTGAAGAAGACAAAGATCCTGAAAACCAAATAAAACCAAACTTTAACCCACCTCCAACCGGTACTAACGGTTCTGCCTCTCTTGCTGGTGAACCTTCTGACTCGGAACCAGTTTCCATCGAAGATGAAATGAAAAACTCATACCTTGATTACGCAATGAGTGTAATTGTAAGCAGGGCCATTCCTGACCTTCGTGATGGATTAAAACCGGTACACAGACGAATCTTATACGCTATGAATGAAACTGGAAACTCTTTTGATAAATCTTATCGAAAGTCAGCCAGACCAGTTGGTGATGTTATGGGTAAATACCACCCGCACGGTGATGGCGCAATTTATGATGCACTTGTTAGAATGGCTCAACCATTTTCTATGTCTGTTTCCTTACTTGACGGGCAAGGAAATTTTGGGTCGATGGATGGGGATTCTGCTGCTGCTATGAGATATACAGAAGTAAGACTTGCTGAGGCTGCAAATTATCTTCTAACTGATATTGAAAAACAGACAGTAGAATTTCAGGAAAATTACGATGGTAAAGACCGTGAACCCTCTGTCCTACCAGCCAGATTTCCAAATATGCTTGTTAATGGTGCAGGAGGAATTGCGGTCGGAATGGCTACAAATATTCCCCCACACAATCTGTCAGAAATAATTGATGGTACCTTAAGAATAATCGATGAACCAGAGGTTACTATTGACCAACTTATGGCGATAATACCGGGGCCAGACTTTCCAACTGGTGGGCTAATTCTTGGTCGATCTGGAGCTAGAAAAGCTTATCAGGAAGGCAGAGGGTCTGTAATTATTAGATCAAGATCCAATATAGAAGAAATACGTAAAGACAAATTTGCAATTATCATTACCGAAATACCATATCAAGTAAATAAGGCTAGCCTAATTGAAAAAATAGCTGAGCAGGCAAGAGAAAAGAAGATTGAGGGAATTTCACACATTCAAGACGAGAGTGATAGGTTTGGTGTAAGGATAGTCATTGAATTGAAAAAAGATGCAACACCAGAAGTTGTATTGAATCAACTCTATCGTCAGACACAGGTTCAAAATAGTTTTGGCTGTAACATGCTAGCGCTTAATTTAGGAAAACCAGAGCAATTAAATCTTAAACAATTCTTAGTTGCTTTCTTAGCGTTCCGAGAGACTGTAGTAACGAAAAGAACGGTTTTTGAATTAAATAAAGCCCGAGATCGTAGTCATATCCTTTGCGGACTTGCTGTTGCTGTAAAAAATGTAGATGAAGTGGTAAAGATAATCAGATCATCTAACGACCCAGCAGAGGCAAGAAGCTCATTGATGGCTAAGGAGTGGAACGTCAGTGATTTGGAGGACTATTTTAAATTAATTGATGATCCCTTACATCAAGTTGGACCAAAAGGAACCTACAAACTATCTGAAAAGCAAACTAGAGCAATTTTAGATCTAAGGTTACAAAGACTTACGGCTATTGGAGTCAGGGAAGTTACTAGCGAGCTAGAGCAGTTAGCTGAAAAAATAAGAGATTATCTTGATATTTTAGCATCAAAAAAGAGGGTCAATGAAATTATTTCAAAGGAACTCATTGAAATTAAAGAAAAATTTGGATTTCCTCGCCGTTCTGAAATTGTAGATTTTGATGGAGATTTAGACGATGAGGATCTAATTGAAAAAGAGGAGATGGTCGTATCAGTAACTTCTGCCGGCTACATAAAAAGAACTGCATTAACAGAGTATCGAGAGCAGAAGCGTGGTGGCAAAGGACTCCAAGGTATGAATACTAAAGATGAAGACTTTGTAACAAATCTTTTTGTAGCAAATACTCATAC
>CACKLF010000036.1 GCA_902600895.1 uncultured Alphaproteobacteria bacterium | reverse complement strand
ATTCTGAACCATCACTTTCCGAAATCACCTCATCATAAAACTTCGCCACTCCACCCGCACCCTCAATGGACTCGATAAGATCCCAATAAAAAGCTAAATTATAACCACCAGAAATCACGAATGTATCTTCACCTAGTTCTACTGAACCAGTTGAGTCTAAGAATTCAGAAAAAGGTAAGGGACCACGCGCCAACAATTCTGAAAACGGATCTGAACTATTCAATTCAGCCAAATCAAAATCGGACGCCAAATATTCCACTGTGTAAATCGTGGATGGGTCGAGTATTGGTGGGACTGTTATGATATCACTTTCGGCACTATGTACTGTTTCGAGAGTACCCTGCCCATCAGTGTAGTTGACTTCAACAGAAAGGGTTTTCCCAACTTCATCTTGGGTTAACATATAATTATCTTGAGTTGCTCCCTCAATTAATTGACCATTTGATAACCATTGATAGTTAAATTCACCCATTCCATCCTCATCAGAAATGGTTGATACATCTAGACTAACTGTCTGGCCTTGCCAGAAAAAATTAGCTATGAGTTCAACATCTCCTTCAGGGAGATCATTAACATTACTAATGATGAAATTTTCACTATTATCCAGAACAGTTAAGCTATCTATCTCTTCTAAGGTACCTTGACCGTCCGTATAACTTACCTCAACGGAAACTGTCTTTCCAACTTCGTTCTGGGTCAAAACATAACTCTCTGAAGTAGCCCCATCAATGGTTTCGCCACCTGCCAACCACTGGTAATTAAAATCACCCAATCCGTCTTCATCAAAAAGCCCTGAAGTATCAACAGTAATTACTCCATCCTCAGCAAGATCTCCTACAATGGACAGAGAACCCTCCAGAGGGTCATTTACGTTCTGGACTGGCACGCTTGAGGCAGTTGCAAAGTTTTCCATACCATTAATCCGCAAGCTGACATCCCGGATATAATTTGAAACATCATCGTCAGTAACCTGAACTTCATCAGTTACAAACGCACCATCCTCAGGATTAAAGATTCGATAAAAAATTTCCGCCTGGCTATCACCAATATCATCATTCCAAACACTTACATTCCAGGCCGCTAAAATATTTCCATCCGGCAGATCTTCAAAAATAGTCTCATTAATACCATACTTGTTACCAGTATTAGGATTTAAAAAATCACTTTGATCTAGGATGATCTCAATATCCTTATCAACATCATACCAAATTAAATCACCATTCTCTTTCTTCCAGTCAGGCGCATCAACAGATGTTCCGTCAGAAGAATAATAAATACTTTTATCAAAGAACGTTTGTCCTGCCTCACCTGCAAGCAGATGCCCATAAACAATCTCAAAACTTCCATCCAAATTGATATCAATATCCCGGATATAATTTGAAACATCATCGTCAGTAACCTGAACTTCATCAGTTACAAACGCACCATCCTCAGGATTAAAGATTCGATAAAAAATTTCCGCCTGGCTATCACCAATATCATCATTCCAAACACTTACATTCCAGGCCGCTAAAATATTTCCATCCGGCAGATCTTCAAAAATAGTCTCATTAATACCATACTTGTTACCAGTATTAGGATTTAAAAAATCACTTTGATCTAGGATGATCTCAATATCCTTATCAACATCATACCAAATTAAATCACCATTCTCTTTCTTCCAGTCAGGCGCATCAACAGATGTTCCGTCAGAAGAATAATAAATACTTTTATCAAAGAACGTTTGTCCTGCCTCACCTGCAAGCAGATGCCCATAAACAATCTCAAAGCCTGACCATGCTGGTGTTGTTAACTCTAAAGTTATCTCTTTTCCAACATCACTTTGCTTAAGCGTATAACTATCAGTACCAGCGCCCGAAATGATCTCTCCATCGGCCATCCACTTATACTCAAAAGACATATGATGATACTTGTCTTCTAACCCACTTACATCAGCCATAATGGTTTGATCTTCAGCAAGAGTACCTAAAATTTCAACAACTCCACTCCGGACAATAGTTGACTCTGAACTCATCACTTTCTCTTCAGTGCCTTGCCCATCGATATAACTTACCTCCACAGAAATAGATTTTCCTATTTCTTGACTGGTCAGTGTGTAAGTTTCAGATATTGCATCTGGTATTACCTGACCGCCTGCCAGCCATTGAAAATGCAAATCACCTAAGCCATCAACGTCCTTCAAGGCTTCAGTATCAGCTGTCAAGACATTACCGTCAAAAAGCTTACCCAAAATTTCCACTGCTCCTTCAGGAACATCATTGACATTTTCAACCACAGCACTGGCTGAACTTAAAAATGCCTCACTGGTTTCAGAACTCGCCGGGCCGAACGTCAGTGTTAGATCGACAGCTTCAAACGCCTCTATCAGTTCTGCTGAGTTTTGATCAGGACTAAGTTGCAGGTCAATCGTAACCTCGGATTGAAGATCAAATCTCTCATGCAAATCAACTTCCAGCTTATGTGTTCCATCACCAAAAGCTTGAAAAACATAATTAAAACCATCCTCAGTATCAATACCTAAAGTATTGTATAAGTAGAAAGGCATTTCATAGAGGCTATTAACCTCATTAGCTTTATGCCAATCTATTTTAAGTACATTCTCGTCCCCTTGATCATAAATTTCCAAACCTTCAGTAAACTCATCCCACGAAGGCCAGTCAGTCTCAGCCACAGGTATAAGATTGAAGCTACCGCCGTCATTCGTCATGCCAGAACTATCTATAACAAACTCAATCGTATCAGAGGAATTATTCTCATCAAACGTCAGTGTTAAATCGACAGCTTCAAACGCCTCTATCAGTTCTGCTGAGTTTTGATCAGGACTAAGTTGCAGGTCAATCGTAACCTCGGATTGAAGATCAAATCTCTCATGCAAATCAACTTCCAGCTTATGTGTTCCATCACCAAAAGCTTGAAAAACATAATTAAAACCATCCTCAGTATCAATACCTAAAGTATTGTATAAGTAGAAAGGCATTTCATAGAGGCTATTAACCTCATTAGCTTTATGCCAATCTATTTTAAGTACATTCTCGTCCCCTTGATCATAAATTTCCAAACCTTCAGTAAACTCATCCCACGAAGGCCAGTCAGTCTCAGCCACAGGTATAAGATTGAAGCTACCGCCATCATTCGTCATGCCAGAACTATCTATAACAAACTCAATCGTATCAGAGGAAACGCCAGCTTTGGTGCTTAACTCTACAGTTATAGCTTTTCCAACATCACTTTGGGTAAGTGTATAGGTATCTGAAATGGCTCCATTAATAACTTGGCCATCCGCCATCCACTTATAGGCAAAAGACATGCCCTGATACTCTTCACCCAAGCCACTAATATCAGCCGTTATCTCTTCACCCTCAGCAAAGGTACCAAGTAACTCAACAGTTCCAACTGGAACTTCCAGCTCTGGCTCTGGCTCTGGTTCAGGCTCTGGCTCTGGAACCACCGTTTCCTCATCACTCTCGGTTAATTCAGAAATGAACCACTCTTCTGCTATACTACCCTGCATGATATTTAAAGCTTCCTCACTCTCAACATCAATTCGACCAAGCGGTGCTATCTTTTTTACTGAAGGACTTCCACTATCATCAAGAACAGAATAATCAACTTCAAGAGCAGTGAGGATATAGCTAAAGTCCTGAATATTTGCACTTTCAGTTCCGATAATAACAAAGTTATTTAACTCAGATTCCAAGCTAGCTACGTCTTGAATATGGCTAAAAGTATCTGGATAGGAAAGCCCAGTGATTGCATCCATATCATCACCATGATACTCGATTGCCACTCCTACCATCCAGGTTATCGGATCTCCACCTGTATTCGTAACTTCAATATACCCAGCGGGATTGTCATAATTTACCGAGGTTTCATTTTCCGCTAATTCATAATACTCTACTGAAGAAAGATTGATCACAGATCCCGTATAATTGACTTTTTCAAGATCTAACGGCATCAGAATACCGGTAGGTGCAACAGTGAGATATAGACCTTCACCCGCCAACTCTTCGGGCCTGAATTCCCAGTGCAAATCAGAAATTGATTTTACCAGCCCATCATTTTGCCAAGACGAGGCTCCAACATTCTCAACATTTGAAGCTAACAATCCAGCATCTTCAAAATTTATGGTATATTTTTCATGAAGTCGGGTGACCGATACGATATCTGAAAAATCCCAATATTTGAGAACGAGTGTATCTTCACCTTCTCCACCATCAATTTCGTCAAATCCTCCGCCATAAAAGATCGTATCCTCTCCAGAACCTCCAAAAACTAAGTCTTCATCCGTTTCATCACTTTTCTTTGAGCCACGATAACCACCATCTAGAGTATCATTACCATCTCCACCTACAAGTTGGTCATTGCCACCACCACCGAAAAAGAAAGCGTCAGAATACACACCTGAAGCACTTAAAAGGTCTTGACCTTTACCACCATAAACGTGAATTTCCGTTTCCGTGTTTGCCAATACAAATGAATCTCTGCCTTCGTCCAAATAGACTTCAGCAAAATCAAGTGTTTGTTGTTCGGACTCAGATAATGATAAATTAGAAGGCAAGGTTAAGTCATCGTTCCCCGTAGTTCCTGCAAAAGCAAAATGTGGGGTATCTATTTCAGAAATATCCGTGACTATTTTGAGTACGTGCTCGTAATCTAGATTATAAGACCCATCTAAGGATGGATCAGCAAACCATGTTAAATATTCTATCGCTTTCTGATTGTCTGGCCCAAATAACATGATATCCTCACGCCCGTCCTGACTTTCTCTTACTATTTGAGGACCGCCATCAAGGCTATTGGTTACATACAATCTATAAGAATCTACTCCAATAGAGTCTAAAATTTCCAGAGTATCAGCTTCCCCACCTTCATCCGTGATTATATTCTGACCAGGATATAAGCTATTACTGAAATAAGTATCACTACCTAAACCACCTGAAAGAAAATTATTTCCAGCCTCACCATCAATGTAATCATTACCACCACCAGTTGTCAGTATGTTATCTTCGTTATTACCAAAAAGTATGACAGGTAAATCAGTTTTGTATGTTATATTCTCAACATAATTCAGTGTATCACTCAGTTGAAATTCAAGATTGTCAGAATTCTCAATATGGGCATATGCACCCATTTCACCACTCATTAGACTGCTATAAAGCATTACAAAATCAGGAGAAGGAGTCCAAGAATCAGGACCATTTAAAACAACCTCAACAGTGTCTATCCCCTCGCCACCATCAAACAAATTAGACCCGAAACCATTTGTAATAAGTTTGTCATCATCTGGCCCACCAAAGAGCTGATCACCTCCTAAACCAGAAGTCAGAGTATCATTCCCACTGCCACCATAAAGATAGTCGGCACTATCAGTTGACAGTAGGGTGTCATCTCCTCCACCTCCCCGTATAGTATTAACTGTATCGCCTCCACTATCCACCTGAAGAGTATTATTGTAATCATCCCCAATAATTTCTACAGCTATTGGTCCAGTGTATTCAACATTTTCAATGGATACTAAGGTATCACTATTGCTTAATACAAAATCCCCGTCTAATACTCCCCCGACAATATTCCGTGACAAATCAAACTGAATTGAAAAATCATCCCCTGGAGGCGTAAACTCTGTCGTATCAAGAATAATGGTATCGTTACCCTCTCCACCATTAAATTCCATGGAACCTGTTCCATCAATTACAAGCCTATCATCCCCAGCCTCACCAAATAGTTGGTCATCTCCATCCCCAGATCTCAGAGTGTCATTTCCATCACCACCATAAATTTTATCGTTGCCACCACCACCATAAATCGTGTCATCGCCAGCATTACCATATATTATGTCATCTCCACCATAACCCTGAAGAGTGTCTGCCTCGGGGGTTCCATTTATCGGGCCAGACTGGCCTCCAGAACTTCCTAGATCTGTAACATACCACTGACCACCACCATATTGCTCTGGAAAGCCACCCATTATATTATCGAAGCTGTCATCTGAAGGATCAGCATTTATTTCTGAATTAATAGTGCCAATTGGAACAACCTTGAGCATCGTATTGTTACTCATATTATTCTCGAACTGTGCAGCCATAAGGATAAAACTATAATCAGCTATGGTCGACTTTCCTTCAGTATAGCCGATAAATTGTTGAAGCGCGGCTATAACGTCTGATGTCTGCTGATAAGTTGGATAGCTATCGAAAAAACCAGAAGAAAACATATTTTGTACATCTGGGTCATTGCCATGATAGCCAACTGCTACTGTCGCTAGCCAGTAAAATTGCTCATTGGACATCGGATCATACTCAATTACATCTGTACTTCCCACTGGAGCAGACAAATCTCCAGGGTTATAAAAGGGAACATCAGTGAAATTTAAGTCGAAATCGTCAGCAATAATGTTACTAAAATCTAAACCTGAAAGAAAGCCTGTTTGCGCAATTATTGGGTAATGAGGACCAGCTGGAATGCTTTCAGTTTCTTCATCATTCATTTCAACAGTATTAAATGGGGTTACAATAAATCCATTACTTGCCGAATTAAGAAATGCTGATTCAGAGTCTAAATAACCTAGAGGAATAATTTTTGTAATCTCCATATCTGGGAAACCAACGCCCGGAACGAAGTTAAGATTTGTGGCTTCAATTGCCAAAGAAACGAATTCAAAATCCTCAACTGTTGTATCATCAGAGATTGCAAAATCAGCAACATACTCCTCTAGCCTACTGACCAAAACATAAGGATCACTACCCCATGTTGGATAATCGAAAGAGGCTTCCTTAAAAGCATTAAATTCGTCATTGTTTAAACCTACATATTCTACAGCTATGGTGTGCATAATCAACGGCGATGTAATCGTGCTTGTTAAAACTATTTGACCATCAGGCTCTTGATTAAAATCTGGAAAAGACCCATCTGGATCCGGTATGTAATAGTTGAGAGGTGAAGTAGCATTTGACCCATAGGGCTCACTGAAATCACCTAGACCCTCAAACTCCACCAGAGAAAGTTGCAAAAGAACATTTGTGTCCTTTAAATATATTTCATTATCCATTTCACTATGCTTTTCAGTCAAATCATTTGGGTTTACCAAACCATCAACAAAATTAATCTTTTCTATATTTTGTATCGTACCAACCGCATTGGAGTTTCCATCGTATAGCCGGTATTTATTTGCCGAACCCTCACCAATTTGCTCATAAGTATAGCTGGTACTTGATCCGGGAAGGTACAAAGTATCTCCCTCTCCAGCTCCACCATCAATGAAATCTTCAGACTGGCCTAAAAGATGGTTCAAATAAATACTATCATTACCACCTCCCGAAAAAATCTGGTTACTGGCGCTATTGTCTTCGATAATATCATCAAACCCTGTGCCAATTACATTTTCAATAAACGCGTCGTCTCCAATATATATCTGACCAAATTCGTATATTTGCTCCGCTCCCGCATCGATCATGACAGAAGGGTCTGAAGTTGAATTTATAGTACTCCAACTTCCTGGTTCAATATTGATATAAACGGGATTATGGCTTTGTAATGAGAGGTCCAGAGTATCCGTTCCACCATCATCCAAAATTGATATTCTGTAATATTGATAGAAATCAGCAGCTGGTTGATAAGGGGTGTCATCAATGCGAACGTCATTTTTTCCACCATAAAGCCATTCAGCAGCTTCAATATCAAGGGGCATAGGCATCTCACCAACAAAGTAGTCAAATTCCCCACCTTCATCATAAGCCATAATGGATCTATCAGATTGATCAGCCGATGTACTTGCTACGTAAGAATATACATCGGGTCCGTCTTGAGGGTGTTGAAATCCAATGGCGTGCCCAAGCTCATGGGATATTGTGTGCTCAAACCAACCATCACCCGGGTCATAGATACTATTCAAGAAAATATCACCCTCTAACGCATCTAATTTGTTTGAAAACCCTGGTAAATACGCGAATGCTGCAGTGGAATTGGGGTCAAATAGAGAGGGATCCACAGTTTGCCAAGCACTAAAATCCATCTGAAAAAGGCGAATTTCACCATACTCATTGGTAGTATCTTCCACTTCAATAAAATTTATTCCAGAAGCATCAGACCAATCTGAAAAGATTTTTCTGGTAGCTGCTTTTTCTTCCTCTGAATATTCAATTAAAGCGTAGCCAGGCTGCGCCAGAAGAGTAGGAATAGAATTGAGGGCATCTTCAAAAGGTGTGTAGAAATTAATGCTGTCAGCATAGGATTGATCCAGAGTTACAAAATTTTGATTTTCGGCAAAACTAAAGGTTAGATCTGGAGCAGTTCCTAAATCACCTCCCCACTTATATTGGTATCCTTCAGTACTTAATAGAGATAAAACCTCGTCGTTTTCTGGATAATCGCTCACATTTATCAAAGTCTTTTCAGTTGTATGAGTGACTGCGATAGGAGTTGGGGACCTAAACATACCCGACTCAAGAGAACCACCCTCATCTGTAAAGCTTAGTACAGCAGAAATATAGTGGCTTTGATCGTCAAATTCTATTTCATAATAAGACAGATCATCATTACTGACCAATTCATAGCTGCTAGTATCAGTTAAATCTAAAACCTCGCTACTATGCCGGTACCAGTTTATTTGAGTGGGTACATCATGCCCATCTGCGTCGTACCAGGAGTAGGAAAGGTTAACAATATCACCAACCAGAAATTCCCCGCTGTCGAGTGCCATCGAAAATGTAATATCAGCAGGTGTATTCTGAATAGGACTTTCAGTAGTATGCGTAACAGACTCTAAATTACCGATACCATCATAAAACTGAAACCTAGCTGAGATATAATAGCCTACATCTTCTCCACTCACGTAATGATTGGTGTAACCATAGCTGTCACTTATTTCCTCTGATACTATAGAAGTTTCAAGGGAATTGGAGTCATGCCTATACCAAATAAATTCATAGGGATCACTTGAATACCCATCCAGATCACTATACGACGGTATAGATATGACAAAATTTTCACCCGACTGAAATGTTCCATTGTCAACGGTAAAGCTTGACTCAAAAATAGCCGAATTGTTTATAACTTCGTCCGTCATACAGGTTCCTCAGGTCAAACTGTATTGTAATAGCTTGGAAAAGAAAAGATTTAAAATATTTATATATCATGTTAAAAACACAAAATAAGTGATATCTATCACTTAACCTGATTTTTATGCGTCACTGCCCTTAACTAACTGATCATAAAGTTGCATCTGCACTTTCACTAGCTTTTCAACTTTGTCCAAATAGTGAAGAGATGATCCCCCCCAACATCGTGCTAAATGTTTTCTTTGATAATTGGATGCATTTGCGATTTTATTATTAGCTTGAATCAGCAAGTCTTTATCTAATAAATGGGAGCCAAGTTGTTTTTGATGAATCTGGACTTGTAACCAGTCAATATTTTTCGTTACTATTGTGACATACTTTTGAATATCAGCGAGATTCACGTTGTTCTCTTTCTGCCTATTTTGGCAAGGTTTTTTGGGACCTGATTTAAAAAGTTCATAATTCACTATCCAATCCTTGTTACCAATTTTATCCTTAAAAAATAACCGCATCTCGCAATCATCACACTTCCAGCCAAAATTTTCGTGAAGATATGTTTTTGCAAATGAGTCATATCCAAAAGCAAACACAGGAATCGTAGCAATAGCCCAAAGCAGTGCATGACTTTCTTTAGATTTTCCAAAAAAGGCCCGAGATATCCACTGACCAACGCCGAGTAGAAAAGGAAGTATTAAAGCCGGCATTGCGAAAGGTTCTGCGAATAACACACGCAAATTAAATGCCCAGCTTTCAGGTATAAAATATGTGATATAGTTTAAAAAAAAAACGGAGAATAAGCGAAAGCCAGCCCCGTGAGCAAAACCAAAAGTGAGAGCGATTTCTGCATATTTATGACACTAAATTAATTTGTCTGATCACAAACAATTGTAGCTCCTACGGCGAACGCTGCACCAGCCTTACAATTGTCGAAGATATTATCCCCTACAATATACCCTAAAAGAGTGTTTTGGAGTAGTCTTTCACCTTTGGGGATTAAATAAAATGATCGGCAAAAACTAACCTTTAAGTTAGCCAAAGGCACATTCAGTGATTTTATCATTTGCTACTCCTTGCAGTTTCTTTTAATCAAAGGAACTGATTTCTGCAAGCTATAATAAAAGTTACAATCACATCTAATCTGTTACCTTTCGTTGTGAATTTTGGAAGTTACTTTATGAATGAGAATTTTTTTAAGGCTTGTTGGCCTTTATTTCATCAAAATATTTGGTTCAAGCCGTGTCTTTGTAATTCTTTCCGTGATGCCAACCTAAAATCTGTAGAAAAGCTTGAATAGCCTCTTTCAGTTTGACTTAAAGACGTCGAGGCAAACTTCAGAAACTTTTTCATTTACTAATAAATAATGTTTCCTATTTTTAAGATATATAAACTCCCAAAAATAGGTATAAGTCTTGCAACAGTTTTTTAAAACGTATAGTTTCTTTATCGAAGGGGTTTCAAGAAAAATATGAAAAACTCAAATTAAAATTTTTTCTGAGTAATTAGTATCGCTGCCATGAGCTTATATCAAGACTACATTGACGAAATAGAAGAGCGAAAAAAAAAGGATCTCCAGCCTAAACCAATAGATGACGGTGCGCTTACCCAAGAAATTGTATCTATTATTTCAAATAGTAAGAATGATGATAGAGAGGAAGCACTAAAGCTCTTAATTTATAATATTCTTCCAGGAACCACTGATGCAGCCGGAGTTAAAGCCGAATTCTTAAAAAATATTATTTGCAAGCAAACGTACGTGGAAGATATATCTGAGGACTTCGCTCTAAGACTTTTATCTCATATGAAAGGAGGACCATCAATCAGAGTCTTGCTAGACTTGGCACTTGGTGACGACGCCTCCATATCTAGAAAAGCGATTTCCGTACTTAAAACTCAAGTCTTTTTATATGAAGAGGACACCAATAGATTGAAACATGCTTATATTGGGGGAAATGAGGCAGCGCGGCAACTCCTTGAAAGCTTTGCTGCTGGTGAATTTTTTACTCAACTCCCAGAGGTCGAAGAAGAGATCGAAGTTGTAACTTATGTGGCCGCCGTTGGTGATGTTTCTACCGATTTGCTATCCCCAGGCAACCAGGCTCATTCGCGTTCTGATCGAGAATTACATGGCAAGTGTTTTATATCCAATATTGCACAAAAAGATATAATTGAATTACAGAGGAAACATCCCACAAAAAGAGTGATGTTAGTGGCTGAAAAAGGAACTATGGGAGTTGGTTCCTCAAGAATGTCGGGTGTAAATAATGTAGCATTATGGACAGGAAAAAAAACAAGTCCTTACATTCCATTTGTGAATATTGCTCCAATTGTTGCTGGAACAAATGGTATATCTCCCATTTTTCAGACGACAATCGGCGTAACTGGAGGAATAGGTATAGATCTTAAAAACTGGAGAAAAAAGGTTGATGAAAATGGGTGTGTTATACTCAATAATGATGGAGAACCAATTTTAGAACAAATATTTTCAGTGGATACCGGAACTATACTAAAGATTGATACGAGAAATAAGAAATTGTTGAATCAGCAAGGCAATCAAGAACTTGCAGACATATCACATTCTTTTTCTTCACAAAAGCTAGAGTTCATCAAGGCTGGAGGCTCTTATGCTGTTATCTTTGGAAAAAAGCTTCAAAGCTTTGCATCGGAAATATTAGGTAAATCTCTGAAACCGGTATTTTCACCCTCAAAGATTGTTACCAACGCAAAGCAAGGACTAACAGCAGTAGAAAAAATATTTAACAAAAATGCCATTGGTGTTTTGGAGAAAAACTCTCTTCTTGCTGGTTCTGACGTCAGAATAAAAGTTAATATAGTAGGATCTCAGGACACTACCGGCCTTATGACATCCCAAGAATTAGAATCTATGGCAGCTACAAAAATATCACCAACTGTTGATGGTGCCTATCAATCAGGATGTCATACAGCCTCTGTATGGGATTTTAAAGCGCAAGAAAACATACCAAAACTTATGAGTTTTATGCAACGATTTGGACTCATAACGGCTAGAGATCCAAATGGAAAATATCATTCTATGACTGATGTGATTCACAAAGTATTAAATGATTTAACAGTAGACGACTGGGACATCATTATAGGTGGGGACTCTCATACAAGGATGTCAAAGGGAATTGCGTTTGGTGCTGATTCTGGAACTGTTGCAATAGCGTTAGCAACTGGAGAAGTTGCAATGCCAATACCAGAAACTGTTAAAGTCACTTTCAAGGGTAACCTAAAGCAACATATTGATTTTCGGGATGTTGTACATTCAACCCAAGCCCAGATGCTTGAACAGTTTGGGGATAACGTTTTTCAAGGTCGCGTTATAGAGGTGCATATCGGAACACTACTCTCAGACCAAGCTTTCACTTTTACAGATTGGACAGCAGAAATGAAGGCTAAAGCTGCTATATGCATATCTCAAGATCAGACCTTGATAGAGTCTTTGAAATTATCAATTAGTAGAATTCAAATCATGATAGATAAGGGCATGGATAATTCTGCCAAAACTCTGAAGAAATTGATTGCAAAAGCTCGCAATAGAATTGAGGAAATTACCTCGGGAAGTCGCCCAGCACTTGCTCCTGATGGAAACGCCAAGTATTTTGCTGAGGTCATAGTTGATTTGGATGAAATAGAAGAACCGATGATTGCTGATCCTGATGTCAATAATATTGATCCATCAAAACGTTATACACATGATACGATAAGGCCAATTTCATTTTATTCTGCGGAGAAGACTGTTGACTTAGGGTTTGTGGGTTCTTGCATGGTTCATAAGGGTGATATAAAAATAGTATCTAGCATGCTCAAAAATCTTGAGAAAAGATATGGTAGCATTAAATTTAAAGCTCCTCTAATTGTGGCCGCACCAACCTACAATATTATTGATGAACTTAAAGGTGAAGGGGATTGGGAAATCCTGCAGCGCTATGCAGGATTCGAGTTTGATGATAATAATCCCAAAAATTCAGCTCGCACTGAGTATGAAAATATATTATATTTAGAAAGACCTGGGTGTAATTTGTGTATGGGAAATCAAGAAAAAGCTGCAAAAGGGGATACTGTTTTGGCCACGTCCACGCGCTTATTTAAAGGTCGAGTCGTAGAAGACTCAGATCATAAAAAGGGTGAGTCACTTCTCGCATCGACGCCAGTTGTGGTTCTCTCCGCAATACTTGGTAGAACTCCTAACCTTGAAGAATACAAAGCGGCCGTTGAGGGGATAAACCTTACAAAATTCTCGCCTCCAATTGAAAAACTCTCAGACACACTGTCTGTACACTTCTAGAATTATCGGCAGTTCAGTAGCTTAGCGATCTTTAACTATTTGCCAAGTAATCAAAAACCTTACATTCACGCATTGTTTCTAAATATAAAAAAGTAGGACGACATCAATATTCCATTTATTCAGCAAAATAAATTCTATGAATTTAAATTTTTTAAAAGCCTAAAGTGATATATTTAGAATTTAAAAACTCAGAAGATATTTAACGTGTTACTTTGAAATTAATTGCCTTTCATACTTATTATAATTAAATCTAAGATATGTCAGACTTTTTCAAGATCACTATTAAAATGATTGAGAAATTTCAGATATGTTCTCTTCAGAATTATTTTTGGTAGAGTTTACAATACTCGAAACCCGGTATATGTGCATATCTTTGGAATGCTCACAACTATAGTCATGTTTCGATGAGAACCAATTAGAAAAATCTTTATATCGCAGTAAAACAGGTTGTCGTTGATGTATCTCCATTTTCAATCGATAACATGGTCGAGTTATAATACATGCACCATGTTCATTGTAGACACCTCCAAAATACATCATTCTGTCTTTAAAGGTATGGTAAAAAGGTTTCTTCTCTCTCCTTTCTCTCAACCATTCAAAATATCCATTTGCAATAAATATACATCGTTTCGTATTTTGAAAAATTTTTTTTATTTCAAGGGTCTCAGATCTAGCATTAATAATCCGCAATTTTTCAGCCCATGCTACACTAAAAGTCCAATGAGTTAACTTAACATCGTAGTTTTCAGTAACTACAAGCACAGAGGTACCAGGTGATATATTGTAGTTTATACCTACCATATTTTGGGGTATGTAAAATTCAGCTTTACTTATATCGTATAAGGCATAGCGACCACACATATTCAGAAATTCCAAAACTACTTTCTATGGATAAATTATTAATAAAATTTTCACAACTGACATCCTAACAAAAAGAATTCAACCAAATCTTTTCAAAAAAACCAAATATAATCAATAATTTACAACTAACCCTTTTCTATTTGACCTCTAAAATTTTATTTAACTATTAGTGATCATTTTATATGCGTTGTAAATTTTTAATGGAAGGGCATCTTTTAATTTGATTGGACTATTACAATTACTATGATCTTGATTTTTTAAATTAATTATGTGGAGAGTTTTTATTGGACCTTGAATTTTATCCCAAACCAAAAGAGATCTCAATTTTATAAGATTATATTCCATAGGTAAGATTAAAGGAGTAATCTTGTTTTTAAATAGTAAATAACGTAAAATAGGTTGATCTAGCTTCGGAGGAGTCTTATTAATCCAGCCTAGCTCCCATTCCTTCATAAGATTGTCTATTAACTTTGACTTTTGGACTGCAATTAAACCACTATTAATTAAAGGAAAACTATTTGGTATATGAACACCTTTAGTTTCCATCATAAACTTTTGACGTCCCATTGCTTGAACACCAGCAATAGGAGCAAAATCTAGTACATTGAAAACATCAAATATTGGATAAAGTATAATTAGATCAGAATCTAAACAGATTGTCCTATGAAATCTACTTCTTCTAATAGCTTCCATTTTAGGCCGCTTTGATACATTTTCTAAAAGATGGACCTGGTTGAAAATTGGATCATTAATATGTTGATCAGTAAATAAATCAACTTCTGCATGAGGCATAACTAGCCGAAGATTGCGAGCAGCACGTCTTGCCATATTCGTATAATTTTTACCAGTGGTCGCAAAAAGAAATCCTTGTTTCAATCAGATCAACTCCCATACCACAAATTTAAAATAATGGAATTTATTTATAAAATTTTCAATAATTAGATTGATAACACATATTTTGTATTTTATTCATGAATAATATTTCTAAAATTGGAATAATTGTTTTATGGAAAAACAAGTATGGAATGATTTCAAAAACAAATCTCATGAATTTGATAAGTTGTTTAAATCAATTAAATCAAGTG
>CACKLF010000035.1 GCA_902600895.1 uncultured Alphaproteobacteria bacterium | reverse complement strand
GCAGCCTAAAACCAGATATTATTTTAGTGGCTGCATATGGTTTAATCCTTCCTAAACAGGTATTAGAAATTCCAAAAATTGCAGCAGTCAATGTCCATGCCTCCATTTTGCCTAGATGGAGGGGTGCAGCACCTATACAAAGAGCTTTAATAAGTGGTGACAAAAAAACGGGAATTACACTTATGAAAATGGAAGAAGGGCTCGATACTGGACCAGTTTATCAAACTGTTGTTGAGCCTATATTAGGAACTGATACGTTTTTGCGATTATCAGAAAAATTGAGTAGGTTAGCAGCAGATTTAGTCGAAAAGTTTCTAGATAACTTAGAAAATTTACCGATCGCTTCTGCTCAAAATAAAACAGGTATTTGTTATGCAAAAAAGATTTCAAAGTTGGAAACTCGTATAATCTGGTCAAAACCTGCAAGTGAGATAGATTATTTAATTCGTGGCCTCTCAGAGACACCAGGTGCGTGGACGATTATAAAAGGCGAAAGGGTTAAAATTCTTTCAAGTAGAGTAGCAAAAATGGAGAGAGCAATAGTGGGAGAGAGAGCTGGCACTATTCTTAACATTTCAGATGACGGTATACAAATAGCGTGTGGAAAAGGTTCTGTAATAATCGATCAATTGCAGAGACCGGGTAAAAAGCCATTGAAATTTAGTGAATTAATTAGGGGCTTTAAAATTGTTAGGGGAGAGACCTGCACATAGCCTTTTTTATTTTGGTTACTTGATCAGTCGCTAATTTGTCCGCTAATTCATTCCCTTCATGTCCAGCATGTCCTTTTATCCACTGCCACACAACAGTATTTTTTTTATTTTCTGCATCCAGTAGTTTCCATAAATCTTCATTCTTTATAGGCTTTTTATTTGCGGTCCTCCAACCATTACTCTTCCATTTTTTCATCCAATTATTTAATCCTTCTTTTACATACGTGCTATCTGTCACAATAATTATTTTGGTAGGTTTTTTCAGGGCTTTTAGTGCCTCTATCGCGGCTCTCAACTCCATTCTATTATTTGTTGTATGTTCACAACCTCCTGATAGTAGCCTTTCTCTTACTATTTTTCCTTCTACTTTTGCTCTTAATACCACACCCCAGCCGCCCGGTCCGGGGTTGCCGGAGCAAGCGCCATCAGTATAAGCTACTATCTCATTCATTAAACCCAATCACCACAAGCGCTAATATTGCAAAACTATTCAGGGGTGCTCTTATTTTTAACCACCACTTAGGTGACTTTTTCTCTTTTGTCGAAAGAATATCGAGCCAATAAATTAATGCAAATCCAAGTGCTAAAAGAAAACATGTCAGTGGCGTTATGAGTGCAAAGGCTGCCCATAGTGGTGGTGCAAGTATGAAAACAATCATATATCTTGATGTTTTGGAGGGTTTCAGCAGTTCATACCCCCAAAGAACTCCACCCATAAAACTCAATATTATAGCTGCATAGTTTATACAAAAAGACAGGATATATTTTTCTGAATAATATGGGAGTGTAACAATTTTAAATGATAAAAAAGTTCCAACTACAAAAGGGATTAATCCCAAGTAGCCAACTGACCTTACCAATCTATAATATGGATCCACGACTTTACTTTCTTAATGCTTTAGGTATTTTAAATGACACATTTTCCTGAACGACAGGAAGAAGATTGACTCTTGTAGAGAAACGCGATTTAAACTCACTGACTAATTCATTTATTAGTACCTCTGGAGCGGAAGCTCCAGCACTAATGCCAACCTTTTTTATTTTGTCGAACGCTGACCAATCCACTTTCGATTTATCTTCTACAAGCCTTACGTAATTGCAACCTGCTTTCTCTCCTACTTCAACTAACCGCTGTGAATTTGATGAATTTTCGGAGCCTATTATTAAAATGGCTTCTACCTGTTTGGCAAGTTCTTTTACTGCCAATTGCCTGTTAGTTGTTGCATAGCATATATCTTCTTTATGTGGTTCTACTATTAAGGGAAACTTCCTTTTCAGCTCTTCGCTAATATCTCTTGTATCATCCATTGAAAGTGTTGTTTGTGTTACATAAGCCAGTTTTTTAGGGTCGCGAGGCTTGAGGCGTTTTACGTCTTCGACTGTTTCTACTAGTAAAACTTCTCCAACTGGCAACTGTCCCATTGTCCCTAGGGTTTCTGGGTGCCCTTCGTGGCCAATCATTATTATTTGCAAGCCCCTGTTTGAATATCTTTCTGCTTCAATATGTACCTTTGAAACTAAGGGACAAGTTGCGTCAATAAACAATAAATTTCGGTTTTTAGCCTCTTCTGGAACAGACTTTGGAACGCCATGTGCGGAGAAAATTACCGGCCTATCATCAGGGCATTCATTAAGCTCATCTACAAATATTGCCCCTTTTTTTTTTAGATCTTCTACTACATATTTATTATGCACGATTTCATGTCTAACATATACTGGAGAGCCCCATTTTTTAAGTGCAGCCTCAACTATTTCAATAGCACGATCAACACCAGCACAAAAACCCCTGGGTTGCGCAATAACGACGGACATATCATTTTTCATTTTCTTTGAACAAACTTTTTTATAACTTAAGATCTACAAAATATTAGGACACGATATGAATACTATAATAGGCATGGGATCAAATCAAGATTATAGAGATAAAACACCAATCAAAATATTAAATGAAGTTAAGGATAGAATGATTGAAAGTGGAATAATTATAAACTATCAAAGTGCTTATTACCAATCACCGGCTTTCCCAGATGCAACGAAGCCAGATTTCACAAATTGTGTGGTAGAAGCTGATTTTTCTGGAACCCCAGATCAATTATTGTGGGAAATTCAAAAACTTGAAAATCAATTAGGTAGAAATAGAAATGAACGGTGGGGGCAAAGAACATGCGATTTAGATATTTTAGGGATTGGCAATTTGGTATTGCCTAGCATTGAAAAGTTCAACTATTGGGCCAGCCTAGATTTCAGCTTACAATTAAATAGTATTCCAAACGAGTTGATAATCCCTCACCCAAGGATACAAGATCGTGCTTTTGTCTTGAAGCCACTCGTATCGATTTTGCCAAATTGGAAGCATCCAGTGCTTCATAAAACAGTTTCTGAAATGCTTGAAGTATTGCCTGACAAGGCCAAGAAATCAGTTGTTGAAATTAATTAAAGAATCACAACATGTTTCTTTAACTGTTTTTAGGAGAGAAAGAATTTTGAGGAAAAATATTACTTCCAAATATAGGCTTGAATATTTAGTGAATGAGCCTTAAAAGGGGTTTTTGTATTTTGCTTGAATGTAGGAGAAGCAGTATGGCGCGTGTTACAGTAGAAGATTGTATTGATAAAGTACCTAATAGATTTGAACTAGTTCTTTTGTCCTCTTTGCGAGCTAGACAATTGTCATCTGGAAGCCCGACAACGGTTGAGAGAGATAATGATAAAAATCCAGTTGTGGCTCTTAGAGAAATAGCAGATGAAACCCTAACATATACGCACTTGAAAGAGGCTGTAATTGAAAGTTATCAAAAGCATATAGAAGTCGATGAGCCAGAAGAGGAACAGATGGCGCGTTTGGTAAGTTCAGAGTCAGTGGATACTCCCGATGATGATATGTCCGAAGAGAATTTATTAAGGGCTCTAATGGAGTCACAGCAAAATAAGTGAAAGTATTTGTCTGATAATGTTTTATGCTTAATTCAAATGAATTAATCAGCCTTATTAAAGACTACAATCCCAATTGTAATGAGGATCTTATTTCCCGTGCGTATGAATATGGCAAAAATTTTCATGATGGACAGTTCAGAGTCTCGGGCGAAAAGTATTTTAATCATCCCATAGAAGTAGCAAAAATACTTATACGCCAAAAATTGGATGATGCCACGATAGCGACTGCAATTCTGCATGATACGGTTGAAGATACAGACCTTTCAATTAATGAGGTCAAGAAAAATTTTGGCAACGATATAGCTCTACTTGTCGATGGTGTCACTAAACTGACTAATTTGCAAATTTCGTCTGGAGAAACTAAGCAGGCTGAAAACTTTAGAAAACTCATTGTGTCGATGAGTAAAGATTTACGCATACTTTTAGTTAAGCTGGCTGACAGATTACATAATATGCGTACCATTAAAGCTCTACCGGCAGAAAAGCAACTTCGGAAAGCTAATGAAACAATGGAAATATTTGCACCTTTAGCTGGTAGAATGGGCATGCAATCAATGAGAGAGGAGCTCGAAGACCTTTGCTTTAGAGTTTTGAATCCAGAAGCAAGAAATTCAATCATGCGGCGATTTTTAAAGTTAAAGAACGTAAATGTTGATTTGGTACCCAAAATTATCCAGGATATACAGAAAGAGCTTCAAAAGGTAGCCATCAAAGCCACTGTTCTTGGGAGAGAAAAAAAACCTTACTCCATTTGGAGAAAGTTGGAAGAAAAAAAAGAATCTTTCACACGACTATCAGATATTTTTGCTTTTAGAATTATAACTAGGTCTGAGGGAGACGCGTATACGGCTTTAGGAGCTGTTCACCAGAGATGGAGAGCTGTACCGGGGCGGTTTAAAGATTATATTAGTCAACCAAAGTCAAATGGATATAGGTCGCTTCATACGACTGTATTAGGAAGAGATGGTAAGCGTGTTGAAGTTCAAATAAGAACAATTGAAATGAATGAGGTTGCGGAAGGTGGTGTTGCAGCTCATTGGTCTTTTCGAGATGGGGAATTGTTTGAAAATCCATTTGCTGTAGATCCTTTGGCATGGGTTCGGTCTTTGACAGATGGTTTTGAGGGAGCAGAAAATCTCAATGAGTTTTTAGAGCACGTGAAGTTGGAAATGTACAATGATAAAGTCTTTTGCTTTACGCCTACAGGCGAAGTAATTAAGCTACCAAGAGGCGCTACACCTTTGGATTTTGCATACTCTATACATACTAGGATAGGGGACCATTGTGTTGGAACTGAGGTTGATGGAAAGCGGGTCCCTCTATACACGCGTCTTAGAAATGGACAGTCAGTAAAGATTATTACTGCAAAGGGACAAAGGCCCCAAATAAATTGGGAAAATATGGTACTCACTGGTAGAGCAAAATCTGCTATCAGAAGAAGTGTTAGATATGATCGGAGGATGGAAGATATCCGTCTTGGAAGAGAAATTGCTAGAAATTCATTTGAAAAAGTTAATAAAAAAGTAACGGAGCAGGCTTTGGTTACCGCGGCAAAAAAAATTGGAGAAAAAACATCAGATGATATCCTAGCAGCTCTTGGTGGCGCTGAATTGACCGGTATGGACCTTATTAAGCTCATCTACCCAGAAATGTTTAAAGGAAAGAGTTTACCAGAAAATACGGGTGAAGTAACATCTTTTGTGGGTCTACCGAGTGGAGCTAAAGGTAAAACAGCTCTTTGCTGCAGACCTATACCAGGGGAACGGATAGTGGGTATTTCCCGTAAGGGAAAAGGGGTCCTTATTCATGCTATTGATTGTGAGCAGCTAAAAGATTTTGAAGCCAAAAACGAAAATTGGTTGGATCTTAGATGGCCCAAAAATTCTGGATCAGACGGCTATTCTACAAGTTTACTAGTCACACTTTTAAATAAAGCTGGCGCGCTAGGGAAGATTTGTTCCTTGATTGGTGAGCAAAAAGCTAACATTACAGATATAAAATTTTTTAAAGATAGAGCAGATTATTACATAATTTATATTGAGCTAGAGGTAAGAAATATTGAACATCTTATGAATATTTTAGCCGCAATAATTGCAGATGAAGATGTGGCTGAAGCCTCTCGCTACAGAGGTAATAAGCATGAGTTTACTTTATTGCCTTCTCCTATTGTTAAGAGTTAGGTTTATATGGTTTTTAAGAGGAGGAAAAATCTATCACTCGGGAGAAAAATCCGTGAAGGAATTTTCCCAGAAAAAGGATGGAGTAGAGCTGCAGAATATATGATGGCCAGGATTAAGCGCCTGCCAGATAGTCCAAATAACATCGCATTCGGTGTTGCGATCGGCGTATTTGTATCATTTTCACCATTTTTTGGTATTCATGTATTGCTTGCATTCTTAATTGCTAGATTTTTGAGGGTTAACATTTTAGCCGCTATTTTGGGAACATTTATGGGGAATCCTGTAACCTTTCCAATAATTGCAGCGCTAAATTTTAGTGTTGGCGGCTTATTTGTTGACGTTAGCAAAGAAGGTGTAAAAGAAAAATTATTTCTTGAGCAGCTAGTGGATGTTTCTTATGCTCTATCAGAAAATATTAGTAAGATTTTCCTTGGGCAAGATACAGATTTTTCGGCAACAATAGAATTTTTTTATGGAATTTTTTTACCGTATTTGGTAGGAGGTTTTCTACTCGGATCGGTTGCAGCAGCATTTTCCTATTTCATAGTGTTGCCTACAATAGTGACCTATCGATCTAGGAAACTGCGCAAAAAAATGAAGAGAAAGAAATAAAGGTTTTGGATCTGTTGATGGAAACGTCAAATAAAGGAAAAATAAGACTAGGGGTAAATATTGACCATGTTGCCACCGTAAGAAATGCTAGGGGATCAAATTATCCGTCTCCAGTTATCGCAGCAAAAATGGCCGAAGCAGCAGGTGCCGATGGTATAACAGCCCATCTCAGAGAGGACCGGCGGCACATTGGTGATACAGATATAACAGAATTAAAAAGTGCTCTCATTAAACCATTAAACCTAGAAATGGCGGCAACTGATGAGATGTTGGCAAAAGCATTAGAGGTTTCGCCCAACGCAGTATGTTTAGTTCCTGAGAGACGGGAAGAAGTGACTACAGAGGGCGGCTTAGATGTAGTTAGCAGTTATCAGTACTATAGAGAATACGTCAAACCGATACCTGAAAATGGGATCAGATTATCACTATTTATTGAGGCCGATGAGTCTCAGATTTCAGCATCTAAAGCCATTGGTGCTGATATTGTGGAATTTCATGTAGGAAAGTATTGTGATCTAATCGAACAGAATGAGATTAGCCTTGCAAATGTAGAATTTGAGCGCTATAGAAACATGTCTAGGCTAGCTGAGGAAATGGGCCTTGAGGTACATTTCGGTCACGGCATTACTTATAAATCTGCAGGCAGCCTTTCAAAAATTGATCAAGTTAAAGAAATGAATATTGGGCACTTTTTAATTGGAGAAGCCATTTACCATGGCCTTGACGCAGTGATTACTAAAATGAAGAAGTTAATAAACAAATAAAATTTGTGGGCATCAATATGATACTTGGTCATGGAATAGATTTGGTCAACCAAAATCGCATAGAAGCTGTTCTTAAGAGATATGGAGAAAGATTTGAAAAAAAATATTTTAGTGACACAGAAGTAAATAATGCAAAACAAGCTCGTATGAGGACGGAAGTATATGCTAAATGTTGGGCTGTTAAAGAAGCATTTTCAAAAGCACTTGGGACAGGAATTAGAGATGGATTATTTTTAAAAGATATATCATTAGTGCGTGGTAAATTAGGAAAACCGGAAATTCAATTAAATTCTAAATCTCTACAAAAACTTAATGAACTATTCAGTCAGTGTAAAAATATAGATTTACACGTAAGTATTTCCGATGAATTTCCTTGGGTTCAAGCTTCAGTGATTATTTATGGCAACACTTTTAATCCATAAATAATATTCAATTTGCTAAAAATAATTTTTGTGACATAAGGAAGAATTGAAATGGCATCTTTAAATTCGGAAAATAGTAATAGCTTTGTAGAATTAATTAAAACAATCGTTTATGCGGTTTTAATAGCTGGTTTAATAAGAACATTTTTATTTCAACCATTCTGGATACCGTCTGGTTCAATGAAGCCGAATTTATTAATAGGTGACTTTTTATTTGTTAACAAATTTGCATACGGTTATTCAAGGTACAGTTGCCCGTATGCTTTGTGCCCAATTTATGGCAGGATATTCTATAGTGTTCCGGAGCGAGGTGATATTGTAGTGTTTCGAAACCCCAGAGATGGAAGAGACTTCATCAAACGTTTGATAGGTCTGCCTGGTGATAAAATAAAGATAGTGTCTGGCCAATTGGTCATAAATGGAGAGGAAATTACCCAGACACTAGTTGAACCATTTGTAGAAAAAAAGGCTATGCAGGGTCCACTAGGGTCAATACCTCGCTGCTCTAATAGTCCAGTCGCACTTGGAGCAGAGTGCATAAAAGAGCAATTGGTAGAAAACCTATCTGATCAAAGTAGTTATCCAATTCTCAATATTGGGGATAGTTTAGGTGATGTAATATCAGAGTTCGTCGTACCAGACCAACATTTCTTTTTTGTTGGTGATAATAGGGATAATAGTCAGGATAGTAGATATAGTATTACTAGAGGTGGAATTGGTCTCATTCATAAGGATTTCTTAATCGGAAGGGCAAATAGAGTTTTATTTTCATCTGCAGGTTCTTCCATGTTTGCTTTTTGGACTTGGCGCTCTGATCGTTTTCTCAAGGGCCTGAGTTGAAAATAACTACTAAACAAGAAATTTTGTTGAAGAATTTGGGTTATAAATTCTCAAATTATAATCTTTTAAAAAGTGCTTTAACCCACTCCTCAGCTGCTAAATCTAGTACTCACAGTAATCAGCGTTTAGAGTTTCTTGGAGATAGAGTACTTGGATTAGTAATTTCTGAGAAATTATTGGAAGATAATAAGGAGGCCTCAGAGGGCTATATTCACCCTCAGTTTAGTGCACTAGTTAAAAAAGAGACATGTGCCCAAATAGCAAAGAAAGTAAAACTTGGTGATTCTTTAATTATGAGTAGATCAGAAAGCTTATCAGGTGGCAGAAATAGAATGAGTATTTTAGGCGATGCAATGGAGGCTATTATTGGAGCAATTTATTTAGATGGTGGTTTAGAGAGCGTTAGGATCATTATTGAGAAGCTTTGGTCAGATGCATTTCTAGACGTAGGCACAACTTCTTATGACCCAAAAAGTGCTCTTAACGAGTGGTCACAAGGTATTGGTGAAGATCTCCCAAAGTATGAAGAGAAGAGTAGATCTGGACCAGTGCATGCTCCAGTTTTCTCTGTAGAAGTATCACTCAATAACGGTATGTCTGCTATTGGCGTAGCATCTTCAAAAAGAAAGGCTGAACAATTGGCAGCAAACCATCTGTTGCAAGCCATTGAAAAAAAGTACAAAAAATAGAAGTTTGGAAATGAAGGCAAACTAATTGACAACAAATGAGAAATTTGGATTTGTAGCTTTGATTGGCGAACCAAATGTGGGTAAATCGAGCATTTTAAATAATTTTCTAGATAAGAAGATTTCAATAGTATCCCATAAGGTTCAAACTACTAGGTTTCGGTTAAATGGGATAATTCAGGTAAAAAGTTCTCAAATGGCCTTTATAGACACTCCAGGAATCTGTGATGCTAGAACCTTGAAGGAAAGAAGCTATAACAAAGTTGCATGGCGGAGTATACATGATGCAAATATTGTAGCATTGGTTATTGACGCAAAAAAGGGAATTACTGATTCTACCCGGTTAATAGCTAAGCGTCTAAAACTCAATATTGTAGAACACACCAATATAATAATTGTTCTTAACAAAATAGACTTAGTCGACAAAGAAAGAATTCTTCAAATCACTTCAAATATTTATGATGAATTCGGCAACTTTGATACTTTTTTTGTTTCAGCAAGAAAAGGAATAGGTTTTGATGATTTTAGAGAATGGCTAGCCTCAAGTATTCCTGATGGGAAATGGTTTTATAAAAGTGACCAACTTTCAGACATGCCATTAGAGAAGATAATGGCAGAGTTAACTAGAGAAAAAATCTTTCTTCGGCTTCACGATGAACTGCCTTACGATTTAGAGGTTGAAACAGTTGATTTGAAGAAAGCTAATAATACTTATGTAATTCATCAGGAGATTTATGTGACAAGAGAGAGTCAAAAAGGTATAGTTTTGGGAAAGAATGGCAGGGTCATAAAAGAAATTTCAATCAAAGCTAGGCATGAAATTGAGAATTTTTTAGATCAAAAAGTGCATTTGTTTTTAAAAGTTAAGCTCAAAAAGTAGGAGACTTACCTATCAGATTATTGTGGGCCTTTTTTAAGTGAGAGAGTATTATTTCAGAGAGATTATCATCAAATACCTGGGTTACGGCTTATTTCCAATTTTTACAGGCGGAAGGCATACCCTTTTATTTAATTAGAAGAGGAAATAATACATCAGGAGCAATTTTAGTCAAAGTTGTTAAAACAAAAAATGAAGTACAATTATTTCATAACATTTTAGATCATATGGGAAATTCAAGTTGGGTCATTTTGTCTGAAGGTAATGAAAAGGAAATTGATGACGATATAAATAAACAAATTTCTTTTGACAAAGATTTATGGGTTTTAGAGGTTGAAGAAAAGCACGGACGAAGCCTTCTTGATGAAGATTACTTAAAAAGAGGTTGAACAGAAAGATTGATCTAAAAGATGAAATGGAATGATGAAGGAATATTAATTGATTTAAAGGTCCATGGGGAAAAGAACTGTATCATAAGGGTTTTTACAGAAAACAATGGTTTATGCTCTGGCTTAGTTAAAGGTGGACAAACAAAAAAAATTCGTAGTTCTTTACAACCGGGGGCCCAATTAGTTGTTAGTTGGTCAGCAAGGCTAGCTGAGCATTTAGGAACCTTTCAGGTTGATGTGAAAAATAGTAGGTCCAATTTGTTTATGGGGGAAAAACTGAGTTTGTATGCGTTTAATTCTATATGTTCAATGATAACTTCCTTCTTAATGGATCGAGAAGATCAAAACGTACTTTATACGCATACAAAAGAGCTTCTTGAGCAATTAGAAAAGGGTGAAGGGTGGTTAACGGATTATGTTAAATGGGAATTGCTATTTTTGAAAGAAATAGGTTTTGGCTTGGAACTTTCTAACTGCGCTGTCAGTGGCACTTCTAAAAATTTGTCGCATGTGTCCCCTAAAACTGGCAGGGCAGTTTGTTATGAAGTAGCGGGTCCATGGAAAGATAGGCTTCTAAAATTACCTAAATTTTTATTTCTTTCAAATGATTTAACCGATATAAGTGCCTCAGAAGCATTAGAAGGTCTTGTACTTTCAGGTCATTTTTTTTTGAATTGGGTACTTCCACAATACAATCGAGCAAATATGCCGATAGCTCGATCATCATTTATTAATGCATTAACTGCCCAAAATTAAGATAGAAGGCGTCTAGCTATTACCTGAGCTTGTATTTCCGCTGCTCCTTCAAAAATATTGAGAATTCTGGAGTCGCATAAAACTCGACTAATAGGATACTCTAGTGCAAAGCCATTACCACCATGAATCTGTACCCCATTATCTGCAGTTGACCATGCCACTCGCGCAGATAGCAGTTTGGCCATACCTGCTACTAAATCGCAACGATGCCCAAGATCTTTTCTTTGGGCTGCATAGTAGGTAAGCTGTCTTGAAAGGGTTATTTCACATAGTGCCAAGGAGATTTTATTGACCACTCTAGGAAAGTCAATTAAAGATTTTCCAAACTGCTTTCTTTCATTAGCATATGAGATTGAAAGGTCCAAAGCGTTCTGAGCAACCCCAACTGCGCGAGCAGCTGTCTGAATTCGAGCGCTCTCAAATGTTTGCATTAGCTGCTTAAACCCCTGATTCTCGTCTCCACCTAAAAGGTTTTCGCTACTCACTGGAAAATTGTCGAAGGCCATTTCATATTCTTTCATACCACGATATCCCAAGACTCCAATTTCACCCCCTTGTATTCCTTTGTCCTTAAATGGTTCCGAAGAGTCACCTCTAGTTTTTTCTGCTAAAAACATTGATAACCCAGAATAATTGTCAGTGCTAGAATCTGTCCGTGCCAATAGTGTCATTAAATCTGACCGTGCTCCATGGGTTATCCATGTTTTATTACCGGTAATTAGATACTTTTCACCATCGAACTCAGCTCGTGTTTTTAGATTACCTAAGTCTGAACCGGTATTTGGTTCTGTAAATACAGCTGTTGGAAGAATGTCTCCGGAAGCCAATTTGGGCAACCATTTCAATTTTTGTTTTTCTGTTCCACTATTTAAAATCAATTCTGCTGCTATTTCAGTCCTTGTTGCTAAACTACCCACACCGATATATCCTCTGGAAAGTTCTTCAGATACTACGCACATGGAGGTTTTGTCCATGCCAAGGCCCCCATATTTACTAGGAATCGTTAATGCAAAGACTCCAAGTTCAGAAATTGAGCTAATTATACTTTCAGGTATAAGTTGATCTCTCAAATGCCACTCGTGTGCATAAGGTAAGACATTCTCCTCAGTGAATTTCTTAAATTGACTCCTTATAAGATCATATTCTTCATCTAGGCCTGAGTGACCATATATGTCTAGCCCTTTACGCTCTAAGGTTAATTTTACTAACCTCCCCTTACTCTCTATAGAGGTTCCTAATTCAATTAAGTCTAGACTATTTGATGTAAAAATTTTTTCAGCCTCTAGCCCGTAATCTGAGGGTCGAATTATTTCATTTTGAGACATCATAATTCCACCTCTAAGTTGGCACATGTACTCGGCAAAGGAATTAATGAGAATTAAGTTTTCAACGTCCCCAAAATTTGAATTTTCCTTTAGGAATTTGGACCAGTTTAATAATTGACTCAATGCTTCAACATACGTATTTATCCACGATATTCCATGAACCATAATCTGTTCTTGATTGATAAATTGAGTTAAAGATTGATTATGCATATCAAATTTATTTTTTGTTATTTCAGTAGCCCTTAACAAATATTTCTGGGCATTTTTAAGAGCAATTTCGCACAAAGGAATACTCTTTGTATCTTCAAGTCTAGAAACTTTATTTAAATTATGGATATTCATAAGTTATTTTTTTTAGTCTCAAAAATGAAAAAGATTATTATTTATATATACTGCTTACTCACCTGTACTAAAAGAGTAAACCAAAAAGTTGAGGAGTTCCAGCTTGGAATTTTTTTTAAGCACATATAGTCCTTACCTCCTTATAATAGCACTTTTTTCGGGTTTTGTTAAAGGGGTTTCAGGTTTTGCAATGCCCTTGATTATGTTCTCTGGATTTCTGCTATTTTTGCCTCAGGAAACGGCTATAGCACTAATTATATTACCATCGTTAGTTTCAAACCTATTTCAAATATATGGACTTAATATTGTTGAAATAAGACGATTCTTTTTTGATTATTTGGTGCTAATTCTTAGTTGCTTTGCAATGGTATTTATTACCTCTCAATTCTTCTTGAATTTTTCAAAAAATTTTATACAAGGTGCTCTTTGTATAATGATATTTTGGTTTTTATATAATCAAATGTTGAGTGTTCGCTTCTCTTTCAAACGAGACAATAAGCTCGCTCAGGTAATATTTGGGCTGCTTTCTGGAGTATTTGGTGGTATCTCTGGCCAATGGGGGCCACCCTCTATTATTTTTTTTCTCTCTCAAAATTTATCACCTAGAAATATAATTGCTTATCAGGGTATTTTATATTCGCTGGCATCAACTGGGTTATTGTTTGGTCATTTAAATTCGGGAATTTTAACTGGAGCTTTTCTTTTTGTCTCGTGTCCTTTTATTTTTCTTTGTCTTGCAGGACAGTATTTTGGCTTATTACTTCGTAAAACAAAAGGTGCTGATTTTTTTAATAAATTTATTTATCTATTATTATTCTTACTAGGTTTATTCTTTGGCTATGGTGTATTATTCAATAGTGTTTTGATTTAGATGTAATTTTTCTTTTCATAGTAAAATATTATGGTACTGTCGAAAATGTAGTAGTTAGCGTAAAGGTTTCATAAATGAGTTCAGATCCTCATTTAGGTTTTATCTTGGAGATTAAAGTATGAAGTTGAGCATAATTACAACATTTATTACTTTTTTATTTTTTAATGCCGTTCAAGCAGATGTTGTAACCGGTATATATAAAACAGAAGCAACTGAGACTGGAGCTTTTTTAGAGGTAAAGTTCGGTCCGTGCGATAAGAATCCATCTTTGTCTTGTGGAATAATTTTGAATGCCTATAAGTCAGAAGCTGATGTTAACAAGGAATATGACCATTTAGGAAAAATAATTGTTGAAAATATGGAGGCTCAAGGTTCAGGAAAATTTACAGGTGGAACTATTTGGGACCCCTCTGAAGACAAGGTTTACAATTCAAAAATGACGTCTGTTGATAGAGATCTCAGCGTCGAGGGCTGTATATTATTCTTTTGCAGGGCTCAATTATGGAAACGGGTTAAGTAGGCATCCTAAACTAAATATTTGCTTTAGTTCAATTTGACTTGCAAAAATGGTGGTACAGCTGTGCAAAATAGTCGCTTTTAGTTTTTGTCTCAATTATTTAGTGGGGGTAGGTCTGAGGCTCAAAAAATTTTTACGGGAGTAAACTATGACCACTTCATCCATCTCAAGAAATGCATACTCAAATGTCGCAAGTACTATGTGGGTTTGGTTTAAAAAGACATCAAATCACATGTCAAACATGCGCAAATTTCGGAAGACCGTTTCAGAGTTAAACAAGCTTTCACCACATATTCTGGAAGATATTGGCATGTCCGAGGCTACCATAGACTCGGTGGTTTATCACCATGTCTATGGGAAGAAAAGATAATATTAAAATGGCAAATTATCTTCACTAAATAGATAACTTGCCATCACATTTTTACTTCCGGCTTTTTCAAAATCAACTGATATTCTGTCACCATCTATTTTACAAATAACTCCATAACCAAACTTTTGATGAAATACGCGATCTTTAAGAGAAAAGGTGACAATATCCTTAGCATCTAAACTCAAGGATTTACTATGGAATGTTGGCTTGTAACTTTCAATAGTATTGACTTTCAATCTCTCCCATCCAGGCGAATTATATCTTCCAGAGCTCTGCTGCGAATACTGATTATGATTCTGATCATTTTCTGATTCTGCATTACTATAAAGCCCTGGAGGATTAAGAACTTCCACGTTTTCGTGGGGCAATTCATCTATGAATCGTGATGGTATTGACGCCTGCCATTGGTTGTACACCCTTCGGTTTGAAGCAAAACTTATCACACAGTGCTTTTTTGCCCTGGTAATTCCGACATATGCTAGCCTTCTTTCTTCTTCTGTTCCTTTCTGACCTTCCTGATCCATTGATCTTTGAGATGGGAAGAGACCATCCTCCCAGCCAGGAAGAAATGTTGCCTCGAACTCCAAACCTTTTGATGCGTGGAGTGTCATTATAGACACCTTATCACTGTCATCATTTTCTTCGTTGTCCATAACAAGTGCTATATGTTCCAAAAATCCTTCTAGGTTCTCAAAACCTTCAAGGCTTTGAATTAATTCTTTA
>CACKLF010000034.1 GCA_902600895.1 uncultured Alphaproteobacteria bacterium | reverse complement strand
CTGCAGCGATAACCAAGTTATATGGTGAATTTAAGGCCTATGATGAGATTGATGGTGCTCCAGAGGAGAAAGCTCGCGGCATTACTATTTCTACTGCGCATGTAGAGTACGAGACTGACGCACGGCATTACGCGCATGTGGACTGCCCTGGGCATGCTGATTATGTCAAAAACATGATTACAGGGGCTGCGCAGATGGATGGGGCAATATTGGTGGTAAATGCTGCTGATGGCCCAATGCCTCAAACGAGAGAGCATATTCTACTGGCTCGTCAGGTGGGTGTTCCGGCTTTGGTAGTTTTTTTGAATAAAGTTGATCAAGTTGATGATGATGAGCTTTTAGAATTAGTTGAGATGGAAGTAAGAGAGTTATTGTCTTCTTATGAGTTTCCGGGTGACGATATACCAATAGTCTCTGGTTCTGCTTTAGCTGCTCTTGAAGATAGAGATCCTCAAATCGGTAAAGATAAAATTGCTGAATTGATGAAGTCAGTTGATGAAGCTATTCCAACACCTGATCGTCCTGTTGATCAACCATTTTTGATGCCTATAGAGGATGTGTTTTCTATATCTGGGCGTGGAACAGTTGTTACTGGACGTATAGAGAGGGGTGTACTCAATGTTGGTGACGAGATTGAGATAGTAGGTATTAGAGATACTTCAAAAACTACATGTACTGGCGTTGAGATGTTTAGGAAGTTGTTAGACAGAGGGGAAGCTGGTGATAATGTTGGTGCCTTATTAAGAGGTGTGGAACGTGACGGTGTTGAAAGAGGTCAGTGTTTAATTAAGCCAGGATCTGTAACTCCACACACAAAATTTGAAGCCGAAGCATATATTTTAACCAAAGAAGAGGGTGGACGACACACGCCGTTTTTTGCAAATTACCGACCTCAATTCTATTTTAGGACAACAGATGTTACGGGGACGGTTAATTTGCCGTCAGGAACAGAAATGGTAATGCCTGGTGACAATTTGAAATTTTCTGTTGATTTAATTGCGCCTATTGCTATGGAAGAAAAGTTACGATTTGCGATACGTGAAGGTGGACGAACAGTTGGTGCCGGAGTGGTGTCAAAAATAATTGAATAAATAATAATGGGTATTTAACATTTGCTTTTATTAAGGGGTTTAGCTCAGCTGGTAGAGCATCGGTCTCCAAAACCGAGGGTCGTGGGTTCGAGTCCCCCAACCCCTGCCATTCATTGTCAAAAATGGTATAAGCATACGTAGGTTAGGAATTTAATAAATGTTTAATCCGTTTCAATTTATCCAACAAGTTAGATCTGAGGCTGCAAAAATAGTTTGGCCCGCAAGGCGTGAGACAATAACTACGACAATTATGGTGTTTGTGATGGCAACCATGTTTGCCATTTTCTTTTTTCTCACGGACCAAATTATTAGTTTTCTTCTTCAGATTATACTTAACCTATCCTTTTAGGCAGCTTTATAAAATTTTTTAACCCATAAATAATAAAAATGTGTGTTGATTCTTCTGTGAATATTTATTAAAGGGGTGTTTCGTAATCGCGTTTAATGTAACTTCGAAGGTTAAATTCATGGATATGCGTTGGTATTCTGTAAGTGTTCTCTCTAATTTTGAGAAAAAAGTTGCGGAATCAATTAAAGAGAGAGCCCAGCAGCATAAATTAGAAGATAAAATTGAACAGGTTTTGGTGCCTACAGAAGAAGTTGTGGAAATAAGGCGTGGTAAGAAGGTACAGGCTGAGAGAAAATTTATGCCTGGTTACGTTCTTGTAAAAATGGAAATGAGTGATGAATCCTATCATCTGATTAAAAACACCAATAGAGTTTCTGGTTTTCTTGGGCCCCAAGGAAATCCAATGCCTTTACCAAACTCTGAGGTGGCTAGGATACTGAACCAGGTAGAAGAAGGTTTAGAAAAGCCTCGATCTTTGATATCTTTTGACATTGGCGATCAGATAAATGTTATAGACGGTCCCTTCGAAGGTTTTTCTGGAAATGTGGAGGAGGTTGATGAAGATAACAGTAGACTTAAAGTATCTGTTTCTATTTTTGGCCGAGCAACTCCAGTAGAACTAGAATTCACCCAGGTTAATAGGCAGTCTTAATAAGATAGGCTTGTTGATTTAGGTGAAAAACTAAGGATAAGAAATAAAATGGCAAAAAAGATAGCAGGAACATTAAAATTACAAATTCCAGCTGGAAAGGCTAACCCCTCTCCCCCTGTTGGTCCTGCTCTTGGGCAACGAGGTCTTAATATCATGGAGTTTTGTAAGGCATTCAATGCAAAAACACAAGAGATGGAACCAGGGGCACCCTGTCCAACTATCATTACTTATTACGCGGACAAGTCATTTGCTATGGAAATAAAGACACCACCTGCCTCCTATTTTCTTAAGAAAATGGCAAATTTAAAATCGGCGTCTAAAATGCCAGGTAAAGAAATCATAGGCTCGGTATCTAGAGCTCAGATAAAGGAGATTGCTGAGGCGAAATTGAAGGATTTGAATGCTAATGATGTAGATGCTGCTATGAAGATCATAGCCGGATCTGCTCGATCTATGGGATTAGAGGTTAAAGGATAAAATTTATATGACTGGAAAAAGATACAGAGAGGCAACTAAGTCGATTAGCGAGGGCGAAGTTTTGAGTGTTGAAAAAGCTGTTTCAGTAGTTAAAAGAAATTCTACTGCAAAATTCGACGAAACTATAGAGGTTGCACTTAATTTGGGTGTTGATACCCGACATGCTGATCAGATGGTAAGGGGTGTTTGTGCATTACCTAATGGTACCGGCAAAAGTATGAGGGTTGCAGTCTTTGCCAAGGACCAAAAAGCAGAGGAGGCAAAAGCTGCTGGTGCTGATATCGTAGGAGCTGAGGATTTAATGGAATCAATACAGGGTGGCAAAATCGATTTTGATAGATGCATCGCTACGCCTGATATGATGCCATTAGTTGGACGGCTTGGTAAAGTTTTGGGTCCAAGAAATCTAATGCCTAATCCTAAAGTAGGTACGGTTACAGTAGATGTGAAGAAAGCAGTAGAGTCTGCCAAGGGCGGTGAGGTGCAATTTAGAGCTGAAAAGTCTGGAGTTGTTCAGGCGGGAATTGGGAAAGCATCGTTTGACGAAAAAAAGCTTGTTGAAAATGTAAAAGCCTTTATAGATGCTGTAAATATGGCCAAACCAACTGGTGCTAAAGGCACATATTTAAAAAAAGTTGTGATGAGTTCTACAATGGGACCATCTGTGTTAGTAGATATGGGGGTGTAAGAATAAGAGATTTGCAAGTGGGTATATATTTTACCTATTTGCGAAATGGGAGTGGTTCTATCGAACCATTTCACTGTCCGAGAGAGTGGGTTTCGATTTTTTTGATGTAATCCCTGCTTTAGATGGTAAGATCAGAAATTAATGAATTTCTTTTATTTGTGGTGTGATCCAGGGCAGAAATAAATCAAGTCACTTTTGTGGCAAATAGGTAAGTTGGATTGACCGGTAAAATTGGAGTAAAACTTTGAGAAGAAATCAGAAAGAAATTGTAGTTAGTGAGCTAGAGACCGTTTTTTCGGATTCAGGGGTTGTAGTAGTTGCTCAGTATGCTGGCTTAACAGTGGCAGAGATGGCAGACCTTCGTCTTAAAATGGGTAAGGAAGGCGGTAAAGTAAGGGTAGCAAAAAATCGTCTTGCAAAAATTGCACTGAAAGGCAAGCATAACGAAAATTTAGAAAAATTTCTTACGGGTCAGACTGTCTTACTTTTCTCAGAAGACCCAGTGGCTGCAGCGAAAGTGGCAAAAGAATATTCTGACGAAAATGAGAAGCTTAAAATTATTGGTGGATCAATGGGGTCGGAAATCTTGGATGCTGCTGGGGTTGAAACTGTATCTAAAATGCCTTCGAGAGACGAGCTGATTTCTTCTATAGTTGCAGCTATTATCTCACCTGCGTCGAATGTAGCCTCAGCTATAAGTGGTCCTGGTACAGTAGTGGCAAATATAATAGATGGGATAGATGAGAAAAAAGCTGCATGATGGTTTGACTGAAATAACGTAAATAATGAAATAAAAAGAGAGAGTAAAATGGCTGATTTAAAGAAAATTGCGGAAGATATTTCCAAATTAACCCTTCTAGAGGCAGTAGAGCTGAAAAATCTATTAAAGGATGAGTATGGCATCGAACCTGCTGCTGGCGGGGCTGTAGTGATGGCTGGAGCTGCTGCATCAGGAGAAGAGGCATCTGGGGGAGAAGAGAAAACAGAGTTTGACGTAATTCTTAAAGCTGCGGGGGACAAAAAGATTAACGTCATAAAGGAAGTACGTACAATCACAGGTTTAGGTTTGAAAGAAGCTAAGGATTTGGTTGAAGCTGGTGGAAAAACGGTAAAAGAAGGTGCATCTAAAGATGAAGCTGAGGAAATTAAGAAAAAGCTTGAGGAAGCTGGTGCTGAGGTAGAGTTAAAATAAAGAAGATATTTTGATAAGTGGGAAATTCTGACTTAATTATCAATTTAGAAGTCTAGTAATTATTTAATTGAAGTTTGCAATCGGGAAGTTTTGGATTGGGCACCAAAACTAGAATTGATAGCAAATTTTAATCGTTACATTGCCCGTATTAATATTAATTTTGGTGTAAGGAAGTAAATGGCACAATTATTTTCTGGAAAAAAAAGAATTAGAAAGCATTTTGGAAAAATCCGAGAGGTGGCCAAAATGCCAAATTTGATTGAGGTACAGAAGTCTTCATATGAACTATTTTTGAATTCAGGTGATGGGGATGAACCAAACGATGGTGAAGGTATTATGGGTGTTTTTCAGTCTGTCTTCCCCGTCAAGGATTATAATGATACCTCGATATTGGAGTTTGTATCCTACGAATTAGATAAGCCAAAATATAATGTGGAAGAGTGTCAGCAAAGGGATATGACTTACGGAGCACCTTTAAAAGTGAAACTTAGGTTGGTAGTGTTCGACGTGGATGAAGAAACAGATGCCAAATCTATAAAGGATATTAAAGAGCAAGATGTTTATATGGGCGACATTCCATTAATGACTTCTAATGGAACTTTCGTAATTAATGGAACGGAAAGAGTTGTTGTGTCTCAAATGCACCGATCACCAGGTGTATTTTTCGACCATGACAAAGGTAAAACTCATTCATCTGGAAAGTTGCTTTTCACAAGCAGAATAATTCCATACAGGGGTTCATGGTTAGATTTTGAATTTGACAGTAAAGATCTTGTTTTTTGTCGCATTGACAGAAGGAGAAAATTACCCGCTACGACTATCCTGTATGCTCTTGGATTAGATCAGGAGGGTATTTGTAAGTGTTATTACGATACAGTTAACTTCAAATTGCAAAACCAGGCTTGGTCGACTAAGTTTTTCCCAGAACGCTCAAGAGGTTTAAAACCTTCGTTTGATTTAGTCGATTCTGCAACTGGTGAAATTATAGCGGAGGCAGGTAAGAAAATTACCCCCCGCCAAGTAAAAAAATTCATTGATACGGGTAATGAAATCTATGTACAAGTACCTTTAGATTTCATATCTGGGCGTTTTTGCTCAGAAGATATAATTGACGAAAGCACTGGTAAAATTTGGATTGAGGCAGGTGAGGAACTTACTGTTGAGATAGACTCAGATACTGGAGATATCACAGGTGGCAACATAAAAATGTTGTTAGATCATGGCCTGAAAGTAATACCGACGCTTGATATAGATAACGTTAATGTTGGTCCCTACATACGACACACAATGGTTAACGATAAATGTTACAACAAAGAAACTGCATTGTACGAAATTTATAGAGTAATGAGACCAGGTGAGCCACCAACCGTAGAGTCGGCAATGGATCTATTTAACTCATTGTTCTTTGATAGCGAAAGGTACGATTTGTCCGCCGTAGGGCGCGTAAAAATGAATATGCGGTTACAATTAGATGCAGAAGACTCTCAAAGAACACTTAGAAGCGATGATATAATTGCAGTTGTAAGAGCTCTTGTGGGTCTCAGAGATGGTAAAGGTGAGGTAGACGATATTGATCACTTGGGGAATCGGAGAGTTAGGTCGGTTGGAGAGCTGATGGAAAACCAATATCGATTAGGTCTGTTGAGAATGGAACGGGCTATACGGGAAAGGATGTCATCTGTTGATATTGATACGGTGATGCCTCAGGATCTTATAAATGCAAAGCCTGCTGCTGCTGCTGTGCGAGAATTTTTTGGATCAAGTCAATTATCGCAGTTTATGGACCAAACTAATCCCTTATCTGAAGTTACCCACAAAAGGAGGCTTTCAGCACTTGGGCCTGGTGGATTGACGAGAGATAGAGCTGGTTTTGAAGTTCGAGATGTGCATGCTACACATTACGGGCGTATGTGTCCGATTGAAACGCCTGAAGGGCCAAATATCGGGTTAATTAATTCTTTGGCCTCATTCGCCAGGGTAAATAAATATGGTTTTATTGAAACTCCATACAGAAAAGTTGAAAATGCAAAAGTTACTGACGACGTGGTTTACATGTCTGCAACCGAAGAAATGCGCCACACCATAGCGCAAGCTAATGCTCGGTTAGATGAAAAAGGTAAATTTCAAAATGATCTTGTTTCCACTAGGAAAGCAGGAGAGTATATGCTCAATCCAGCAGAAACGGTGGATCTCATTGATGTGTCACCAAAGCAACTGGTTTCAGTTGCGGCGTCTCTAATTCCGTTCCTTGAAAATGATGATGCAAACCGGGCACTAATGGGGTCAAACATGCAACGACAAGCAGTTCCACTGCTTTCTTCTGAGGCACCATTTGTAGGAACTGGAATGGAGGCAATTGTTGCGAGGGACTCTGGTGCATCTATAACTGCGAAACGATCTGGAGTTATCGACCAAGTTGATGCAATGAGAATAGTTGTAAGAGCTACCGAAGACCTCGGAAAGGGTGACCCTGGAGTAGATATATACAGACTTAGAAAGTTTCAGAGGTCAAATCAAAATACGTGTATCAATCAAAAACCTCTTGTAAAAGTTGGCGATATGGTCGTTAAGGGTGACGTGATTGCAGACGGGCCTTGTACAGATATGGGTGAACTTGCTTTGGGAAAAAATGTTCTAGTAGCTTTTATGCCTTGGAACGGCTACAATTACGAAGACTCTATTCTAATTTCAGAAAGAATTGTAAAAGACGACGTTTTCACTTCGGTTCATATTGAAGAATATGAGATAGCTGCAAGAGACACAAAGTTGGGTCCTGAAGAAATAACTAGGGATATTCCAAATGTCGGTGAAGAATCACTGAGGAATTTAGATGAAGCCGGAATTGTCTATATAGGGTCAGAGGTTGGGCCGTCAGATATATTAGTCGGTAAGATTACACCAAAAGGGGAAAGCCCAATGACTCCTGAGGAGAAACTTCTTCGGGCTATTTTTGGTGAGAAAGCATCAGATGTAAGAGATACATCTTTAAGAATGGGCCCGGGTGATCATGGTACTGTTGTCGAGGTTAGGGTGTTTAATCGTCATGGAATTGAAAAGGACGAGAGAGCTCTTCAGATCGAGAGGGAGGAAATAGAGAGGCTAAGCCGTGACAGAGATGATGAGCAGGCAATACTGGATAGAAATACATTTGCTAGACTTCAAAACATTATGATAGGCAAAGAAATATCAAAAAAGGTTGCTAACGCAACTGCTGGTGAAAAAATTTCTGAGGAGATCCTTAAAGAAATACCGATGTCGAAATGGTGGGAGATCCCACTCAAAGATGACAAAGTCGCGAACCAGATGGAAGACCTTAATGAGCAGTATCAGCTTCAGAAAAAAGCATTGGAAAATAGTTTTGATGATAAGGTGGAGAAAATAAGACGTGGCGATGATATGCCGCCAGGCGTCATGAAAATGGTAAAAGTATTTGTTGCAGTTAAGAGAAAACTTCAACCTGGTGATAAAATGGCTGGTAGACATGGTAACAAGGGGGTAATCTCTCGAGTTGTCCCAGTTGAAGATATGCCCTTTTTGGAAGATGGTACAACTGTAGATGTTGTTCTCAATCCTTTGGGAGTTCCAAGCAGGATGAATGTTGGACAGATATTAGAAACACATTTAGGATGGGCAGCAAGAAACTTAGGACTATCGATTGGAAATGCACTTTCTGAATATAGATCGACGGGCAACATGACACCGCTTCACGATTCTTTGAAAGTAGCTTACGGCGAGGACACATATAAGGCTTCCATGGATCAGTTGTCGGATATAGAAGTTGTAGAAGCTGCTGAGAATGTTGTAAAAGGGGTCCCCATCGCTACTCCTGTTTTTGATGGAGCTAAGGAATCAGACGTTAATGAGGCCTTAAAAAAAGCTGGCCTGGACGAGAGTGGTCAATCAATATTATACGATGGGAGAACTGGAGAGCAGTTTGCTAGACCAGTAACTGTTGGCATGAAATATATCCTTAAGCTTCATCATTTAGTTGATGAAAAGATCCATGCAAGATCAACTGGACCCTACAGCTTAGTAACGCAACAACCTTTGGGAGGAAAAGCACAATTTGGAGGTCAGCGGTTCGGAGAAATGGAAGTTTGGGCATTAGAAGCTTACGGCGCTGCGTATACTTTGCAAGAGATGTTAACAGTAAAATCTGATGATGTGGCAGGCCGTACAAAAGTGTATGAAAGTATTGTGAAGGGAGAGGATAATTTTGAAGCTGGAGTACCAGAGTCATTTAACGTGCTGGTAAAAGAGATGAGATCCCTAGGGCTGAATGTAGAGCTTTTGGACGAAGAGAATTTATAGTCATAATTTAATTAAATTTGGTTAGGTAACAAATATGAATAAGGAAATAACTAATCCCCTTAGCAGTGTGCAGACTAGCAGAGGTTTTGATGAAATCAGAATATCATTAGCCTCCCCAGAACGAATATTGAGCTGGTCATTTGGCGAAATAAAGAAGCCCGAAACCATTAATTATAGGACATTCAAGCCTGAGAGAGATGGACTTTTTTGTTCCCGTATTTTTGGTCCAATAAAGGACTATGAGTGTCTTTGTGGAAAATACAAGAGAATGAAGTATCGTGGAGTTACTTGTGAAAAGTGTGGTGTTGAAGTAACTCTTCAGAAGGTTCGAAGGGAAAGAATGGGCCATATTGAGTTAGCCTCTCCTGTGGCGCATATATGGTTTCTTAAGTCACTACCTTCGCGTATAGGTCTTATGCTAGATATGACGTTACGAGATCTAGAAAGGATTCTTTATTTTGAGCAGTATGTGGTTGTAGAGTCAGGCCTAACAGATCTTAAAAATGGTCAATTGTTAACGGAAGAGGAATACTTAGATGCCCAGGACCAGTATGGGGTAGACGCTTTTACTGCTGGTATCGGTGCTGAAGCAATTCGGGAAATGCTGGCAGCAATTGACCTAGAAGATGAGGTGTCAAAGCTACGAGAAGACCTTGCAGAAGCAACAGGTGAATTAAAAGTTAAAAAAATCATAAAAAGACTCAAATTAGTCGAAAGTTTTAAAGATAGTAAAAACCGACCAGAATGGATGATATTAACAGTTGTACCAGTGATTCCACCGGAACTAAGACCTCTGGTGCCTCTCGATGGAGGTAGATTTGCAACATCAGACCTTAATGATCTTTATAGAAGAGTAATTAACAGAAATAATAGACTCAAACGGCTTATGGAGTTGAGAGCTCCTGATATTATTATTCGGAATGAAAAAAGAATGCTACAGGAATCAGTAGATGCGCTATTTGACAATGGTAGAAGAGGTAGAGTTATCACCGGTGGCAACAAGAGGCCGCTCAAATCTTTGTCAGATATGCTGAAGGGTAAGCAAGGACGTTTCAGGCAAAATCTTCTAGGAAAAAGGGTAGATTTTTCAGGCAGGTCGGTTATTGTGACGGGACCTGAATTAAAACTGCACCAATGTGGTTTGCCAAAAAAGATGGCTTTGGAGCTGTTTAAACCTTTTATTTATTCTCGTTTGGAGGCCAAGGGCCTTTCCTCGACCGTAAAGCAGGCAAAAAAGCTTGTTGAAAAAGAGCGGCCTGAAGTATGGGATATTTTGGAGGAAGTAATAAGAGAACACCCCGTATTATTAAATAGAGCTCCAACTCTTCATAGATTAGGCATTCAGGCATTTGAGCCTACTTTGATCGAAGGTAAGGCAATACAGTTACATCCATTAGTATGCTCGGCTTTCAACGCAGATTTTGATGGAGATCAAATGGCTGTTCATGTGCCTCTCAGTCTGGAGGCACAGCTCGAGGCAAGGGTATTGATGATGTCAACAAATAATGTCTTATCTCCAGCCAATGGAAAACCAATTATTGTTCCATCACAAGATATGATTTTAGGATTATATTATATGTCATTAGAGCGAGAAGGGCAATTGGGACAGGGAATGGTTTTCTCATCAGCGGATGAGGTTGAGCATGCCTTGCATCAAGGTGTGGTTAGTCTACACAGTAAAGTGACAGCACGAATTGAGCAAATTGATGAAGAGGGAAACATTTACTTTAAACGCTACGAGACTACTCCGGGTAGGGTTAGGTTGTCTAATGTACTACCAAAAAATAAAAATGCGTCCTTTGAGATGATCAATAAAGTTCTAAGAAAAAAGGAAGTGGGTGAAGTTATTGATACAGTATATAGACATTGTGGGCAAAAAGAGTCGGTCATTTTCTGTGATCAGATAATGGCACTTGGTTTCAGAGAGGCTTTTAAGGCGGGAATTTCGTTTGGTAAAGATGATATGGTGATTCCTGGCTCTAAATCGGGTTCAGTAAATTCCACAAGATCTCAGGTTAATGAATTTGAAAAACAATATATGGATGGCTTAATCACCCAGGGAGAGAAATACAATAAGGTGGTAGATGCTTGGTCAAAATGTTCAGATGTTGTAGCTGATGCAATGATGGAAGATATCTCAGCTGTACGAAAGGATGATATGGGCGCAGAGTTAGAGCCTAATTCGGTTTACATGATGGCAAATTCTGGTGCGAGAGGGTCTCCTGCCCAGATGAAGCAACTAGGTGGAATGAGAGGTCTTATGGCAAAACCATCCGGAGAAATCATTGAGACGCCCATAGTGTCAAATTTTAAGGAAGGTTTGACGGTTCTTGAATATTTTAACTCAACCCACGGAGCTAGAAAAGGGTTAGCTGATACAGCGTTAAAGACTGCTAACTCTGGCTATCTTACCCGAAGGTTGGTGGATGTTGCGCAGGATTGCATAGTTCGTGAGAAAGATTGTGGAACTTCTTTATCTATTGAAGCTGTGCCAGTAATAAATGATGGCGAATTAATCGTTTCACTTGCAGAAAGAATACTTGGCAGAGTGAGTGCCGAAGATATCACTGATCCTAAGGATCAAACGCTTATATGTTCTAAAGGGCAATTAATTGATGAAAGGTTGGCAGAAAAGATTGAGGCAACTAATATCCAGTCAGTGCAAATTCGATCGCCTTTAACTTGTGAAAGTGACGACGGTGTTTGTATCCAATGCTATGGCAGAGATTTAGCTAGGGGAACTATGGTAAATAGAGGGGAAGCCGTAGGAATAATTGCTGCACAATCTATTGGCGAACCGGGTACTCAGCTTACAATGAGAACATTTCACATAGGTGGAATAGCTCAAGGTGGATCGCAGTCTTTCGTGGAAGCTGGTAATGACGGCAAGATACTTTTTAAAAATAAAAGTGTGATTGAGAATTCTTTTTCTGAAACAATTGTTATGTCTAGAAATATGGAGGTTTCAATAGTTGACCCTAATGGAATGGAGCGCGCTAGTCACAAGGTATCATTTGGTTCAAAGCTTTTGGTATCCGAGGGTACTTCGGTAGAACGAGGACAAAAGTTGTTTGAGTGGGATCCATACACACTCCCAATAATCGCTGAAACATCTGGAGTTGCAAGATTTGTTGATTTAACTTTAGGAGTGTCTTTAAGAGAGGATATCGATGAAGCAACGGGAATTTCTCAAAGAATTGTTTCTGATTGGAGGTCTGCTCCAAAGGGTAGTGATCTTAAGCCTGAGATTGTGATTAGTTCTGAAAACTCGGTAGAGGCAGTTGTTCTTAATGGAGGTAAGTTAGCTTCTTATCCAATGTCTGTAGACGCTATTTTGTCTGTTGAAGATGGAGCACAAGTTTCTCAGGGTGATGTTATCGCTAGAATTCCAAGAGAGGGTGCAAAAACTAAGGATATTACAGGTGGTTTACCAAGGGTGGCTGAGCTTTTCGAGGCTCGACGCCCCAAAGATCATGCGATTATTGCGGAGCTAGATGGAATAGTAAGGTTTGGAAAAGATTATAAAAATAAAAGAAGAATAACAATTGAACCTACAGATGAGGGACTTGAGCCCGTGGAATATATGGTTCCCAAGGGTAAGCATATTCCAGTGCAGGAGGGAGACACTATACGTAAAGGTGAATATCTTATGGATGGAAACCCAGCTCCGCATGATATTTTGCAGATCATGGGAATAGAAGCGTTGGCAGTCTATATGATTGCTGAAGTCCAAGAAGTTTATAGGCTCCAAGGAGTAAAAATTAATGACAAACATATCGAGGTTATTGTTAGGCAGATGTTACAAAAGTGGGAGATATCTGACAGTGGTGGAACAGTGCTTCTTAAGGGGGAGCAGGTAGATAAAGCAGAGTTTGATGAGGAGAATGCCAAGGCGATAGATTTAGGTTTGCAGCCAGCCAAGGGTAACCCAATTCTTCTGGGAATTACAAAAGCAAGTTTGCAAACTAGGAGCTTTGTTTCAGCAGCATCTTTTCAGGAGACTACAAGAGTTTTAACAGACGCCGCAACCAAAGGTAAGACAGACAAGCTTATAGGGTTAAAAGAAAATGTGATCGTAGGTAGGCTTATTCCTGCTGGTACTGGGGGAACTCAAAGAGAGATACGCCGAGTGGCTGCAGGAAGAGACTTGGAAATCCTTGAGGCAAAGAAAGAGGCAGATGAGGAATTAGTGAAAGAATTAGAAACGAGCTCGGTGGCAGTAAATGGTGGGCAAGATAATAGTGAATCGGCTGGAGATGAGGCATGATAAAAAAAAAACTTAAGATTGTAAGGAAAAAGTCTCTTGAGTCTTTATGTTTAAAAAAAGCCTTTTTATTGTTGACAATTGGATCAAGAAGTCATATGTCTCGCGCTCCAGTATAACTGGTTTCAAAGCTTAAAACGAATTGCATGATCCAAATTAGTTCGATCCTCTGCTTTATACGGGTTACGACTTTTTACAGGTAAAGCCCGTCAACGTATTGGTGTAAGGTAAGGAATATAAAATGCCAACGGTACAACAACTGATAAGAAAGCCAAGACGGCCAAAGGTAGTTAGACAAAAATCCTTGCATCTTGATAGCTGTCCTCAGAAAAGGGGGGTTTGTACCAGGGTTTACACTACAACACCTAAAAAACCTAATTCAGCCATGAGAAAAGTAGCCAAAGTTAGGTTAACCAATGGGTACGAAGTGATATCTTACATACCTGGTGAGTCTCATAACCTTCAGGAGCATTCGGTTGTGTTGATTAGGGGAGGAAGGGTTAAAGATTTGCCGGGAGTGAGGTATCATATCCTTAGAGGCGTCCTTGACACTCAAGGTGTTAAGGATAGAAAGCAACGACGTTCTAAGTATGGCGCTAAGCGTCCAAAATGAGGGGTATTTAACGTGTCTAGGCGCCATAGTGCAGAAAAACGTACAATTTTACCTGATGCAAAGTTTGGTGATTTAGTTATATCAAAGTTTATGAATAATCTTATGTATCATGGGAAAAAATCTGCAGCAGAAAGAATAGTCTATGGAGCTTTAAATAGAGTTGAAGAGAAGTTAAAACGTGCTCCAGTTGAAGCTTTTCATGAAGCGGTAGAGAATGTAAAGCCATCTGTCGAGGTTAGGTCAAGGCGAGTCGGAGGTGCCACCTATCAAGTTCCGGTTGAAGTGAGGCCAGAACGTAGAGAGGCTCTCGCCCTCCGTTGGATAATATCTGCATCACGTAGTAGAAATGAGAACACAATGGAGGAGAGGCTTGCTGCTGAGCTTATGGATGCGGTGGGTGATAGAGGTAACGCTGTCAAAAAGAAGGATGACACCCATAAAATGGCTGAAGCTAATAAAGCATTCAGTCATTATCGTTGGTAATAGATTGTAGGAAGAAAAATGTCTAGAGAATTTCCACTAAACCTTTATAGAAATTTTGGGATTATGGCCCATATTGATGCGGGAAAAACTACCTGCACTGAACGTATACTTTACTACACGGGAAAATCTCACAAAATTGGTGAAGTTCATGATGGTGCTGCTACTATGGATTGGATGGAGCAAGAGCAGGAGCGCGGAATAACCATTACTTCCGCCGCTACAACGACTTTTTGGGAAAGAACGAACAATGGTAAAGATCCTGACTCTCAAAAGCACCGGTTTAATATAATTGATACGCCAGGGCATGTCGATTTTACTATTGAAGTGGAGAGGTCGCTTGCTGTTCTAGATGGTGCGGTGTGTGTTTTAGATGCAAATGCGGGTATTGAACCGCAAACTGAGACAGTTTGGAGACAAGCTGACAGATATAAAGTTCCAAGAATTGTTTTTGTAAATAAGATGGATAAAATCGGTGCTGATTTTGAGAACTGTGTCGAAATGATAAAAGAGAGGACTGGGGCTAATCCATGTCCGGTACAAATTCCAATAGGCTCCGAAAGTAGTCTTGAGGGTATTTGTGATCTAATAACTATGGAAGAGTGGACCTGGCAAGGTGATGATTTAGGGGCAACCTGGTCCCGGCAACAAATCCGGGAAGATCTTAAGCCAAAGGCCGAAAAATTACGTGGCGAGTTGATTGAATTAGCTGTGGAAATGGATGATGAAGCTATGGAGGCTTATTTAGAAGGTGACGAGCCCTCAGAGGAGGTCCTTAGAAAATTGATACGCAAAGGAACATTAGAAATGGCCTTTGTTCCTGTATTGTGTGGTTCTGCGTTCAAAAATAAGGGGGTGCAACCACTTTTAAACGCTGTAATTGATTATTTACCAGCGCCTATAGATGTTCCTGCTTACATGGGCTTTAAGCCTGGTGATGAGAGCGAAACCAGAGACATAAGCAGGTCTGCTGATGATAAAGCTCCATTCTCTGGATTGGCATTTAAAATAATGAACGATCCCTTCGTTGGGTCACTTACCTTTACCAGGATATATTCGGGCGTCATAAAAAAGGGAGATAATCTTTTAAATTCTACCAAAGGTAAGAAAGAGAGAGTTGGTAGAATGATGATGATGCATTCAAATAGCAGGGAAGAAATTGATGAGGCTTTTGCTGGTGATATTATTGCGTTGGCAGGTCTTAAAGATACCACTACAGGAGATACCTTATGTGACTCGTCTGACTCAGTCGTGTTGGAAACAATGACGTTTCCTGATCCCGTTATTGAAATAGCTGTTGAGCCAAAGACAAAAAATGACCAGGAAAAAATGTCAGCTGGTCTTCAGCGCCTCGCTGCAGAAGATCCATCTTTTCGAGTTGAAACTGATCTAGAATCTGGACAAACTATAATGCGTGGTATGGGTGAGTTACATCTCGATATCTTGGTTGACAGGTTGAAACGTGAATTTAAAGTAGAGGCAAATATTGGTGCTCCTCAAGTTGCATATAGAGAAACCATATCAAATGTGGCTGAAATAGATTATACTCACAAAAAGCAGTCTGGAGGAGCCGGACAGTTCGCAAGAATAAAGCTCATCATATCTCCGACAGAAGCTGGTGAAGGCTACAGTTTTGAAAGCAAGATAGTCGGAGGTGCCGTAGCGAAGGAGTATATCCCTGGTGTAGAGAAAGGGATTCAATCTGTGATGGATAGTGGGCCTCTGGCAGGTTTTCCTGTTATAGATTTTAAAGTAGCACTTGTTGATGGTGCACAACATGATGTTGACTCCAGCGTCATGGCCTTTGAAATTGCGGCTCGCTCTGCAATGCGGGATGGGCTTAAAAAAGCGGGTGCAAAGCTTTTAGAGCCTATAATGAAGGTGGAAGTTGTAACCCCGGAAGAATACACTGGTGGTATTATTGGTGATTTGACATCACGAAGGGGAATGGTCTCTGGGCAGGAAACGAGAGGCAATGCAATTGTAGTTAACGCATTTGTGCCACTAGCCAACATGTTTGGGTATATTAACACCTTAAGATCGATGTCATCTGGCAGAGCTCAATTCACAATGCAGTTTGATCATTACGAGGCTGTGCCATCAAATATTTCTGAGGAAATTCAAGCAAA
>CACKLF010000033.1 GCA_902600895.1 uncultured Alphaproteobacteria bacterium | reverse complement strand
AGCAGGATCTTCCTCTGGGTGATCGTGATTTTCTGAGGATGAATTATCACAACTAGCATAAATTAAAAAATTCTTTCTAAATATTATTCAGCTTTACCAAAAAAATGACAAACTTTACCATTTTTGTTGCCAAGCTATTAATTATAGCGCTCTTCTATTATCCCACCAAATAACTGAGACATACTGCTCAATGGATGTACGCTTTTCAATTGCAGGTTTAACATCATTTAGTAAAGAGTCAAAAACCAATCAACAAGTAGCAAACCCTTGCTTAAAGTATCTTTCTATAAAACTTTATTCATATGATGCTGATTATGTGTAATGCTACGGTGTAGTTTTAGAAATTACTCGCCTCGAATAAAGAAGTTAACAGTTATATTTTTTTATTCGTTAAATTTAAAGCTAGCCATAAAAGCTTTTAATTGAGGTTTACCCAATATCCAATCCGCAGCCCTTGCGGCTACCATCATAACAGGTGCATTTATGTTACCACTCACAACGTTTGGTAAAACTGACGCGTCTACAACCCGTAATGAGTCAATTCCTTTTACACGCATTTGTTCATCTACAACACTATTTGGACCCATACCCATTGCGCATGTACCACATTGATGATAGTCAGTAATAGCATTTAGTCTGATAGCCTTCTCAATTTCTGAATCAGATTTTATGTGTGCTCCAGGTGAAATCTCAGGTCCTCTAAACTTATCAAACGCCCGCTGTGCCACCAGTTCACGCATTTTTTTAAATCCTTCTACTAATTGGATGATATCTCGTTTATCTTTCAGATAATTCAAAACTATTTTTGGTGCATCATTTGGGTTAAGAGACTTTAACCTCAGATACCCTCTGCTATGCGGACGTAGCAAGTCAAGTTGAAGAGTAAAGGCTTGACTGAGTTTAAATTTTCCATCCACATAATCGAATCCCGTAGGTCCAAAATGATACTGAAGATTTGGATAATTAACATTGTGGTTTCCACAAATTAGTCCACCAGCTTCAAAATGATTACTCGCAGCTAAACCTTTTCGTGTTAACATCCAATTTATTCCAGCCATAACTTTCGGTATTGGCCGGTCAATTTGGTGGACTTTAAATTTTTGAAGGCACTCCCAACTAATTGAGACTGTAGGATGATCTTGCAAGTTCTGACCAACACCAGGCAAGTCATGATGGATGCCACATCCAATTTTTCTCAAATGATCCGCTGGACCAATTCCTGATAGCATTAGAATTTGAGGGGAATTTAAAGCTCCAGCAGAAAGAATTATTTCTTTTTCAGCGTCAATTCTGTATTTTTGACCGTTTTGATTCACTTGAATAGCAACAGCCCGATCATTATCCAAAAATATTTTTTCAACCAAGGAGTGCTTTTTTAGTGTTAAATTGTTTCGTCTTAAAGCTGGTCGTAAAAACGCGGTTGCTGAACTATTCCTTCTGCCCTTGGAGATTGTGGCGTCAAGTTTAGCTAACCCTTCAGGATTAAAACCATTCAAATCATCCGTGACACCCTGTCCTGACTGTTCTCCAGCAGTCAAAAAAGTATCATAAATTGCATTTTGATCAGGACCTTTCCGTACCCCGAGAGGTCCTGACCCTCCTCGCCATTCATTACCACCACGGTCACTAGTTTCTAAGTTTTTAAAATAAGGCAGGCAATTGCAGTAAGACCATTGATCTAAACCTAAGTTTTGTGCCCAACTATCATAATCTAAAGGATGTCCACGCATGTATACCATACCATTGATAGAGGATGATCCCCCTAGCACCTTTCCCCTTGGAATATCAATATTTCTTCCCTCAAGTCCTGCTTCGGGCTCACTAAAATAGCTCCAGTTCAACTTTGGATCATTATGAACTTTGTAAAACCCTGCAGGAATATGAATTAAAGGATTCCAATCGTGTCCACCAGCCTCTAATAAAAGTACAGAATTTTTGTTGTCTTCACTGAGTTTATCAGCAAGCACACATCCAGCTGAACCAGCACCGATTACGATATAATCAAAAACTTTCAAATTACAAATGGAACCTTTATATTTAATTGTTTAGCAATAATTGAAAATAATGCAGTGTCTGCAGCAATAACTGGTCTATTGGAGATTTTTTTTAGCTTTTCAGTAATAGCTAAAGTTCTAGCACCTGATCCACTTATCACTATGGCGTCAGCATTTGGATAATTTTCAGATATTTTTTTTACACTCTCCATAATTTCAAAAGAGTTGGGATATTCAATTTCACCATCAGCTTTAGAACGTATTCCTTGATTAACTAAAGATTGAGCTCCTACAACCTCATAGCCTGAAGCTCTGACAAAAGAAACCCATAAGTCTTTCCACTCATCAGGATAATAGGTACATGCCAATGCTATTTTTTGCAGTTTCTTATTTTCCAGTATATCAAAAATAGCTGATATTGATGATATACATTTAACCCCTGATATTTTTTCTATTTTTTTTAAACTTAGCCTGGATTTTGTAATATTTTTGTATCCTATGTAACCGAAGGGAGTAGCGGGACTAGCAATTATAGTACATCCAGCAGACGCTAGAGAAAAAGCAGCATTTTCTAGGTGTGGGGTAATTTCAGTAATATGCTTAAGTGAATAATCAAACTCAGGGGGATGTACAAAAGTTTGCTGAATAATGATTTTTCCGTGGGCGAGTGCTCTAAGCTCGTCGGGTGCAGGATCAAGCCAACAAGGAGCTGATATAAAACCAATGACATTATCATTCTTGATCATATAATTTGTCTTTCACTATTGAAGAAACAAAGTAGCTAAATAAATGCGTATTGACTACATATAAATTCCAAATATATAGTCCATAATGCTATTCACCTCTTTAACTTTACCAAACGGAAGAATTTTAAAAAATAGAGTTGTTAAATCAGGTCTTTCAGAAGCCTTATGCGACTCAAAAAACAACCCTACGAATGATCTTATATCTATTTTTAAAAGGTGGAGCCAAGGTGGTGCAGGTCTTCTAATAACAGGAAATATAATGGTTGATCGATGGCATTTAGAGCATGCTGCTAATTTTGTTTTAGATCAATCAACCAATTTTTCAAAAGCATCTGAGCTGGCAAATGCTGCCAAAATTGCTGGTTCCTTAGTTTTGGCCCAGCTTTCTCACGCAGGGCGACAAACTCCTAAAGCCATAAACTCTACACCTTTATCTATTTCAAATTTAAAATTAGATTTGCAGGGCTATGGTCAACCAACGGTTGCTACAGAACAGGACCTGATAGGTTTAGCTGATCAATTTTCCAGTTCAGCTAAAATCGCTGAAAAGTGTGGATTTGACGGAGTAGAAATTCATGCAGCACATGGGTATTTATTAAGCTCTTCACTGTCTCCAAGAATTAACAATCGTTCAGATAAATGGGGAGGATCGGTTACAAATCGAACGAGATTACTTCAAATCATCTTGCAGAGGGTTAGATCAGCCGTGAGTAAAGATTTCATTGTTGCAGTTAAATTAAATTCTTCTGATTTCCAGCAAGGAGGTCTTGAAATTTCAGAAAGTGTGCAAATTGCAAGTATAATCGAAAAGGAAAAGATAGATTTTATTGAAGTATCAGGTGGGAACTTTGAGTCACCAAAAGCCTACCAGTATACTTCACTAAAAGAGAGTACAAAAACTAGAGAGGCATATTTTTTAGATGCGGCCAAAAACATTAAAGAAGCTGTTGGTATACCTGTGATGGTGACCGGCGGTTTTAGATCAAGATCAATTATGGAAGAAGCTTTATCATCCTCAGCTACTGATCTAATTGGAATAGGAAGACCATTTATTATCGATCCCTCGTTTCCAAATAAACTTTTCAGTGGAGTCATGTCAGTATTGCCAACCAACGAGCGGAACTTTCCACCTGCTCAAGAAATTCCTAAAGGAGCAGTGCTAAACTGGTTTTGTGATCAACTGCGGATTCAGGGAAAAACAGGAAGAGGGGATACTAACATACCACTCCTGCACGGACACAACAGATACCTTGAGCAAAGTGACGAGACTATACGACACTTAATTCTTCATAGAAAAAACAAAAAATAGCTATAAATTCAGTTTCTATTGTGGGTAGTGTTGTGGGTAAGAAATAGTTTTATTAAGTCTATATCGTTAAAACAATAGGATAATGAATGGTAGTGGCGGAAGGAGTGGGGGTCGAACCCACCAGATCCATCTAATGAATCTCAACAGATTTGAAATCCGTGCGCCTCACCGGAGAACGTTTTCCTTCCAAAAGTAGAATAAACATATAATGTGACAAAGGATATTCATTTTCAATTTAAACTTCCAAAGTTTCTAGGTAAGATCGACTTCTTTCTTATTCTTACTCCACCAAATCGCTGTGTAATTCCCACCTTATCGAAAAACTCTAAAATCTCTATTGCTCCGTTTCGCCCCACACCAGTTTTATTTCTAAATATCGCCAAATCAATCATGGAGGTTCTATAATCTATGGTAATCTCTTCTATAATATTAGCAAGCTGGCTTATACTTTTAAAAAGATAGAATTTGTTTTTTGTTACTTTTACTAATACGCCTAAATCGCACAACCTTCTAAAAAGGGAGTTCACTAATTTCACCTCGACTGACAAAAGCCTGCTTATATCTGTAACTGTAGGTGGTGCAAACTCATTTCGTAAAAATATTTTTTCAACCTTTTTCCAGATCTTTTGATCACCAGCAGTTAATTTTAGTGCACTACTAGCGTGATAAACATTACCCCCAATTAAACTTAATTTACCTTTAGAAAAGGCTTCATTTAGCAAAACTTCAAAAACAGCAGATGGCAAATTGGGTACAACCAAAGTTCTGACCTTCTTGGCTGAAACACCTAAATATTTGTTCCCTTGTTCTTGAAGTACTCGTACTTGACTGGTTAACTCGTCTAGAAGAGATCTCCACTTTTTTAAAGAAAAACCCCAGTAAATGTTGCCAACTACAACTTTTTTCATTTCCACTGCTCGATAAAGGTATAACTCTTCACGTAAAGTCAGATTTCTCATTTTGCAAAAACGAACTAAGTCTACTCCAAAATCAGAAATTCGTAGCAAGTTTTTCAGAGACATGGTTGGTGATTCATTTGCCATTGCATGTAATATTTCAACACGGTTCTGCTGAGTTCTTCCTTTTTCTTTAGCAAAGATATTTATGAACTTTCCTCCAGCAATTACTCTTTTTGCTGATATATCTCTGAGAATAAATTTATCTCCAAAGGCTGCACATATCGGTTTATCGAGAATCATTTGAACTAAACCTTTCTGGCCTGGACCAATTTGGCACCCTTCAAGAACAGCCACCCTACACGTAATATTGCCAGCACCAAAGTGTAGATGCGCTGGAGTCCTTTGCTTCAGCCCTTCTATTTCATTTCTGGAAACCCTTAATGTACCCTCTATTCGAAAACTTGAATTGACAGCTTTACTATGTAGAACCCAATCACCTCTTTTTATGTTATTTAACACAGCTTTTGAAGCAACTAGGTTTAAAGCACACCTTTCTCCAAACTTGCCCGACTCGCTATTAGTATTGTGACTATGAATTGCTCTAACTCTGACTGTTTTTTCACTAGGAAACAGAGTTAATTCGTCACCAATAGCAACTCTACCAGAATGAACTGAACCCGTAACAATACAACCGGTACCTTTGAGAGTGAAACATCTATCCACAGATAGTCTAAAATTACCATCTATCTTTCTAGAATAAATTTTACTGGCACTATCATTCAAATATAAGAGTAGTTCATCAATCCCTAAATTTTGTATGCTTGACACAGAAAATATGGGTATCTTCGATAAAGATGACCTATCAAGAAGGCTTCTGATGTTTACTTTTACTTCTTTTAGCCGCTTTTGCGAAACCTTATCTACTTTTGTAATTACTGCTGCTCCCATTTTCACATCTAAAAGATCTAGGATTTCCAAATGCTCTTTTGTCTGAGGCATGGGACCGTCATCAGCGGCAACTACAAGTAAGACAAAATCGATATTTGAAACCCCAGCTATCATATTCCTAATAAACTTTTCATGGCCAGGAACATCAATAAAGCCCAACACATTTTCACTTTCAGTCTTGAAATAGGCAAAGCCCAGATCGATAGTCATTCCACGTGTTTTTTCCTCCGGTAGTTGGTCTGTTTCAATACCAGTCAGTGACTTTACCAACTTTGTTTTTCCATGATCAATATGGCCAGCTGTAGCTATGATCATGAGACATTTTTCCTAAGAATCTCTGGTAAAAACTCTAATTGTTTTATTAAAATATTCTCATCCTCCAAAAGCCTGCAATCAAAAATCAGTGCATCATCATGCACCCGACCAATTATGGGCATTGGCAAAGAACGGAATATACTAGCTAGCTGGGTAAGAGTAAGTTTTCTCGATGCATTACGTTTTACTCGCATTCTAATGCCAGCACTGGGTAATATCTTTCCAGGTAAACTCCCACTACCTACTTGACTGTCGCAATCAGTCACTTTTATTTCTATGTGATCGTTAAAATAAGATTTCAGAATAGGTAGAGTACTTTTCGCTAGACTTCTAATCTCGTCCTTAGGTCGAAAAATGAGTCTAAGGGTAGGAATACAGTGTATAGCTTTACCTGGATTCCTATAAAGTTTTAAAACTGCTGAAAGAGCTGCAATACTTACCTTGTCACATCGCATCGCACGTTTCATTGGATTTGCATTGATCCGTTTAATTAAATCCTTTCTACCAGCAATGATACCACATTGGGGTCCACCTATAAGTTTATCACCACTAAAGGTGATTAGGTCCACTCCTGCCAAGATTTTTTTTGAAGGGGTAGCCTCAATTTGTACACCATTCTTCTTCAGCTCTATGAGTGACCCACTCCCTAAATCAACAACAAATGGTACATTTACCTCACTACTTAACTGTACAAGTTTTTTTTCATTCACTTCTTTTGTAAAACCACTGATAGTGTAGTTACTTGTATAAGCTTTGAATATCATGCCCGTTTTAGGAGAGACCTCACTTTGAAAGTCTTTGAGATAGGTTCGATTGGTAGTTCCAACTTCTCTCAATGAGCACCCTGCACTTTTCATAATATCCGGGAGCCTAAAAGAGCCTCCAATTTCAATCAACTCTCCACGACTTATGAGAACCTCTTTACGCCTTGCCAACGAATTTAATACCAGCATGACTGCAGCAGCGTTATTGTTAACCACTGATACGGCCTCACAACCAATAAGATCACAGATATCTTTTTCTACGTGAGCATCACGATGGCCCCTACTCCCTCTAGTTAAGTCAAGTTCAATATTTGAAGAGTTTAAAGCCACCTCTGTTATTGCTTCAATAGCCTCTTTTGGAAGAAAGGAACGGCCCATATTAGTGTGTAGAATTGTGCCTGTTAGGTTTAAAACAGGCTTAATAGATTTCTGTACTAATTCTAGAACTCTTCCATGTACCTTCTGAACAAAAGCCTTCTCTGTGAATGATGGCTTTTCCGTAGTAGAAGAATCTAATAAATTTTTCCTAAGCTCGTCTTGAGTTTCACGAACCGCAGCTGACACAACGGAGTGACCAAACTTGGACACTAATTCGATTACACTTGGTAGATTAAGAATTTTATAAACTGCCGGTATAGTTCTCATAGAAGCTAAAGGGTTTTCTAATCGTTCCATAGTAAATTACCACTCCCGCTAGTTAATTTTTTTTGTATTTTAGTTTAACTTCATTTTATAGTGATGCAAAAGTTTTGATAAAAAACCTAACGTTTAACTAAAGTGAACTGCGATGATTTTTTTTTCACAAAAAAATAGACCCTTTGAACTTGGACCATATCCACTAGAACGTTTAAAGAGGAATGGAAACATCTTAAAGATTGAGGCCACAAGAAAACAAATTAAAAGACCATCCTCAATATTGGCAGACTCCGAAAATACTTTTTCACGAGCTGTATCAAAATATCTAAAAATGTTTTCGGAAATTGGAGCAATAAAACCCAAGCCAAAAAAAGCCCCTGTTCCAGATGACTTAAAATTGCGAACAAAAGATATTAAGGGTGCTGGCTATTTTCTCGATGCTGCCCAAATGGGAATATGTAAAATGGTAAATAATGCTTGGTATATTGATAGCAAACCATTCAAACATAATTTTGCAATCGTTATTATGGTTAAACCAGGACGAACACCGGAAAAAGAGAACCTAGCCTATCATTGGGTAAAGGGAAGTGAAATTGCAGCTGCTGAGCTACGAGCCTATGAAATAGCAGTTGCAATATCAGAGCATATTCAGTGGTTAGGCTTCGATGGAAAAGCACACGTAAAACAATATGGTGATGTAGATACAGAACGCCTTTCAGTTATGGCAGGATTGACAGTTAGGAAGGATAATGAAGTACTAAATCCTTTCCTGAAAAAAAGGTTTGCATTAGCGGTTGTTACTACAAATTATGAATTAAATATTGATATCCCATTATCTCAGTCTGATTTCAGAGCAAACGGTATTGGCTATTTTTTTGGTCTTGGTGGAGCAGTACCTGGAATAGAGTGGAAAAGACGTGAAAAAAGAAAAACCCACCTAAGTTCATATCCTTTAGAAACAGTCAAGAGAGTTGATAGGCCTACTACTATTATTCTTGATGATGAAGTTCCCCAAGTTCCAAAAAGAGCCGAATTTTTTGCACGAGCAGAAGCAGGAGATTTGGGAGAAAAGTCAAGAATTGAGCGAAGTAGGTTCGCTTTTAAGCATCCTTTTGCTATGTCAATGGTGAGTCTAATTAGACGGATGGTTCCTGAGCAAGATGGCCCAGTAAAAAAAATTTCTAACAAGTATTATACTGATCCAAAATTGAATTCGAATGCGCTTAAATCTTTATCCTACTTGCTTGGATCAGAAATGACTGGAATATGTGAAATTCCCAGACATGCCTGGTATTCTAATCGAAAGGATGGATCCAAAATTCCCTATAAACATAAATATGCTGTAGTTATGTTAGTTGATCAAGGATATGAAACAATGGAGGGTGCATCGGGAGATGATTTTATTTCCGGAGCACAATCAATGCGTGCTTATATGCGTGGCGCAGAAATAGCTGGAATAATGGCGGAACATCTACGCTCCAATGGCTTCTCTTCAAGATCCCAAACTAATGCAGACTCAGACGTGGTTCATATTCCACTTACTCTTTGGGCTGGACTTGGTGAGCTCTCACGGATTGGTGAATTGGTTCTTAATCCCTTTATTGGCCCAAGACTCAAAACAGTGATAATGACAACAGATATGCCACTTGAAATTGATAAGCCTATAGATTTTGGACTTCAAAGTTTCTGTTCAAGTTGCTTTAAGTGTGCTCGCGAGTGTCCATGTAACGCCATATCTTGGGGTAATAAAATAATGTTTAATGGATATGAAATGTGGAAACCAGATGTTGAGAGGTGTACCCGTTATCGGTTGACGAACCAAAAAGGTTTAGCCTGTGGAAGGTGTATGAAAACCTGCCCACTTAATAAGGTAGTCACTTGGGAAGGGCCGCTGATGACAAGAGTGGCTTCCTGGTTAGGAATAAATGCACGATTTTTAAAACCTGTAATCATTCCAGTTGCTGTTTGGCTTGATGATTGGCTAGGCCATGGGATACGAAATCCCCTAAAAAAATGGTGGCTGGACTTTGAAATAGTTGATGGTAACGCTATAGAACCAAGAAAAGGTGTTAATGAAAGAGATTTGAACTTAAAAAATAAAATAGATCCTAAAAACCAGAAAATAGCCTACTACCACGCTAATGCTATGCCACCGCCCAATACAAAAATACCAGTCCTAGTTGATCGCAATAGAGCTTTAAAGGATAATGCTTTAATTGAGACACCTGACCAAGCTCTTTATCGAGTCGCAAAAGGACTGGGGAGACCAAAACATTATATACCTACACCAATGGATAAGAGTGAGTTGGATCCACACTCATCAAAAAAGGAAATATCTAGCTGGTGGAGTAAAAACTAGTGCGACACTATTAAATTTTACTTATAAAAAAAAAATAATATTTTGGTAAGTGAGAAGCGGCAACTTATTTCTAGATATCTATAATTTTTTTTCAGAGGTTTATTAGTCAAAATGTTAGACGTTAAGGTAACAGAAATAGATGGGCCTTATGAAAAACCAAAGAAAAATCCAGCTTTGATACTTAACGCAGATTACAGACCGCTTTCATATTTTCCACTTTCTCTATTATCTTGGCAAGATGCTATAAAGTCTGTTTATCTAGAAAGAGTAAATGTAGTTGCTGAGTATGAGGAAGTTGTAAGGTCTGAAAAACTAAGTTTAGCAATGCCAGCTGTAGTAGTTTTAAAATCATTTATTAGCCCGCAAAAGATTGTTCCATTCACTAGATTCAATTTATTTTTAAGAGATACTTTCACCTGTCAATACTGCGGAAAAAAGGAAAAAGAGCTTACATTTGATCATGTACTCCCTAAATCTCGAGGGGGTAAAACTAGATGGGATAATGTTGTTGCATCATGCACCAGTTGCAATATAAAAAAATCAAATAAGGTTGCTAGTAAGGCCGGAATGAAATTGTTGAAAAAACCTGTTAGACCGAGTCCTGAAACTCTATTAAACAATGGTAGAAAGTTCCCTCCAAAAAATGTTCATAAAACTTGGACTGACTTTTTATATTGGGATATCGAACTCAATGATTAACTAAACACAAAAACATAAACTAAGTCGAAAACCTACGCAAAAACACTAAAGTAAACAAATGAATATTGTTCTGGTTCTTTGTCACCCTAGAAGAGTCACTTTCTGGGAATGTTGAGGATCCATTTATTAAAGGTGCCTTGGAGGCAGGACATGAAGCTGATTTTTTGACAATTATGTGAAGGTTTCGACCCCGTTTTGAAAGAAACTGACGGACCTAGCACTGGAAGTTTGGATAGTTATTCTAATGATGTGCAAAAACATTTTATTAGTCTTATCAAAAAATGAAGCTGAGGTTGTGGTATTCCCATTATGATGGTGGTCTGCACCTGCAATGCTTAAAGGGTGGATAGATAAAGTTTGGAATTATGGTTTAACCTACGGACCAACAAATCTTAATCTCAAAAAAGGCGCTATGCTACCAGCCCACACTGAAGATGAGTTAAAGAAACGAAACTACCTTGATGGAATAATATCACTCAATACTGGAGTTTTTCACTATAATAAAATTAATGATAGTGAAATTGTATTTTAAGGAAGAACAGATCGTGGAAGAAAGTATTGTTCTCAGCAAATAAAAACAGCCTATAAAAAAGGTTTGAGTTTTTGATATATTTATGGGTACCCTAATTTCATGATAAAAAAATTTGATATGTCTACAGCACTCCTGATAGTGGATACCCAGAAAGGCATTAATGACACGCTTTATTATGGTGGCAAAGGCGGAAGTAGAAACAACCCTGATGCTGAGGAAAACATATTGTCGCTTCTTTCAGAATGGCGCAAGTCACATCGTAAAATAGCTTTTACCCGACATAATTCGAGAGAAAAAAACTCTCCATTGAAACTCAATCTTGAAAGTGGTCAGCAGCTTCCAGGAATGGAACCTCACCTTAATGATATTGTTGTGGTAAAGGACACAAATAGTGGATTTATAGGTACCTCATTAGAATTAGATTTGAGAAGAGCCAGCATTCAAAGACTTGTCGTAGTCGGCTTCTTTACTAATATGTGTATTGAAACCACCGTGCGTATGGCAGGAAATATGGGTTTCGATACTTATTTGGTACATGACGCTTGTGCTGCTATAAATCGTGTGGGGCATGATCAAACAAGTTATGATGCAGAGCTAGTTCACAAAATGGCCGTAGCGAACCTTCATGGCGAGTTTTGTACTGCAGTCTCTACAACTGACGCTATAAACCTTTGTTCAATGGATTCAGAATTGCTGGCTAGGGTCCAAGGAAACGAGTAATGTTTGGTGTATCATCCATGACAGCCACTTTAAAGAAAGTGGCAGTTAAAGCGCCAGGTCAATCTTTAATTAAGGCAAACCCTAAAAAATGGCACTACTCTAAGAGTTTTGATCCCACTTTAGTAGAAGGTATTCACAAGACATTTGTCAAAATGTTAGAGGATAGTGGTGCTAAGGTATACTATATGCGAGGAAACGACTATAACATTGCTGACTCCATTTTCACTTATGATGCTTCACTAATGACACCAAGAGGTGCCATATTAATGTCACCTGGGAAAAGACTAAGAAAAGGAGAACAAAATCTCCACAAAAATTTCTATCACAAACATAGTATACCAGTAATTGGCAGCATTGATCAGAATGCCATTGCAGAAGCCGGTGATACCCTTTGGCTAAATGACCAAACCCTTATTATAGGACGCGGGTTTAGAACAAATTTAGACGGAATAGAGCAAATCAAAAAGCTTCTAAATCCCCAAAATATAAATGTGTATTCTTTTGACTTACCAGTTTATTTGGGGAAAAGTGCGTGCTTACACTTAATGTCACTTATAAGCTTGGTAGACACCAGAAAAGCCTTGGTTTGTCTACCACTGTTACCAGTAGGGTTGATTGAACTTCTTCAAAAAAATGATTTTACAATTATAGAAGCCCCGTTTGACGAATTTAAAAAGAGCGGCACTCTTAGTGTGAATGTATTAGCAACTAAACCTGGAGAATGCATTATGCTTGACAGTGCCCCAAAAACATTAGGTGTACTACGAAGATCCAAAATCAGTGTAAAGGTTTTTCATGGGGACCCCCTTTGTATTGCCTGTGAAGGTGGACCAACCTGTTTAACCAGGCCCTTGCTAAGGAGAAATTTTTAGTGAATAGAGAATACGATGTAATCATCAACGGCTGTGGTCCAATTGGAGCTATGATTAGTCTTCTTCTAGCACAGGGAGGCCTCAGAGTATTAATAATTGAAAGAGAGCTTAAAGTATTCAACAAACCAAGAGCTATTGTTTTAGATTCAGAGGCTATGAGAATTCTTCAATTTTGTGGAGTAGCTCACGAACTGGGTGATTCGATAAAGCCTCATCCTGGGACTGATTATTTAGGGCTTAAGGGGCAACTTATTAAGGTATTTGATCCACAACCTCCACCCTTCCAATTAGGCTGGCCTGCCACACTTACCTTTGTTCAGCCAGTACTTGAGAAAGTTTTGAGGAAAAAAATCGCCACACAAAAGAATATTACACTTCTATTGGGTCATGAACTGATTAAAATGTCAGGAACCAATAGTCCTATTGAGGCCGAAGTTTTAGACATAGCAGCTAATAAAAGAAAGTTTTATTTCTCAAAGTATTTAATTGGTTGTGATGGTGGAAACAGTTTTGTTCGTAGAGAAGTGGGCATTGAAGTCGAAGATCTGGGTGTTGACGAGGATTGGTTGGTAGTAGATGCATATTTAACTGGAAAGGTCGATTTACCCACAAAATTTGTACAATATTGCTGGCCATCAAGACCGGCCACCTTTGTTATAGGGCCAAAAAATATCAGGCGTTGGGAAATAAAAATACTCCCTGACGAAGACATAAGTCAATTTGATAAGAGAAAAAAAGTTATTGATATTTTGGCAAGGTTTGTAGACGTGAGTGCCCTAAAAATTTGGAGAACAGCGACCTATAAGCACAGGGTAACTAGCAGTAAAAAATGGCAGGTTAATAGTGTTTTCATAGCTGGAGACGCCGCCCATAGAACACCTCCATTTCTAGGCCAAGGACTTTGCACAGGAATTAGGGATGTAGCAAATTTATCCTGGAAAATACTCCACAAGGAAAAGTATGGGTTAAGTGGCAGCATTTTAAAAACATACGAAAGCGAAAGAAAACCACATGCTAAAGTAGTCATTAAACATGCAAAAGAGTTTGGTAAAATAATTGGTGAGCTAAACCCAAAGCGAGCAGAAAAAAGAGACAGAATTCTACGCTCAGAGCTTTTAAATGGAAAAATGGTAACGACTAGGCAAAAGTTTATTCCCGACATAACCGGTAATTTCTTGATTGAGCATCATATGAAAACAAAAGAGTGCCGGTATGGTGGTACACTTTTTGTACAACCAAAAATAAAAACTCAAAATGGAAAAGGAAAACTTTTAGATGATTTGATGCCTATGTCTTTCCTGTATTTAACTGATGGACAAGCTGCACAAGTTTGGATGAACAAATATGAAGATTTCTGGAACAGGATAGGGGGGGTAAGATTTTTGATATCAAGTAAATCTATAGATTGGAATATGGGTTCAAAAAAAATTCCAACCTTTGAAGAAATAGGAGCTATCTTTAGAGATTGGTACTCGAAAATGTCATGCAAAGGAGTAGTGGTAAGACCTGATAGATATGTTTTCTCAACAATCCATGAAAAAAATGACCTTGATTTAGCTATCAATAAATTAAAAAAGTTTTATTTCTAACAAATATCAAAGGTCAAAATTATAAGATTAAATATGCCTTCTTAAGTTTGTAGATATTGAGTTTATATTTTTTAGCCTGCTAGAAAAACTGAAACTTTTTTACTTTTTATCCATAGTAGAAAGTATTTCTAGACCGTTACCGCGCCATAGCACTAGTGTAAGTACAGGATCTGAAAATGTCACCATTGAATGGCTCTCCCAACTCCTGTGATAACAGCTATCATTAGTCTTCAATATTTTTTCTATTCTCTCAGTCTTGAATAAAGCACTTCCCGCCAAAAGAAAATATAGTTCTTCAGCCTCATGACTGTGCCAATCATAGGTTAAACCTTCTCCCCAGTAGGCAATAAACGCTCTTAAGTCATCTGAGTGAAAATGTCCGTTAGTGCCAATTAGCTCATAATATCCATATCGGTTTAAAAAATCGAGACCAACCTCGTCTTCTGTATAAGTGCGCTGCCAGTTTGCAAATTGAGCGTGTTCCTTAACTGCACTAACTAAGGGTTGTGTATGTTGAGAGCCTTTCAATTCAAAATGTTTGACTAAATCAGTGGCTGGTATATTGACATTTGATTTTTCATTCGATGTTAGGTTCTTAGGCCAATCCACAAAACTAGAAAGAGATGGATTAGCAGAATGTAAGTCTTTCACAACTTCAAGAACTTTAACTAGACTCATACTAAGATAACTTTGACTGAATATTTTTAATACAATTATATACTATGTTTTTTCAATTTTCTTAATTATTTTACTTCGTGTTTTATACCAAAACCTCATAAGTAAAAAAATTGAAGCAACTAGTAGTCCAGTCACCAGGCCAAGCCAAACGCCTTGAGGGCCATAAGACAATTTTATGCCTAGGAGATAACTAGTCGTGAAGCCCACCCCCCAATAACTAACAAAAGCAATAATAAATGGCACTTTCACGTCCTGTATTCCACGCAGCAAACCTAATCCTACAGCTTGCAAACCATCAGTTAACTGAAAGCACGCTGCGATAGTCATTAAAGCAACCCCCATAACAAGTATTGCTCGACTGTCAGGATTAGAGTTGTCAATAAATAAGCTTAAAAGACTCTCTGGGAAAGACAGAAATACTATTATTATAATTAAAGCAAATGCTGCCGACATTGAGATTGCACATAATCCTATTTTTCTCAAGATTTCAAGAGGATCTTGGCGTCCATATGCATTTCCAATTAATGTTGTGGCTGCCTGAGAGAGACCAAGATGAACCATAAAAGTAATAGCCATAATTTGCATAGCTATTCCATGGGAAGCAACTTCAATCTCTCCTATCCACCCTACCATAATTGTTACACCAGAAAATAAACCAGATTCTGCTAAATAAGTTAGCCCTATAGGGAGCCCCAGAGTAAATATCTTTCTTAAAGACATTACGTCTGGTTTCCATATATTTTTAAACAGCTGATGCTGAGGAAAATATCGTTGGGCATGCCAAACAAAAAAACCTAGTATCACTAAAGTGCCTACCAACGTAGATAATGCAGCACCCTCAATTCCTAATTCAGGAAACCCAAATTTTCCGAAAACAAATAGCCAACCGATGATAGTTTTACATATCAAACCAGAAACGGTGGCCCACAACACGATATTTGTGTGTTTCAGGCCAGTCAAGTAACACCTCAAAGTTACATCAAGAAGAGCTGGAAACATCACAAATGCCATGATACGTAAATATTTATGTGCGGATTGTGATAATTCCTGCGATTGTCCTAAAAAAATCAGCACTGAGTCAGAACAATATAGAATTGGAAAAACTAACATCGAAAACATTGTTGACAACCAAATAGCCATCCTTGTATTTCGACGAACTAAAGTATCTTCATCGCGAGCATCGTGTGCAGCCACAACTGGCATAAGTGCAAATGAAAACCCTCCCCCCACAATAAGAAAAATAAAAAATACAGAGCTTGCTACAACCAGGGAGGCTAGGGTTTTTGGATCGTAATGTCCAAGCATGGCAGTATCGACAACTGAGGAGGAGAATTGGGCTATATTCCCTCCGACGATTGGAAGACCTAAAAAGATAAGAGATTTATAGATGGGTAGAGTTTTATCCATCGCTCTCAAGTAGGAGGAAAAAGATCATAATACAAGAAAATAATTTATTCCCACATCACGATTTAAATAACTTTCATTACACTATGAATTTCATAATTTTCCTCAGGAATCTCTTTTTGATAGGTCTTTTTATCTCAATGATTAAGTTATATAAAAATGCATCTATAATTTGAGCAACCATAAATTTTCAATCAGCGGGTCACAGGTTCAAGTCCTGACGAGATCACATTTAAATACAGATACTTATCTAATATG
>CACKLF010000032.1 GCA_902600895.1 uncultured Alphaproteobacteria bacterium | reverse complement strand
ATATGGGTAAATGATGGAGAGTCCTGGATGAAGAAGAATTACAGGTGGATTACTCGGGCAGTTGCTGGGGTAATTAAAGCTTGGTATATTTCGATTGAAGATTTTCTCATTGAATCTCCTTGGTTAGCTGTCATTCTATTTTTTGTATTGCCTACAATAAAAGTTGCAGGGTTGCGTCTTGGATTGTTTGTAATATTTACCCTTTTGTTTTGGGGTCTCACTGGTATGTGGGAGAGAGGTATGCAAACCAGTGCGCTGATGGGAATTTCGGTTTTACTATCAGTTATATTTGGGGTCTTAATAGGTATCTGGTGTTCTCAAAGTGATCGTGCCGAGGCCTTCATACGACCTATTTTGGACACAATGCAAGTGATGCCAGCTTTTGTTTATTTACTGCCTGCTATATTCTTTTTTGGAATTGGTGGGCCACCTGCAATTTTAGCATCCATGATTTATGCTATGCCTCCAATTATCAGATTAACTAATTTGGGAATCAGACAGGTACCAAATGAAACAATAGAGACGGCACAATCTTTTGGCTCTACGAGATTTCAAATGCTTACCAAGGTTCAAATACCTTTAGCTATGCCAAGCATTATGATGGGTATTAATCAAACAATAATGATGGCGTTGGGACTTGTAGTGTTGGCAGCATTTATAGGGGCACAAGGATTAGGTTACGAAGTGTGGTTGGCAATTAGGCGCATAGATGTTGGTTGGGCAATGGAAGCGGGTTTATGCATTCTTCTTATGGCTATAATGTTTGATAGGTTTAGTGCGTCCTTTAATAAAGCATCTGTGCCAACTCTATCGAAGGATCGAGTTAGGTTTCACCTGTTACCTCAACATTGGGACCAATATTTCACAGCATTGTTCATTGAAAAGGTCATAAGTTGGTTGCATAACGCTGTATCAACATTCTTTACCTATTTCACGTTAGTACTTTCTAGAATTTTAAAATCAATAATAGCATTATTTGATAAGAGGTTTGCTGTAGCAGTAACCAACTTTTTAAATAAAAATGTTTTTCTTGTTTCTAGCATAGCAATAATAACGGTCATATTTTTGCTTGATGCTTATGTAGTCACTATAGGGGAGTTTCCTGAGGATTGGAGGTATTCGATAAGACCTCCTGTTCAAAGTGCGGTAGATTGGCTGGCAACTAGTCCAAATTTTGTAGCATTTACAAAGGGAATGAGGGCATTCATATATTTATATTTACTCAATCCATTGGATTATTTTTTGCTTCATCTTCCCTGGTGGTTTACGATGGCGGTGTTTCTCCTAATCAGCTGGTATACCGTCGGTGTTCGGTTTTCGATAATTTGTGCAATATTACTATGTTTTATTGGTGCTTGTAATATTTGGTCAGAATCCATGATTACGTTGTCATCCGTTTTAGTATCTGTATTGATCTGCTTTATAATAGGTGTACCACTTGGAGTTTTTGCTGCATATAACAAAAGGTATGAAAAATTTCAGGAGCCTATTCTTGATGCTATGCAGACATTACCTTCTTTTTGTTATTTGATTCCAGTCCTGATGCTTTTTGGAGGTAATAAAGTTTCAGCAGTTATAGCGACAGTTATATACTCGGTTGTGCCTATTATACGGCTCACTATATTGGGTCTGACACAGGTATCGGAATCTTATACTGAGGTTTCTAAGTCATTTGGAGGTACAACTTTGCAAACCCTGATTAAAATTAAATACCCAATGGCAGTGCCGAGCTTGGTTATGGGTTTCAACCAAACCGTAATGATGGCTTTCGCCATGCAAATTGTGACACCGCTTATAGGTGGTAAAGGTTTAGGACGTGAAATCTTCCAGGCGCTTGCAAAGTCAGATACTGGCCGCGGCTTGGCTGCTGGAATTGGGATTTGCCTACTCGCAATTATAATTGACAGAATAACAATGTCTCTGACAAAGAAACAAAGAGAGGCTTTGGGCCTTTCAACGTAGTAAGTTCACTACTTGAATTGAAATATTTGATAAAAAGATCATTAATTTCGGTTTACTTTTCGTGCCATAGTAGGCTAACGTTTATTTTAATAAATTTCACAAAGGGAGGTTTTAATGAAATTTAAATATATGAAGTCATTACTTAGTGCGGTGTTTGCGTCTCTTATGCTAGCTCTAAGTGTATTTCAGGCAAATGCAGATAAGAAGATGAATGTTATGATTCCTGATTGGACAGGTGGAGAGATCACCTGTGAAATTGCTGTTTTGATTTTAGAACAGGAACTTGGTTATGACGTTGATCAGATCGAATTTCCAAGTGGAAACGCTGCTTGGGAAGCGGCAATAGCTGGAGATTTCGATATGATGTGTGAGCATTGGCCTAGCTATACCGAGGGGGATACAACATTTATAGCAGAGTTTGGTGGAAGTGGTGAAATGATTAGTCTAGGTACCACTGGTATAGTAGGTTTATCAGACTATTATGTTCCAAAATACTTTGTGGATGCAAACCCTGATTTTAAGACATGGGAAGATCTAAACAAGTATAAAGATCAGTTTGCAACTATTGAATCTGGAAGCAAAGGACGATTAATTGGTTGTCCAGTTCCAGGGTGGAATTGTTACGACCAGACAAGACTAGATATGTTAGGTATCGATTTTATTGCAGATGAGTTGGGATCTGAAGCAGCTTCTCTGGCCGAGGCTCAGGGAGCGTATAAGCGTAAAGAAGCGTTTTTACTTTATCTCTGGGAACCTCATTGGGCTTTTGGTGCCATGGACTTAGTGCCAGTAAAGTTGCCAGCTAATGTGTCATGCGATACATGGACTGAAGCAGATGGATACAAAGACTGTGGATTAGGCTTTTGGCCGGCGACAGGCTGGGCTGAAGACCATACGTTTAACTCAGGAAACCCAAATTTTTGGAATGCTCCTGAAAATGCTGCGGCAAAGGCGTTGATGGCAAACATGAATTTTGAAAATATTCATCAGTCAACAATGCTTGCTGAGATAAATGCTACCGGTCGTTCAGTTAAAGATGTTGTTCAGGAGTGGAAAGATAACAACGAGGATATTTGGAGAGCCTGGCTTCAGTAAAAATAAAAAACGTATTATTCAAAGGGGCCGATAGGCCCCTTTTTTATGGATTAGTATCCTTGCCCTCAAGTAGCGCTACCGTTAAGCCAGCTATCACAATTAAAACAGCTCCAAGCCATTGCCATAAAGACATGGGTTCACCCAACAAGATATTTGCCGATATGGCGGCAACAATAAGTTCGGAAAGCATTAATATACCTATCAGACCAGGGGAGAGGTATTGGTTTATTCTAAGTAGCATAAGAAAGGTTGGGAAAAAAATTAAAATAGAAACCAAAAAAATAGGTATGGATGTTTTAGCGATAACATTTATAGCAGGCATTTCAAATTTGAAAAACATTATAAAAATTAGTGTTATACATGCACCAAAAAAATATATTGGCAGGAAGGTTGAAGTTATTTCAATATTCTCATAGCGCCTGACTATAACGGAGCCAAGGCTCCAAATGCAACCAGAAGTAAAACCAAAAAGGTCATAGTAATCAAAGGTGACTAAATTAAGATTAAGTTCCACTACTAAAATACAACCTGCCAATCCACAAAGTATTGAGCCCCATCGACCAAGGCTATGTTTTTCCTTCAAAATAAATAAACCAAATAATGTTGCCCATGCTGGAGTTAAATAATAAAGGACAGTTGTTTTTGTGACAGAACCTAAAGTGAGGCCAGCCAAATAACATGCAAACCCAAAGCCAATGCACATTCCAATTAGGCAATGACCAAGCCAGTTTGATTTATCTCTAATCACTGCTTTGCCAAAGAAATAAGTCAATGGAACTAATGGCAATGATAAGAAGAAAAAATTTGACCATAGACCTGTTAGCCCTAAACTCTCTATCACCCGAAGGGGGATCCATAGTACGCCCCAGACTGACGCACTGACAAATATAAGGATCATAGCGCTTGGTTTAGTATATGTTCGTGTTAAAAATGAGAGCATAAATTCTGATATGTTGTAGTTGCATAATGATTTAGACATTGAGTAATCATGTGGTGATTTCTTCCTCCAGCTTAATTTTTCCTTTATGGCCACAATTTGGACAATGGTATTGTCTTTTTTCTATATTAAACTTTTTTTGCATTGCAGCGTATGTCCAATAGTATTTGCATTCTGAACAAGTGATGTGGAAGAGATATTCAAGGTGTGCTGTGAAACTCATTTTACCCCCATTTAAATTTTGTGGTTATGTGATAGATTGTCCCTATAGCTAGGAAGTAGTAAAGACATTATTAATCCAATACTGGCAAATATTGGATTGAAGATGGTGGATAAAGCAAAAATTGTTTGCAAAAATATTTGGAAAATTTTTGGGGATAACCCTTCAAGAATTCTTAGCAACTTAGATCAATCTCTTAGCCGATCTGAAATTCAGGAAAATACGGGACACGTAGTTGCAGTTAAAGATGTAAGTTTTTCAATACAGAAAGGCGAAACGTTTGTAGTAATGGGTCTCTCTGGTAGTGGAAAATCTACACTAGTTCGATGCCTATCAAGATTGATTGAACCAACTGCTGGAGAAATATTGATTGATGAAGCCAATATAATCAATATCTCTAGTAATGAGTTAACACAAATGAGACGTCACAAAATGAGTATGGTATTTCAGCATTTTGGCCTCTTCCCGCACCGAAAAGTTATTGAAAACATAAGTTACGGTTTAGAAATACGGGGAAGCAATAGGTCAGAACGCATGGATAGAGCGATGGAGGTACTCAAACTTGTCGGATTAGACGGATGGGAAAATAATTACCCAAGAGAGTTGTCAGGAGGAATGCAGCAGCGAGTTGGCCTTGCTAGAGCGTTAGCAGTAGATCCTGAAATTCTAATTTTTGATGAACCTTTTTCAGCACTAGACCCACTCATTCGACGAGAGATGCAAGATGAGTTACTTAATATTCAAAAGCTCGTAAAAAAAACAATGGTTTTTATCACCCATGACTTTCTTGAGGCTATAAAGATGGGTGATCACATTGCTATAATGAAGGATGGGGAGATATCTCAAATAGGAACGCCAGAAGAGATAGTAGCTAACCCAGCCGATCAATATGTAAAAGATTTTACTGAAGATGTTCCAAAATATAAAGTACTGAGTGCCGGTAAAGTGATGAGAGAAGCAGTGGGTGTTAATACAAAAAAACTGTTCAAAGATAGACAGCATTGTGTTCTTGAAAGTGATAAAATAGATCAGCTAATTGATCTGATATCAGAAACAGATACACCCGTTCCTGTGACTTCAGCTAATGGGAAAAAGCTGGTAGGCGAAATTGATAGAACTATTGTTATGAAAGCTATGAGTTCAAGGTCATAGCCAAACAAAATTGCACAAATCGGCAATCTTTTAGTTTAAACGGTGAATTATTGGCTTTGACGAATTCAAATGCTCAATGTCAAAACCAGCATGAGCCTTATACCTAGCCATAAAGTCTGATAATTCTGATTTTGGCATAATATCTTCAATATTATCAAAAATACCACCACAACGTTTATCTATAATCTTTAAAATGCCAAAGGGCCCAGCATTTCTATTTCTCAAGACTAAATTTGAGACTGGCTCACAAAGCTTATTATCAAAACATTTTAAAGCTAATTCACCAACACCATTTTTAAGAAATGCTGATCCAAGCTCTCTTGCATCAATAACAGCTTGACTAGCTCCATTTGAACCAGTTGGGTACATTACATGCGCAGCATCACCTATCAGAACTACCCTACCATCAACCCAGGTAGGTACTGGGTCACGGTCTATCATAGGAAATTCATACGCTGTATCAGCTTTTTTCAAAAGTGCTGGTATATCTAGCCAATCATAGCGCCAATCTTCAAAATTATTTACAAATGAGTCAATATCAACACTTTTATTCCAATCTCCAAAATCTTGACCTTCCATATTATCCCTTGTTACTTCAGCAATCCAATTAATCAGTGCATGACCGGATTTAATGCAAGGAGAAGATATTGGGTACAAAATAACTCTCTTTTTATCAGTGCCGATACCTACAAAAGATGCTTCTGTTCGTACCGCTTTTGCCCACGAAACACCCCTCCACATTATAGCACCACCCCAGTGAACAGATGGTTGCATTGGATACATTTGTGCTCTTATTCTTGAATGCAACCCATCCGCTCCCACAAGAACTGATCCATCAGCACTTTCTATCTCTCCATTCCGTTTAATGATTTTAACCTTCACTGAACTAATCTGCTTTTGGTATCCTAAAATATTACATCCTGTGTAGATGCAGTCCCTCCCTACTCTTTCAAGAATCTTTTGCAATAATAAAACCTGAAGCTTACCCCGATGCACTGAATACTGTGGCCAAAAATATCCAGCATATTTTCCTCTAGGCTCTGAATAAATCTCATTTCCGTTTAATCCCAGTAAAGCCCACTCTTTAGTTTTTACACCAATATTATCTAAATCGTTCTCAGTAATTCCTAGTTCAAATAACTCTCTAACAGCATTGGGCTGAATGTTAATACCAACACCAAGAGGTTTGATTTCTTTAGCTGCCTCATAAATTTTAAATGGAATTCCAAGCTGATGCAGCGTAAGACCAAGTGCCAATCCCGCTATTCCGGCCCCAGAAATGAGAATTAAGTTTTCACTGAAAGCATCATTCACAAATAACATTCCAATACTTTACAAACAATATCTGACAAAGTTTAACGGCCCACACTATACACTTCTTCGATTAAATGCTCTATCTCTCCAATAGAGGCATCACGCGGATTGGTAAATGATGCTGCATCTTTTCGTGCCTTAACTGCTAACTCATGAAATCTGTCATTGCCAACACCTATCTCTTTTAACGTCTTTGGTATTTCTAATTCGTCTAAAAGGTTACATGTGCCTTTATAGAAATCGACAAAATCACCAGGCTTTGAATATTGAGAAAAATGCATTCTATTTATTTTATTAATAATTTCATTTTCATTAAATTTTAAAACACAGGGCAATATTACAGCATTAGTAAGACCGTGTTGCGTATCATATTCTGCGCCAACCATATGGCTTATGGCATGAACCAGACCCAAACCCTTTAAAAATGCAATTCCAGCTAGGCAGGACCCAACAAGCATTGCTCCTCTTGATGTTAAATTATCAGGCCTAGCATAAACCACTTTTAGATTTTCGCCTATCAAGCTCAAAGCCTCTAAAGCAACACCATCAGCAGGTGAGTGCAAATCATTAACGCAATAGGCCTCGATAGCATGGACAAGGGCATCCACCCCAGTCCATGCTGTCAAATTTCTTGGAAGTCCAATTGTTAATGACGGATCCAGAACTGCAGCTATTGGCTTTTGATTAGGATGCCATAAGCAAAATTTCATTCCCAACTTTGAATTAGTAACCATGGCCGTGCTTTCAGTTTCCGCTCCCGTGCCTGCTGTTGTAGGAATACAAATCAAAGGAGGAAAGGCCTGTAAAGATTTATTAGCTTCAAAGTTATAATTAAACTTCCATAAATCATCATCATTGTTCGCAATTAAACTTATTGCTTTTCCACCATCCATACCTGAACCACCACCAATTGCGATTATTCCATCATGCTTTCCAGAGTTATAGGCGGCTTTACCATCATAAATTTCATGACCGATCGGGTTAGGACTAATACCAGAAAACAAATCACACTTTAATCCCGCTGAATTTAATTGTTTCATAAAATTCTTTAATAACTGAAGCTCAGCTGATCCTTTATCTGTCACAACTAGTGGTCGTGTGATCCCATGGCTCTTGCAGAGATTTGAAACATCTTTAATTCGCTCTGGTCCATAGAAAATTGGAATAGGGAATGTCCAGTCGGCTGAAGCTTTGAAATCCATAGGTCTAATCTCCAAAGAAATTTTTTCAACCTTGACATTAAGATGTGCAGCCAGCTAATGCAAATATATTAAATAGATAAAACGATTAAGGTCTTACTCTATTTTCTCGCCAAACAATTATTAATCCAGCTATTATGATTAAAATTGCTCCAGGAAATAGCTGCCCAAAAGGTTTTTCTGAAAAGAAAAACCATCCTAAAAATATCGATGATGGAATTCCAAAATATTCGAAAGGAGCTAAAATACTTGGTGACGTTGCCCTGTAAGAAAAAATGAATAGAAGAGAAGCTATTCCACCTAAAAAGCCTATAAGTACTAAAAGCATAAGGTGAGTCGAAGTTTCAATTGGCACATAGGTGCCAGTTAAAAAGAATAAGAGACCGGATCCCAACAGAGCCCATATAAATGTGTGGAAATGAATTTTCAACATTGATAGATTTTCCGGTAACAAACGGAGAATAATATTTGTTGCTGCCCAACTTATGGAAGCAAATATTGGAAGAAACGAGTAAAAAGTGAATATACTGGAGGTAGGTTGCATGATCAGAACCACACCAATAAAACCAATTGCCACAGCACTCCACCTAAAAAATCCAACTTTCTCTTTTAGGAAGATTACTGATAATACAATAATAAAGAGAGGGGATGAAAAACTTAATGTGGTTGCAACTGCAAAATCCATATTAATTACCGATAAAAAATAGAATACCTGCATCGATAGCAGAAACAAGCCCCTCAAAGTACAAAGTAAAAGAATTTTTGAATTCAAATCAGTGTATAAACTTACAAACTCTTTCTTTGCTATTAAGAGTAAAAAAAAAGGCAGTATAGCAAATAAATTTCTAAAAGCCGTGAGCTGCGGGGTTGAATAGATGTCACCTAAATATTTTCCAATTATACCACACAAATCTATAAAAATAAGACCTAGAAATAAGGCAAGCAACGGCGTATAAAAATTTTTAATCATCTAAAGACTTTTAAAAATCTGCTGCAATATCAGACATCATTTTTACCATTCTTATCTTATATTCATTATCTAATGCATCAGTGTTTTCTAAGACTGAGAAAAATGCTACAGAAATGCCTGTTTTGGGGTTTGCTAAAAGAAATTGACCCCCATATCCTCCATGCCCTATCCATTCTTTATTAGTCATAGCCTGATTAGAATAAAAAATGAAATCCTCGGGGGGCAAGCGAGGTGGACCAGGATTTTCTATAGTATCCTGAATAAAACGCTTGTTACCAACAAATTTATTTGTTACGCCTTCTCCGTATCTGCAAAACAACTGTCCGAATCTGGCGAGGTCCCTACAATTTAAGTTTACTCCTCCATCTGTCACAGGAAAGCCCTCTCGGTCGGTATGCATATACCAATTCCCTTCAATCCCTGTAGCTTCAACTATGTCAACGATCCAGTCTCTTATGGGCCTATGGCTGACTTCTTCACAAATCCAAGCTAAGACATCTGTGTTAGCAGATTTATATTTAGCGTAAGGTGTATCATTTTCAATTGAAGAACCAACACTTTTTATTTTACAGAGAAATTCTTTTTGCGATTGTTCATTTTCATTATCTGATAGCAATCTCCAGCCAAGTGATTTTTCGTGCTCAAAGCTGGAAGAAAAGGGGTCTGAATAATCTTCACTGTAATCATTCTCGAGATCCATGTTTAACACTTGCAGAACTGTTGCTTCAGCATATCCCGAACCAATATTTGGGATATAGTCTTTCACCTTTTTAAATTTATCCAATGAGCCACTGGATATAAGTTGGCCACAGATAAGGTTTATAGTTAACTTACTTATGGACATGAGAGTGTGTGGGTGATTTGGATGGAAATCACCCGCATAGTTTTCATATAGTAACCTCTGTCCTTTTAACACCACCATTGCTGAAAATGATTGAGTCTGCGTCATCTCTTTAACATCACTCCTAGAACCTATTCCAACCGATATGTCACGCTCTAAATCAAGAATTTCGGGTGCTCTAACGGAAAAACTATATCTTGGAAGCCTATACAAATTCTGAAAGCCATGGCGGCGCTTTTCCGGTGTAGCCCAAGCAGCCTTATTGTTTCTGGCAATAGATAGATCTGGATTTTTATATGTTTTTAATTTTTTTTCTAAACTCATAATTGTTACTCCCATTTGGGTCTTTTGAAAGCTTTACACAACCTCAGCAATATTTAACAAAAGGCCCTAATTTTTAAACACAACTAAAAATGTGGTCAGCCCACTTGGTTGAAAATATTTTTGAACTCTTAAAAATTTTTAAGATGTATTTTACGATATATATATTTTTTTGTCTAAACCTCTAGGTATAAGCTTTTCCTTATCATAAAAGGGCAATGCGCATATTTGTACCTCAATTTTATCCTTTCCATTAAAAAGCGTGAGTACTTTTTTTCCAAACCAATTTCCCGCTTTTGAAAGGCGCACGTTACCTATTAAACTTTTTAGATACGGAGAATATGCGATGGCTGTTACATTGCCTATAACTTCTTCAGAAAATAATATGTTAGCGTTTTCAAAAGACGTATTTGCCAGGAAATCAAAGCCAATCACCTCTTTTGCTACCTTCTTGTCAGTGCTTTTAAAACCAAAAAAGAGGCAATCCCTAGGGGAATTGAGTAAGGCATCACGACCTATGAAATCAGCTTTATTAAGTTCTACAAAATCACCTAATCCAGCTTGATACGGTGTCATGGTTTCATCAAGATCGGTTCTGTTATTGCGAATACCTGACTCAATTCGCCTTATATCCATCACCTGAAGAGGAAGTGGAGTTAACCCATATTCTTTTCCTTCTGCTATAATAAAATCCCACAGCTTGTCACAAGCTGTTGCATCTCCATTTGTATATATCTCATACCCTAGTTCTCCTGTAAATCCAGACCGAGAAACTAACAATTTTTGCCCACCAATTTTAAACCAATCAAGATTGTAATACCCAAAATTTTTATTAAGCATTCCACCGGTTACCTTTTCCATTACATCAAGAGAGGTTGGTCCTTGAATTTGCAGTACTCTTGAATGAGGGTCTCTCAGATTGACGTTAAATTCTATTGAGTGTGCCTCTAGCCACCTGTCAAATTCTCCATCAGCCTTGGCAAACCAGAAACAATTATCAGCTAGCCTCATCACTACACCATCCATTAAAATTCCACCATCAGCTTGACATGCCAAAGCATACCTCGCTTTACCAATTTTCAAATCACTTATAGACCTTGTAAGGATCTTTTCGAGAAAAGCTAAGGATTCTGGGCCACTGATTTCAATAGGTCGATGAGGACAATCGAATAAAACTGACTTACTTCTCAGTGTTCTATAGCTTTGTTCTAGATTTTCTCCCCAGCTAATTGGAAAGAAGCGATTAGCATAGATCCCATTCACCAACTTATCATTAGAATATTTTTGAAGAAAAGGAGACTTCTCTATTCTTCCTAAATTCACTTTAACTATCGCATTACTATTCAAAGCCATGAGTCAATTCATCAATGATTACAACAATAAAGCAAATAATAATTTCATTTATTAATCTTTTGATTTTAATGCCAACAATTAGCAAGTCGTTTTATATTAACAGAAAGCATATAACAAAAAAATCAATAAAATCTCATTCTGGTGGAAATTCTTGAAAAATTTAAACAAATGAGCGATCTAAGCATGCAACTTTGATATGTCCAATCGCGTATCATGTCTTATTAGCACACCAATGTTTAATAGTGGCTCATCAAAAAGGAACATATCAGGATTTCTAGCGATGGCTACTCTCTGTCTCCAGCCTCCTGAGAAAGCAGCTGGACATCTCTTAAGGAAATTTCCCATTTGAAGAAGTTTTGCTACAGCCTCTACTCTCTTTTTTACCTCTTTCTTGGCCAAACTTTGCAACTCAAGAAAAAATGTAAATTTTGCCAAAACACACAGATGCGAGTGAAGTTCCTATGATTATAACACTATAGATTTGCCACAATCAGAGAGTCTTACAAAAGAAATAAATTCACCTTTCTAAATTTGCAATTCCACATCATGAATTACTTTTACCCTAACAAATTTCTTAAACATATCATTTAATATTGCGTAAGGCATTTACACTTCCTTGAACTCGGCAGTTAACGTATAAAAATCAAACATACAGCGTATATTTTGTTTGTCAGCCCTTCGCTCAAAAATAATTTCTCTTTCGCCACCCCATGGTTTGGTCATATCATTTGCACTAATCATAGCAGGTTGTTTTTTTCGCCACTTCAAAAACTCTGAAAACTGACAGTAAATGGATTTCGGTTTATTTGCAGCTTCTAAAGCAGCCATTTTAAAATGATTCCTCGATATGGGGAGCCAGGTTTTATTTCCTGTTGAAAATCCACAATGAGACTCAGTCGAGTCCCACACCATTGGGGTTCTGCAGGTATCTCTTCCTAAAAACTCTGGTGCAAATTCAATACCCCACGGATCTTTCATTTCGTCAATTGGTATATCCTGAACATCTTCGAGACCTAGCTCTTCACCCTGAAATATACATGTAGAGCCAATCAATGAAACTGACAGCTTGAGTAACATTAACTGCATAGCCTCTGCCTGGCCCTTATGCAACTTTAGGGCGGTAAGTTGCCTGGTAGCAACACGAGGTACATCATGATTAGAAAAAGCAAATGAAATATTGCCAGTTCCATTAAATTCGTCCACAGCTTTATTAATCACTGCTTTTATACCAGAAACATCTAGCCCTTTCCACTCCAGAAAATCAAAATTGTAAGTAGAATGCAACCTTCCAGAAGCGGTAAAATTTTTACTAACCTCGATGGCATTATCATTATCACTATCAAGCTCTCCCATAAGAAATCTATTTCCATCATAAGCGTCGGCTACTAGTCTTAACTCCTGTATAAACTCTTGGATCGCCGGCTGGTTGAGTTGAGCGGTGTCATGAAGTTGTCTAAAAAACGGCTGCTGGTCCTTTGGAAAAGGACCTACCTTATAGTGAGGGTTTGGAAGATTATCGATATATGGAGGACGATCTGCATTTATAGTGTGTACTGCGTCCAACCGAAAACCATCTACCCCTCTATCAAACCAAAACTTTGCAACATCTTTTAGAGCATGTCTGACCTGCTTATTTGCAAAATTTAAATTTGGCTGACTTGGTAAAAAATTATGAAGGTAGTATTGCTGTCTTCTCGGTTCCCAAGTCCAGGCTCGTCCCCCAAAAAATGATAACCAATTCGTTGGAGCAGTACCATCCGGCAACGGATCCGCCCAATGAAACCAATCGGCTTTATCATTTTCTTTCGATTTTCGACTTTCTATGAACCAAGGATGCTCACTAGAGCAATGGGCAGGTACTATATCTATCATAACTTTTAACCCAAGTTTATGAGCACCCAAAAGTAGGTTATCAAAATCAGCCAACGAGCCATACTCAGGGTTTACCTCATAATAGTCCGAGACATCATATCCAAAATCATTTTGAGGACTTTTATAAAAGGGACTTATCCATACAGCATCTACTCCAAGGTTTGCAATATACTCCAAACGAGATGAAATGCCTGGTAAATCTCCGATTCCGTCTCCATTAGAATCTTGAAATGACCTCGGATAAATTTGATATATTGTGGCAGTTTCCCACCACTTTAATTCCGACATCAATTATCCTCCATTAATGAGGCCATCAAGTAGGCCCCATATCAAATAACGCTGTATAAGGAGGAACCTTAGCACATACTTTTAATATTAAAATATAGAAATGCAAAAATTGCATTTCGGCTATGCAACTTAGCGGCTTGTTATTCTTTTTTTGATTTCCATATCGATTAGTCACTTAGATAAAGATAGATAAAGGAGAAAAAATGACTAATATATCTTTACGAAAAAATTTTAACGAGCCCTTAACATCAGTGGTATCTTTATTTCGCAGAAGAGTACAGAACAGCTTTAAGGCAAGGAGCTACGACGCCACCGTTCGGGAACTCTCTAGAATGCCGGAGTCCATGCTTAAAAACATTGGCATGGATCATTCAAATGTAAGTTCAAAAACGTACGAACTAATTTACGGTAAGCACTAAACTTTTTGAGAAAGCTGAATTGAGTTAGGTCGCTTTGAAACCTTTATAAATGGGCGGAAAATATAAGATGGATTGTCATCAGACTAATATATTTTTTTTAAATCGATGAAACGTCTTCACCTCAACCACCTCTTTATTAAACTTTAGCATACAGATGGTGTTTTTTGGTGCTCATATGGTATGACCTTGTCTTTAGCAAGGCCTTCCTCTAAGTTTTTGGATCAACAAAATGTAAAGGTATCAATATGGACTTAAACTAACTACGCAAGCCATTCGTGGAAAGATTATTTCAGCGTTTCTGAAGTATAAAGGCCAAGTTATTAGCTGGCATTTTTTTTGTTTTTAAAAGGAGTAAATTTTTTTCACTGAACAAATTCATCATATCTATATCATTTTTGTATCCCAAATCGGGATCAGTATTGATTAAGCTTTGATGAAACTCAATATCATTTTTACTAATCAGCTTTCCCTTGCGCATAAAAGGTCCACAAATAATGGAAATTCCACCTGAGCCCAGCCCCATGGAAATTTCTTCAACTAAAATTTCAGTTTCTGCAATGCTAATTAAATGTAGGAGGTTCACCAACAAAATGAGGTCTTGATCATGATGCTTTGCAGCCCACCCTCTTTTAGTAGCATCTAACAGACATGGAGGCTTTAGATTGGGCAGATGATGGTCACCACTCCAGCAACGAATACTTTTAATACGGCTCTCATCAACGTCAGTGGGCTGCCAATTCAGTTTTGGCAGAACAGACGCAAGTTTCACAATATGCTGACCACTACCGCTGGCTATTTCCAGTGCGCTCCCTGACTTTATGACAGTCTTTCTCACTAAATCTACGATAGCTTCAGAATTTCTAACCGCAGATGGTACATTAAGACGACCGTCGCACTCATAATTTGCGAAACTAGCTGTCTCAAGAAGATTTTGACCGTATGCCATTTTAAAACAATAAGAAAAAAATAAAGAAAAAGCAACTTTGGTGGATTCGAAAAAGTAGGCTTACCTCGAGTTAAGCAAAATTTCTTTTTTAATACAATAAAACTGCAAGCTGTTGTAAGAGTTATATTAACCAAAGTGGTATAGATTTTCTACCAAAAAATGCATATAGCTCAAGTAAAGAAGAAGGAGCTTGCGTACCGCGTAAAGGACAAAAAAAATTATAAAATTAAAAAATATAATGATATATTTTTTCAGTTAAGTTTTGTTAGAAGGACGCATTCTCAAGGCTAGACACAAAAGGATCGAGAACTTACTTGTAGATGCCAGGCTCATCCCTGAGGATTAGGTTTTAAGAAAATTTGAGCTAACGAAAAAAACTAAATATTATAGAAATAACGATACTCAATATTATACAGGTAACTATTGGAAAGTAAAAAGATGAATTTTCTCCCTTTAGGATGATATCACCTGGTAATTTTCCTAGCCCAATTTTTTTTAAATATGGGTATAGAAAGCCTATCAATAAAACTAGAAAGCCTATGATTATTAAAATCTTTTGCATATTTATTTTTCACGGTTTTTTCATCGCCATTTCAAATGCATGTCCAATGATAACAGGTTTTTGAGTCCATTGGTAAAATATTTTTCGCTTTTACATGCTGTATCAATACTTTCTATTACAGTGCTGCTTTTGAATACTGTAGCGTAGAGTCCGTCCTCAACGTATCACTTCTGAGCCCTTATAATATGGGCCTAAAATCTGGATTTTATATTTTGGCATTAACAATCAATTTCGTCACCATCAACTTCACAATCTTCTACTATATCTTCAACAGCATTTCTAAAATCATAATCATATATTAAATCGTAGGCATCCATTCCAGCAACTTCAGCATTTGCTTTATCAATTAATTCCATGTGGGCTTCTTTAACTATATCATTCATAATATATCCTACAGAAAAAATAGTAAAAACCACTAACAGCTTATTCATAGTATCTCCTCATTTTGTTACTTGTTCTGTTTTAATTTCTCCCCATTCACAAAGGACGGGTAGCCTGTATATAAAATAATATTTCAGACATATTTTTAACTATATCTTATATATAAAATATTTATAGCGTGGTTCTCTGGAAAGTACTGCGACTTATAAAATGGAGTGAAGCACGACTAACACGCCATTCACAATATGAAGATAACGTAATGAGACTATTACCGATACTTGGTGTAGACATAGTTTCAACACAGACAGTGCGTTCTGCCGCGCCGGAAAGCTAAACTATTTAAAATAGCCCAGCCTCTGTTTTCTACCCATTTTGTTATATGGGATAGGAGATATAAAAAGCTTTCAAACTTTCTCACCAAATCATATGCCTCCATCCCAAAGGCATTTATTTTTTCCTAGCCTGATGCGACCGATAGGCGCGAAAACACACATAAAAGAGTAAAAGTATGAAAGTTAATGGGTCAGGGCGCATTTGTTCTTTTCTCTATGATAATATTACTTTGCCACGTTTTGTATAACCCACACCACACTTGAGAAGCTTAGTTTTTAAAATGGGAATAGAACATACGTCTAGTAACCCTCAAGAGCCCTCATGTATACACCTTATAGTTATATTGAAATATTTATCGTTTCGGAACCTATATGGAACCCACAAAGGATAGTTTTAAACACATGACCTGCCGTAGCCCTTCTATTGTGGTGCCCCCAGAGAGACTCGAACTCCCGACCCACTGATTACAAATCAGTTGCTCTACCAGCTGAGCTATAGGGGCCCACGCCTCCATCTAAAACTTAAAGAAAAATTTATCAAGCATTTAGTTGCAAATTTCAAAAATTTGGCAAATATACAAGTAGT
>CACKLF010000031.1 GCA_902600895.1 uncultured Alphaproteobacteria bacterium | reverse complement strand
AATATTTAAAGAAATTTTTTTTTCTAATGATAGATTTGCTTGGTCTCTGTCTAAATTATTAGCAGCTGAGTCTCTCATGCGTGACGCATTAGAATGACTGAAGATTATTATATTTCAAGCACAAATAACTTTTTAGTCTCACTAATGCCTGGTGAGGTTCTATTTAAAAAAGGTGTTGCTGCCGACTCTTTCTTTTATGTAAAATCAGGTAAATTAATTATTCTGGAGCCGTTTAGTGCAAAGATTATTAGAGAATATTACACTGACGAATTATTGGGTATTCCAGAGGTATTAATGGGAGAGAAATGGAAATTTATGGCAGAGGCTAAGACTTTTTCCTCTATTCGCGTTTTCCCCAAAAGTATCTTATTAGACCGTTTAGAGCAGCTTCCTACTGGACCTAAGACAGTGATTAATTACTTGTTAAAAGCAGCCTGACTTAGAGATAAGTGAGGAAAATTTAAAAGTTAAGCTTCCAATTGGCATGCGAAATGCAATTACCCTCTTAAAGTAGGAGTATTACACAATGCAATTAGCACAAAATCTAGCAAATTCTTTAAACAAAACATATATCGAACCATTTGAGGAAAAAATAGGTGTACAAATCGTTCATTTCAATGAGAGGAATGAAATTGAGAGCTCTGAAACTAGGCCTTTGGATGTTTATTTGGGTGCGTTCGAAGAGACTTGTGAACAATACCTAAAAGCTAAAAGTTTTAGTTCCAAATTTGTAGTTTTAGATTAAATAAGAAATATTTATAGAAGGGAAATTTTTGCTAACCTCCTTCGTTCAGATGATGATGGTATATTCAACATTTCTCTGTATTTGGCTACGGTTCTTCTGGCTAGTTTGATTCCATTAGTACTTATTTGTTTAGCAATATTTTCATCAGAAAGTGGTTTTTCTGGAAGCTCTTTATCAAGAATTTTTCTTATCATATTACGAACTGCTGCAGCCGATGCGCCGTCAGTACCTTCAGTTTTATCAATAGTTACCGAAAACAGAGACTTTAGGGGCAAACTACCTCTTGGTGTATTAAGCAGCAAGCCCGTTGTGACTCTGCTAACAGTACTTTCATGCATGCCAACTGCTTCAGCTATATCCTTTAATGAGAGTGGTTTTAGTTGATCCAATCCTTCTTCCAAGAATTTTTGCTGCTGTTTTATGATTTCTGCACTTATGATTAGAGTTGTAGAATTGCGTTGTTCGAGAGCCCTTTTTAGCCATCTTGCTGACGCAATAGCTTGGGAAGCGTAGTCCTGTGCAGCGCTATCATTTCTTCTTGAGCTTACTTTAGAAGCATAATTTTCATTTATACTAATGGAGGGTAGGGTAGACCGGTTTAGGTCCACTATCCAACCATCAGCACTTTTTCTCACTATCAAATCAGGGGCTGATATAGGTTGTGAGTTGTTCTCAAAAATTTCACCTGGCTTAGGATTCATACTCCTAATTATCTTTAACAGTTCGGAAATTCGTTCTAAAGAACACTTACACCTTTTTGCTAAGGATTTCAGCTCTCCCCTGCTTAGAAGTAATAGGTTTTCAAGTAAGATTTGCATATCCTCTGAATAAACATTAGCCTCTTTACATTGAATAGTAAGACACTCTGATAAGGAACGAGCAAATATTCCAGTTGGCTCAAATTGCTGTAGTTTAAATAATATTTTTTCGGTTTCTTCTATTTTTGATCCGGTTAAGTTAGCTATATCATCAACTGATTTGCTAATCCAACCACTTCCTTCCAAGCATTCAGCAAATGCTAAAGCAATGAGTCTGTCTTTTTGTTCAGTAAATTCAATATCGATTTGTTTGGTAACGTGCTCTGATAGGCAAAGTTTGTTATCAGCCACTGAGTTAGCAATTACATCCCAATCATTCTCACCATTAGATGAATATGAGTGTCCGTAATCAATTTGACTGTTGTCAAATCTATTATCAAAGTCTTCATTTGCAGTGGGGTCATCACCAAGAGCTTTTTCAGGGCTATTAGTATCCAAACCCTCATGGTTGTCTGCATTTTCTTTCTCTGGTTGAATCTCTTTATGAGACTCTACCTTGGTCTCTTCTTCCACCTCAATAAATGGATTGTCAAAAGATTGGTCAGAAAGGTATTGAGATAAATCTAAGTTTGTCATTTGGAGTAATTTAATAGCCTGTTGCAATTGTGGTGTCATCACCAATGACTGTTTTTGCTTAAGGTTTACTGATGTAGATAGCTGCATTTTTTTTCTCCTTTACAATGATAAATGCAGAAAAAATTCACATTAGCAAAAAATCTATTTGACTACTTACTATGTCAAAAAATTTTTATCTAAACCACTGAAAAGTATGCATAATTTTTTTTTTTAGAAATTCCTTAATTTTCTTGTGTCAAAATTTTTTATGGAAAAACCTCTTTTTTTTATCTATTGTCATGATAATTGCATCGTTGAAAGGCTTTAGGTGAGACTCATGTTTTTTAAATATAACAAAACGCAAGATAATTCTGTTTGTATAAAGTGCAAAGTTATAAGGTCTTTCATTTTATGTGTGCTAATGTTGATAATATTAGGATTTGTGCTCGGTAAAGATGTAAGCTATTTAAAATTTATAACCCCAGAATTTGCAGCAAGGGTCATTTTAATTGGAGGCTTGCTTCTTTTTTGCTGGAAAATATTAGAACATCATTTTTTAAAAAAAAATTCTTAATTCATCGGTCTCTGACTAAGCGTACCATATGGTCTTGATATGCCGCAAAACGACCATACGGTCGACCAGTATAAAAATTAACAGTAAAAAAGTGTTTAAAATATTTGTTTGGAGCGAAGGGATTTGCTTCCCCAGTCCAGTATGGTACAGCCTTTGTGTTTGGAAAAATTTCCTGATTAATCGTGGGTATACCACATTCTTTACACACTAAAGATAAAAGCTCATTCTTTGTTGGTAATCGCCAACCTGGTCCTAATTGCTCGATTGCAATATCCAAAACAACTGGAAAATCATCATGGTTTAATGGTACCGCTTCCCCAATACAGTCTTTTCCATTCCATCTTTGGCCAACACTACAACGCATCCATTCTGTACCGTTGGACAAGTCTACAATTAAATGATTTTTCTTAAAAAATTGCTCTGAAGATCCTAATGCTGGCAAGAAAATCTGTAATATTGAGCTCACTACTACAATGAGTAGAAATTTTTTTATATTATTATAAAAATTTATATTATTATAAAAATAGTGCATAGCATATCGTGTGGTCTTGAAAAAAAAAAGATTAATGGTATCTTTTAGTAGCATAAAAAAGCAGATATCGCCAGCCACAAACATGGCATATATTTCATAAACTGTGGCTGTTTTGGTATTCTTTTTGCATCGTCTTTATAAAACGAAACTTTGGAGTAAAAAATGGATCTAGCATCTCTACTTGGTTTGATTGGTTGTTTGTCAATGATTTTGTTCGCAATGATAATGGGTGGAGATCCTATGGCCTATGTAGACCCAACCTCTATTCTTATTGTTTTTGGAGGTACATTATTTGCGGTAATGTATACCACGCCCTTGCCAACTTTTTTAGGAAGTTTTGGAGTTATGGCCAAAGCCTTTCTACCACCAATAAAGAAGCAAGAAGCTCTAGTTGAAAGAATGATTGAACTAGCTGGCATTGCTAGGAAGGATGGAATGATGGCTTTGGAAGGTCAAGAAGTGCCCGATAAATTTTTTGAAAAAGGGTTACAAATGTTGGTTGATGGAGCTGATGAAGCTAAGTTGACCACGCAACTCAATCAGGAAATTAAAGCAATGAAAGCGCGTCATCTCATCAATCAAAACGTTGTAAAAGCATGGATTGACATCGGTCCAGCTTTTGGAATGATTGGAACCCTCATTGGTTTGGTTGCTATGCTCGCAAATATGGCTGATCCAAAGGCGATCGGACCTGCGATGGCAGTTGCGTTGTTAACCACCTTGTACGGTGCTTTTATCGCGAACATACTTTTCATGCCGATGCTTATCAAATTAGAAGGATTTACCACATATGAAGTGACTTACAGGGAAATGGTTGTTACAGGATTGCGTAATATTTCTAGAGGGGAGTCTCCAAGGAACATTCAAGATCAAATGGTTGCCAATTTAGCTCCTAAGGAGCAAGCAAAATTAGAAGCCGCTTGATACTTATTTTTCTAACTGGATTGTTTTGATATGGCAGAAGAAGTAGAAGCAGAAATAGAAGAAGAAGAGGAGGAGTGTCCAAAATGTCCTCCAGTAGGTGCGCCTGCATGGATGGCAACATTCGCTGATATGGCAACACTGCTCATGGCCTTTTTCGTGCTGATTTTATCTTTTGCAGAATTCAACGTTCCAAAGTTTAAGCAGATTTCTGGATCTTTGAAAAATGCTTTTGGTGTACAACGATTGGTACCGGTAGTTGAACAACCTAAAGGCACAACAGTTTTAACCTTGAACTTCAGCCCTTCACCTAGTCCTTCAGTTACCAAAGAGATGACGCAGGAAACTACTACTCTTGAACAACCCGAAATAGAAGTAAAGAATAAGGATGGTGATGGTGATGGTGAAAGTAAAGGTGCGGATGATCTTGTCAAGGCTCTAAATGAAGCTATTGCACGGGGTGACATAGAGGTGGAGACACTTGGTGACAATTTAGTTGTGAATTTCAGTGCGGTTGAGGCGGAGGCTCAGGAATTACCTAATTTATTAAAGGAAACTCTGGATGCATTAAAAGAGGCTAAAAATGCCACAGGAAAAGCAGAGACAGAGGTTTTATTTGGTGGTTTGGAGCAAAAGTTAGAAAAGTTGGCAGCTGCTGCAGAAAAACAACTTAATATGATAGGTGGGTCCAGTGAGGAATTACAGAATGGAGAAGGTCCAGGTGGGGATACGTCGAAGAAAGCAGAGATTGCTGAGGATAAGCTTCAGGTGGCTTTAAAGCAAGAAATAGCTCAAGGCTTGGTCGAAGTAGAGAGAAAAGATGGAAAAGTCTTTGTCACTGTTGGAAGTGGAGGGGCGTTTGCTTCTGGATCAGCGGATCTGACTCCAGAGGCTAGACAAATTATGGGCAAGATAGCCACAGCTGGTGGCAGTGATGCCGGAAGTATTGTTGTATCGGGTCACACTGATAATGTGCCACTAATGTTTGGATCACAATTTCGAGATAATTGGGATTTAGCGGCTGCTCGTGCTTCAAGTGTAGTTCAGGCTATGGAACAATCTGGAGGCGCAAATCCAGATAAAATGAAAGCAGTGAGTCATGGAGAGGCTAAGCCTATCGAGTCAAATGACACTGCTGCCGGAAGAGCTAAGAATAGACGTATTGAGATAGAAATTCAGTACTAGAGCACAATTTTCATTTTATATGATATATTGATATAATGTGGTTTGAAAATAGTTATTCAGTCCCTGGTTGCTTCTCTCTAACTCCAAATACCTTGAATGAGTTTTGCTTTGATTAAATCAGGTTCAGACAGAGTGATGATTTCATTATGTGAGAGACGTCCGTTCATTAAATATTATTTTAATTTAATATAAAATGATTGTAGAATTTTATTTGTTAATCTTGTTCGTATTTAATACGGGCTCTTTATAACCTCGTAACACAATTATCCCCGTAGGAAGAAAACCTTGGACTAACCTAATTTATTTCATTTGAGAAGGTGGTTAAATCCTCAATTGAACCATAAAGACAGACCTTGTCTATCATATTTGACATAATAAACTCAACTAAAGGTTCTTCTTAAATTATCTCTTTTTAGATTTTTTTACATGTGTATACGCTGCTATCAAAAATTTTGCAGCTATTGAACAAATGAAAATATGATTCAGGATCAATCTAAAGAATTTACTTTAAAAGTATTTTAACAGTTGTATGCAGTTTACTATTTTTATCAGATTAGTTTTCACTAACGTATTTTAGTAAGGCGCGACCAATCCACTTCTTCTCTTCGGCTGTGCCTTCTTTATAATTTGGTCTTCAGAGGGTCCTACAAGAGAGTGCTCAAATTTACATTTGGGATCAAATGATCTACATATTTCTTGGACCCTCTTTTCATTTGTAGCTGCTAAAATTGCCCATACTTGCCGATCCTGGAATAAACCATAGCTTCTTCTAAGTGTAACTTGTCCTTTTCTAAAATAAATTCCCACGAGTATTATGGCCAAAATGAAGAGAGATAAGCTGACGTTAAATGTAATTAAGTATACGGATATTATAGCTACAAGGGGCTCCCACATTCTGTTTTGTAGCAACCATATAGGTGGACACAAAACGGCCATAAAAGAGTAGGAAGTATCAATCACATCACATTTTCTATGAATATCACGCAATATTTCATATATTTTATATGAAGATCGATCGTATACTTTATGTTGTTTAAATTCATTCCTAATTTTTTCAGTTTCTTCAAAGCTACAAAATTCTAAGGTACCTCCTATCGGTCCTCGTACAAATATCTCGAAAAATATGGTATCTCTATAAATTGTTAAAAGCCATTCATCCGCTTCCTCTGTTGCCAGTCTGTCAACGAATTCTTGTATGTCTCCATTAAACTCAATACTGTCTATAGCTACAATTACATCATTTGGCCGTAATCTCAGTGCTCGAGATCTTGAGGATTTTCCATGCTCCTTTAATCTTATGAGATTGTATATCCCCTGAGATTCTTCACCCTGGTTTTCTAAAGGTGTGTGCTCCTTGTTAGTTCGGTTTTGATTTGAATTTGTTTCTGCCATTGTGTCAAATTTTTTTAACTAATAGTGGTAAACAATTAAGGATATTTTATTTGACTATCTTTTTCTTTTATCTGAGATATCATTTGCTCACTCTTTGTTTGTAGCATTTCTATTTGATTTGCCAACTGTAATTGAGAGTTTCTTAACGCTTCTAAAGCACTTCCATCAGGTATGGCAGTTGTAACATCTTTTAGTGAAATATTGTATTCAGATTGTGCAACCAGAATAAGCTCCTCGATTTTAATCAATTGCTGATTAAGCTCATCCAAAATATTACTAGTTAAAGACTCGGACATTTTTTCACTTAAAGTTGTTAAATCGCTAGAAATATTTTTATTTCCAACACTCACGGTCTCAGCAATAGCGTTAACAGAATTGGCTAAGTTTTCTCTTAATGTTGAAACCTCTTCCATGAGAGCCTCATTCTGTGTACGCAGCCTAGACTGCTCGAGAGTGGCCTCCTCTAATTCAGTCATAGCTTTATCTAATACTTCCACTTTTTCTGCAAAAATGACCAAAGCTTCCCTATTTGTTGCCGTCATTACATTTAAATCTGAAATGGTATTGAAATACATGATTGAAGAGAATCCGATAGCGCCTAGTCCAGCGACAATAGAACTTACAAAAATTATAGTAGTGTAGCGATGGATCATTTTTACTTTAGCCTCCAGTTTTTGGTGAATTCTATTAACCTTATTATACTCTGAGGTAACATCTGTAGCCGCATCAGCTGCGTCCAGTGCAATTTTGATGCTTTCTTCTATCATGCTTAACTCTGAACTCATTTTTTTCTCCTGAGGGGCATTTTATGTATCACGTCTTTTTTTATTATTATTTTTTCAACTTTATAAGCACATTTCATGCCAGTTGATGCAAAAACTTCGAGTGCAGGGATCATATTCGATTTGAAACCAAAATTCTTACAACCCCACCTTCGGAAGCGATCATGGGTAATAAACAAGTGCTTGCAATTAAAGCAAAGATTATTTTTGTGGTGGACTTTTTTCATTTCGTCGCTCAATAAAAAGTTTATGCACCCTGTAAAATACTCTTGCTATGGTAAAGCGTAGGGCAGAAGAGAAAAATGTTGCTGACAGCAGAAATAGTATGAATGATTTAGTGGGATCATTTTCAGAGATGGCTTCATTTGCCTTCACATAGGAAAGAATAGTTAATCCAACAAAACACAGAGTTGTGATGTAGTCACTAATACTAGAATGTTTTATACGTTTCATTTTAATACCCTATAATGGTTGTCCCTGTTCATTTAATTGTAGTTCTGTAGGAATTTCAATGTTTGGCTCTTCTATGAACTCTCCATTGTCAATTCGATAAATATAGGCCAATGCAACCGCCACAGCATTATACAACTTATCCGAAATTTCTTCCCCTATTTCTGAAGTGAAGTACAATGCTCTTGCTAGTAACGGGCTTCTAAATACGGTAATATTTGCCTCTTGGCCTCTAGATATAATTTGCTCTGCAATCTTCCCTCTTCCCATTGCTAAAACTTTTGGAGCTCCTGCCTCACCGACAACATATCTTAGTGCTATAGCAAAGTGGGTTGGATTAGTTATAATTGCAGTCGCATTTGATACATCTTCAAGTGCTTCCCTTTGTTTTGTGGCATTTTGGGAAGTTTCCATTTGCATCCTTCTTATTTTGGCCCTTACCTCTGGTGATCCTTCCGTTTGTTTATGCTCATCTTTTACCTCCTGGCGACTCATTTTTAACGAAGAAATATGTGTATGACGTTCCCAAAAGTAATCTATTGTAGCTACTATAGCTAGCGCTATTAATAAAGCACCGATCAGTGCAGGTATTGCTTCATTGACCCGGGCCATGATGCTTCCAAGAGTAGTGTTGGAAGAGTTTACGAGCTCTGGCATGTAATAATATATTATAAGGGTGGAAATTGAAAAAAGAGACAGCACTTTAAATATTGCTTTTCCTAATTCCACAAGCGCTTTTTGTGAGAACATACGCTTAAACCCTTCAATTGGGTTCATTTTCTCCGGTTTGTATAATCCCTTAGGTGCAAAATTAATTCCACCCACTGCCAACTGTGTTCCAATGACAACTAAAACTAAAGGTAATCCCACTACTGCAACGATTTTGAGAATAAACCAAAAAGCCAAAGAGGAATGAATCTTCAAGGCATCTTCCAACTTATATTGATGGTCAATTATGAATAGAGAACCCCATTCAAAAACTGAACTTTTTGCCACCAAAGAAAGAGCCCAGTAAATCGCTAAACCAGCTGCCAACGTTGTAAAAACTGGCATCTCTTTTGAATTTAAAACTTTTCCATCCTCTAGGGCTTTTTCTAACTTTTTCTGGGATGGTTCCTCAGTCTTTTCTTGACCATCTCCATTTTCTTCAGCCATTTGTGATATCCCCTAAATAAGTTTGAAATGCATCTATAGCTTCATCGATTAAATCGCTGAACGAAAAAGCTAATGAGTTTGTTGAAAGGTATAAGATTACAAATGCGCCGATCATCGTTATTGGAAAGCCAAAAGAAAAAAGATTTAGGGTAGGGGCAGAACGAGTAACAACACCTATAGCGATATTTATCATTAGTGTTAATCCCGCAATGGGAAGCATAATTATTGTCGCTGCTAAAAACATTGAACCTGCAGCACTAATCCCAGCTACTATCATTGCTTGAAAATTGAAATTAGATCCCATGGGAATAATATCATAGCTGTCTATTATTATTCTCAACACTATGAGGTGCCCATTCACAGAAATGAATATAACTATTAAAAATAAACTCAATATCTGGCTTATTACTGGCGAAGATGTTCCCGAGCTTGGGTCGACTTGCATTGCATAACCCAAGCCACATGATGTAGCAATTTTTTCACCCGCAAGAGAGGCAGCAGAGAACCAAATCGTGAGGATTAATCCTCCCGCCAGTCCTATAGCTATTTCCTTGAGTATTATTACAAAAAGATATGGAAGGTCAATAGAAGTTACATCTATTCCCGAACCTTCTGGGATCTTGCTGAAGATTACTATAGCTAATGTCATGGTAATTAATATTCTTACAGGCAAGAGAACATACCTCGCTCCAAATAATGGACTAGATAAAAGAAAAGCGCCTACTCGAACACTTGAAAGAAAATAAGAAGAAGTTATTTCAGTCAATCTTATAAGATCGACTCCTGGCATCAAGGGCATCTGATTGCTCACAATATTCCCAAGCTGATCTAAAGGCATCACCCAATCATTCTAATTTGATCAAAGACGAACAAGAAATAGTCTGATAAACGGACCATTACATAGCTAGCTAATAAAGCAAGCGCAATGTAAACAATTACAACCTTAGGCACAAAACTTAGCGTCATCTCATTAATTGATGTGGCGGCTTGAATAATTCCAATCGCCAAGCCGACTATTAGCGCAACTAATAAAATTGGACCTGCAATCAATAAAATTTGCCAGAAAGCGTATGTTAAAAAACTTATATTTGAGTCAAAATCCATTTTACCATCTTTAAGCTTGTGCATATGTTGCGGCAAGGGAACCAACTGTCATTGCCCAGCCATCCACCAAAACAAAAAGAAGAAGCTTGAATGGTAGAGCCACCAGCATTGGACTTAGCATCATCATTCCCAATGACATTAAAATAGATGCAATTACCATGTCGATCACCAAGAATGGAAGGAAGAGCAGAAAACCAATCTGGAACGCAGTTTTAAGTTCTGAAGTTATGAATGCGGGAAGAAGCACTGACAGCGGTACTTCTTCGGGCGTATTATATGAATCGTCTCCAGCCATATCGGAAAACATTATTAGATCATTTTTTCGAGTATTTTTGATTAAAAAGTTCTTCATTGTATTACTACCAGTCTCCAAAGCCGTCTCTGCAGAAACTTGGCCATCTAGATAGGGAGAAATGGCTACTCTATTCAATTCATTAAAGGTTGGAGTCATGATGAAGAAAGTCAGAAACAAGGCTATTGCAATTAAAACTTGGTTTGGAGGTGTTTGTTGAGTGCCCATTGCTTGCCTGAGAATGGATAGCACTATTATAACCCTTGTAAATGAGGTCATTCCAAGAACCAAGGAGGGTAGCACAGTTAGAAAAGTCATTAGAGCTAATATTTGTAGGGAAAGTGAATAAGTTTCCACTCCATTTCCATCATTAAAGACATTTAGGGCAGGAAATCCGGTTCCAGGAGGTAACTCTGCACCCGTGACTGGATGTATAAAGGTTACCGTGGTTAACAATATGACAATTAGTCCTTGTATATTTTTTGAGTTGCAAAAATTTATCATCTAAAAGCTCACATGCGGATTCATTTTTCGTGCCTGTTGAATAGCAGTCTTTAATGCATTTCCGTATCCCTTACTAATCGGCTTTTGAGTTTTACTTTCTAATGATTGCTCTCTCCTAGGAATTTCTTTTCCCGCAGTGCCACCAGTTTTAATACTCTTTACGCTTTCAGGTCCAGATCGCTTGTAGGAAGTATTATTTAATAATTGGACTGTTGGAGAGCTGCCTTTAGAGGTTGCAATTAATATCAACTCCGACCCTATTTTTACTAAACTTATTTTTTCAGTTTGGCTAATACTTAAATCCTCTACTATTTGCATGTATTTTGACGTACCAAACTTGGCGCTTAGTGAACCCTTATTCTTTTTGACATAAAAGTGAGCTAATACTAACGCTAGCAGAAACAGTGACACAGTTATTACTTGATAGTATGAGAAAGATATTTCGTTCATCATTCACCTCACATAGTTTCCTTTATGCAAGGCAAAGTTCGTGCCATTCACACTGTTCACGAAATAATTTTATAAAATGTTGTTTTTATTTACTTTTTTAGCACAAAAAATTTCTATAAAGTCAAAATTTTGACTGTACGTATCCCCGTTGATACTTTATAAGCTTTCAACTCTTTTGGCAGGGTCGACAATTTCTGAAAATCTAATACCAAATCTCTCTCCCACCATCACAACTTCTCCCTTTGCGATCATGGTACCATTTACTAAGATATCTAAAGGGTCCCCAGCCAGCCTATCCAACTCAATAACTGAACCTTCACTTAAGCGCAAAAGATCTCTTATTTTGATTTCGGTGCTCCCCACTTCAACAGTTAAGCCAACATCGATATTCTCCAAAACTCGGAGGTTTTCTACACCTTCTCTCTCTGGTGTTTTAGTTTCTGGACCGCCTTCTTGAGCTTTGCTTTGTGCAGCTTCCTCAGTTAATGCTTCTTCTTCTGCCATTTTTTACCTCTTTTAAATCTACAGATTGGTTATTCTTTTATTTAGATTAATTGCTGACTGACCTCCAACTTCTCCAATTTCACCAACAAACATCGCTTTATCCTCAATTCTAATCTCTACTCCATCGCCGATTGGAATAGGATATACATCTCCCTTATTTAATTTTAAAAGATTATTCATAGAAACCTTAGGTTCACTTAACCTTGCTGTCACGTGTAAAGGTACTTGAAGAATAGCTCTCTCCAGCCTCTCCCTCCAAGAAATATCATCATCAACAACTTCGGATTGAACCCTTGACCGCAATTGTGATGCAACTGGCTTTAAAGTCTGTAGTGGATAAATTACGTCAAAAGTAGCTGCATCAATACCCGGCAGTTGAACCACAAAAGAGCATATGATCACTAGATCAGCGCTATCAACAAATGATGCAAATTGTGGATTAACCTCACGACTTTGACAGGTAAGGGTTACTGGCATGAGATCTCGCCATGCTAACTCTAGGACATCATTTAAACCATTTGTCACTAATTCAATCAAATTCTCTTCAGTAGCTGTAAATTCTGCGCGCTTACCAGGAGTAGCTCCTATTTCTCCCCCATAATAAGAATTTGTTAGCACTGAAATAAAATTTGGATCAACAACCATCAACATGTTTCCTCTTAACTCTTCAATTCTATTTGTTGTTAAACTCATAAATGTTTCAATTCCTGAGGTGTATTCGTCAAAGGTTTTGACTTCTGGAGGAAAAGATGAAATTCGTGGTTGGATTCTTAGCATAGGTAAAAATACAGATCTGGCGTGACGGGCAAAACGTTCATTTATCATTCTTAGTGCATAAAAATCTCCCAGCAATGCTTGATCGTCTGATCCAAAAGCATAAGGTCTAACATCCTCTTGTGAAGAGACATCTCCAATTGGTTTTTTTGCTGAACTATCAGATTGCAGCCCATCAATAAGGGCGTCTACTTCTTCACTGGTAAGTTTTCTTGAAGAAACCAATTCTCTACCTCGCTTATTGCAACATAAATGACGTGAAGTGAACTTTTTCTATGCCACCAAACTGTTCTATATCTATAAGCATGGCATTTAACGCGTCTGCTAAGGCTCTTGCGAGTTTATCTCTGCCCTCTTTACCTTCTATTTCTTCTTCAGAAAATTCACTAATAACTCCGAGTATTTCTGATCGTAGCGCAAGTTGATGCATTTCTACATTCTGCATCACTGTATCATCATATTGTGTAGAAACTCCTATCCCAACTTGTAAAAATTTTCTTGATGCTCTTAGATTAGTGGTGAATGTCCCAGCGAATTCGTAATAAGTAGTAATATATTCTTTTATCTCAGGAGATTCTTTCATTATGGGACCAGAAGCTTCAGCTGCCTCTGCCTCTGCAGCTAGTTGTTCTTCCTTAATTTTTCGTTCAATTATCTCCTCTATCTCTTCGGAGGGATCGGCAGGCCCTCCCCCAAAAAGCAAAAAGCCTATGCCTAGACCAGCTCCAATAAGGCCTAGCCCACCACCAACAAACATCAAGATCTTAAATAATCCACCTTTTTTCTTTTCTTCTGTATTCTCTTCTGCCATTTTTTCCTCGCTTAGCTTCAGGCTACTACATTAAGTAGAGTGTTGTCACTATTGTTTAGTAACTTTTCAGTATTTGAATTGGCTACTGATTTCTGGTGTTTAATTTCTTTGGAATCATTTTCTTTTTGGTGGTTTTTCTTATCTTTATTTTTTTCACCTGAGCTTTCTTGCGAAATTCCAGAACTAAATTCGGCAAGTTTCAAACCAGCTGACTCCATCATTTGTGTTAGTTTAGCGTGTGACTCCCCCAGTAATAAAGCAGCCGTCTGAGTTTCAGAAACTATTCTTACAGTAGTGATATTTTGGTCCAAAGAGATCCCAATTCGTAATTTACCAAGGTTTTTTGGCCTTAAAAATATTTCAAAGTTTGTTGAACCATTTGAAATTGCTCTTTCAAGCCGCCTTAGTAATCCCTCTGGCATATTTTTATCGCGTAGATCTAGCTGCTGAAGGAGTTGCTCATTAACCTTGTTGCTATGTTGTATTTGATTTAGACTTTGTTGGGAGCCTTGTTGACTTGAACTAAAATTCTGCGCTTGATTGCTATCCATGGTTAAAAAGTTTTTTTGTTCGGAACTACTGGAGTTTGACAGGTTATAGGTCACATTTTGAAAAGGTTTATCGTAAATATAATTTTTTTGGTTCAGAGATTTTTTTTTCGCTGCGAAGGAATTTTCAATGCCCTTTTGAAGTTCCTGTTCTAGTAATATGGATTTCTTTTTATTTAATGATCTTGATATAGATTTTTTCAATATGGAGCTGTGATTCGATTCCTCTTTCCCATTATTTTTTTTCCTCTTAATCAGGCCCGAAATTTCTGAATCTATTTGACCAATTTTATCTTCTGACTTTTCTGTAATTTCTTTTGGTAATACTTCTCTTTCTAAAGAATTCACAAGGTGTTGATTTAATTTAGCATCCCTGTCAGTTTTAATATTTTTTGACGTAGGTGAGGAAATAATCTTTTTATTTTCATGCCCTTTATCTGCACTATCTTTTATTATTTGGATATCATCAGATTTACGGATTTTTAACTCAGTATTTTTTATAATAGTGGTTTCGTCATTTTTAAACTTAGATGAATTACTTGAAGAAGTTACATGATTTGATTTAGATGATAATTTTTGTTGAAAATTACCTTCTTGTGTCCAATTTTTTTTTGGTGTCATTAAGGTACTAGATATTGATTCATCTTTAACTTGATGAGCATCAATTTTATCTTTTTCAAAAGAAAGAACATCAACTTCCATTTCATCTTTTGCATTAATGTTATTTACGACATTATGACTAGAAATATCACTTCTCTCATCATTTTCATAAGGCAGAGATTTAGATGCTTGATAGGCATCAGCCTGCCTTTCGCTGCCTTTTTCTACTTCTCCTAGATTTTTCGTTGAGACATCATCATCAACTGAATCATTTTTCATCATATTTTTATTCAACGAATCATCATTCTTTGAATTATTCTTGGTGTTTTTTCCTACAGAGGAGAAAATTCCCGCAAAGATTTCATCACCTGGTGCTGTGTCATTTTCAGAGTTGTCGGAAACTTTTATCCTATTGGTATCAACATAATCTCTCGAGTTGATGTGCGTCATTTTTCAAACCTACATTTCTTATATAATAGCAGCCACCTGTCTGGTTGATGTGGAAATGCAAAATAAATGCCAAATAGAAAATCTTCAAAATGACGTCATAATGAATTGGATATTTGTTTAGGCCTTACGCTCAATTTCGATTTGTTGCAGTTGATGATACCAAGATGATTTATCCAGAGCTTTATTCACTTTCATTTTAGCCTTTCCTGCATTCAATCTGATATTAACTGCCTCCTTTTCTAAAAATTCTCTTCTATTGGCAATTTGTGAGAGTTCATTGTGAATTTTTTGGCTGTAAAATTTTGTTGCTTTCAACTGAGATGCGTTTTTAAGACATCCCTTTTTTTTCTCTTCGTTAACTAACTCATTAAGTTTTTTACTCAATTTGGCCATATTATCAAGTTCATGAGTGACTGTTTTTAAGGACTTAATTTTCTTGAGGAGCATCATTTTCTCTTTTAAAGCTAACCGTGAAAAAACTTTTGCTTTTCGTGCATAATTCAAGGTTTAATCTCCTAATAGCTTTAGAAGAGCTTCTTTGCTTTCATTATACTTAGCTCCAAGATTTTCTTTTTGAGTTATATGGTCCACTAAGCTTGGCCAAATTGTTATGGCATTGTCTAGTTCTGCATCTTGCCCTTCGCTATAACCGCCCATTAACAATAGATCTCTATTTTCAAGATAAAGGGAAACATATTTTTTAAATTCTTTAGCCGCTTTTTGCTGGGCTCCATCAGTTATATCATTCATTACTCTACTTATTGAGTTTGAAACATCAACTGCTGGGTAAATTCCTAACAGAGATTGTTGTCTGGATAATACTATGTGTCCGTCTAATATAGCTCTAGCAGAGTCCACTACGGGATCATTAGTATCATCACCATCGGCCAAAACCGTATAAAAGGCAGTAATTGAACCTTGCTTAGAACTCCCTGTGCCTGACCTTTCAATTAGCTTGGGAATTAATGAAACTACTGAGGGTGGATATCCTTTAGATGTGGCCTGCTCTCCAGCACCCAAGCCTATCTCTCTTTGAGCATGAGCCACTCTTGTTAGGGAGTCCATGATTAAAAGTACATTTTTTCCTTCATCTCTGAAGTATTCAGCTATCGCGGTAGCTCTATTTGCTCCCCTTATCCGTAACAAAGGAGATCGGTCTGCTGGGACCGCAACAATTATTGTTTTCTTCCGTGCTTCACTTGAAACAATCGAATTAACAAAATTACCAACTTCTCGGCCTCTTTCACCAATTAAACCAACAACAATAACATCGGCTTCGGTGAATTGAGTCATCATTCCCAATAGAACCGACTTACCAACTCCTGATCCGGCAATAATTCCCACTCTTTGTCCTTTTCCAATAGAAATCACACTATTAATAATTCTTACCCCTACATCCAAAGGTTCTTTAATAGGTTCCTTCAACAAAGGATTGCTGGTTTTACCTAAAAGGGGCCATTCTTCATCAAGGACGGGCTTGGGAAGTTCATCTAATGGGTCTCCCAGTGCGTCAATAACTCTACCTAAAAGATTTGAGCCAACCTTTATTGAAGTGCCGATATCTTTGACCTCTACCTTGGCTCCAACTTTTATTTTTGCGCCAGTTTCGTAAACAGAAAGAATATTCTCACCATATTTGTAACCAACTATTTCTCCAGTTGCAGGTTTTCCATTGTCTGTCTGAATTGAACAAAGTGTACCTATATTTGCTGGGAAACCGTCACAAGATATCATAACACCATCAAACTTTGAAACTCTACCTGAAACATTCAGAGGTTTTTCCAAAGTGATGGTATC
>CACKLF010000030.1 GCA_902600895.1 uncultured Alphaproteobacteria bacterium | reverse complement strand
CATAAAATCAGGTGGGGAATGGATAAGCTCAATCGATTTAGAGAACTGTATTTTGAATCATCCAGAGGTTGAAAATTGTGCCGTAATCGCCGTACCGCATGAAAAGTGGTATGAGCGACCACTTTTAGTTATCGTTCCAAAGGAGGGGTGCAAGCCTGACTTAAATTGTCTTTTAAGATACTTAAAGGGCTCATTTGCTAAGTGGCAAATGCCTGATGGTGTGGTGTATGAAAAAGCATTGCCTCTCACAGCAACTGGTAAGGTTTCCAAACTTTCCCTTCGCAAAAAATATGAGAATTTCAATGTAAACAAACGATAAATAATCACTTACTTTTTTTTATCGTTAGATCCTCTAATGCTGATCGAATCTCGGGTGTTAGCATTTCAGCTACCTTAATATCAAAATTATAGTTGACATACGTTGCTTCACCTTCTGCACAAATGCGTCCCATCTGTTCAATTTTTTCACCTATTTGGAAAGAACTATTGCCTATTTTATTAATCCAGGTTTTTATGCACACGTCATCACTCAAAAAAAGCTGGTCTTTGTAATCAATATTTATATTCACAAGAGCTAATTTCCATTGTTTGAAGGAGAGGTTGGGCGAAAAGATTTCAAAGATTTTCCGTCTGCCTGCTTCAAACCAAATTGGGACATACACGTTATTTATGTGGCCTACGCCGTCTGTTTCAGACACTCTGGGAGTGATTATGGTAGATAACAAAGATTTTCCTTTTTTTTTAGAACAATTTGTGAGCTATTAGTAAAAGCATACAGTTTGTTTTACTGACTGTAATTGAATATTAAAATTGAAACTACTAATTTTTGTTTCTCAGTATCCATTTGAAAATATATTTATCCATATCTTGGGCAATAAAAATTCCTGAAACAATAATTAAGTAAGACAAAAATATATAAAAATTTATTTGCTCGGATAATAGTACTATGCCTAGAATACTTGCAATGATGGGTGCTACAAAGCCATTTATTGAGGTGAAAACTGCGCTTGTGCGCTTTATAAGTATAAATCTCAAAGTATTACCCAAAAATGTAGAAACGATGCCAACAGCAAGTAATCCAATCAAAGAAATACTTCCTGGCTTGTTTTCCGGAATATTGAGCAAGAAAATTGGGAGTACTATGATGGAGGCAACTGTTAATGAAGCACAAGTTAGTGAAAAAGGAGAACATCTGGGCATTTTCTGTATTAGTATGCCACCGATAGCAAGTAAAATACTCGCTATTATACAAAATGAACTGGATAGTAGGTCAGAGGTGATTCTAATCGTCGATTGATGGCCACTGCCTATTAGTAAGATAAGGCCAGAAACACCAATAAAGAAACCTATCCATCTTTTAAATGAAACTTTCTCTTTAAGGATTAATTTAGCAAATAGTAGAATGAAGAGAGGAATAGAGGCCAAGTATATTGCTACTTCACCAGTAGGTAGAGTTTTTAACGCAAATGGTATTAAAATAAATGGTAATGCTAAACAGAAACCACCGTAGATTGTCGAATAAATCCATAATTCAAGGGTGTTTGGTAGCCTTCTACCTGAGGCATACAAAAAGATAATTGAACATATACTTGCCACAAGTATTCTACCAGAACCAGCTGCCAAGGGATTAAAGCCAGCTAATGATAAATAGATAAATAAAAAAGTGGATCCAAAGCATAGAGCGATGGCAAGCAGTATAAATGAATTTGTCATTGTTTGTTGATATTGATCCATAAATGTAGCACTGATTAACTATATGTAATAGTATTGGGATTGGAATTTATCAAATGTGGTGTCGAATTGAACTCATTTAGATAAAGACCTTTTTTTGTAACAATTATTCTTGTAACCGAGGTATTTTTAATTTGAAGATTGAGATCAATCATTGTACCTGGAGCACTTTTTATAACCTCGGAAACAATTAGAGAAATTGGTCCTCCAGAGGTTATGGCTAAGGTATTGCATTGGGTATTTACGGTCATAGTTTTTAGTGAATCTAAAACTCTATATCTGAAATCAGCCCAATAGTTCTTTAAGTTCTTTAATTCATTATCCTGCACCTTTTGCAAAGCCATGCGTATTATTTTGAAATATTGCCTTCTATCTTGAAATATTTCTGGTGGAATATTCCCTGAAAAGTAATCTCGGATAAGAGACTCGGCTTCATATTCATTTAATCCTTCTAATATGACTGGACAATACTTAGAATTGATCGCGTAAACGGTATCAATCTGCCTTACCAAGTTGCCACAAAAAATCTTGTCAAATATCACATTTTGCCTTTCAAAGTAGTCTCCTAGTAATTTGCCTTGCTGTCGCCCAAGCTCCGATAGTTTATCGTAATTTTTTTCCCCAAAGGAAGCTTGTCCATGTCTAATTAGAGTTAAAGTACCCATAATTTATTGTTTACCATATTCCCATTGTAATGTTAGAGAAGCAAAGGCTGCAAGCAGACAACCAACGCAGGTGCATATACCAAACATGGACATTTGATAAGAAAAATTGAAGCCGTAATCTATTAGCAGTCCAGAGATACCAGGTCCAACTGCAGATCCAAACACACCAATTGATGCAATCAAGGCTTTAATGGAGCCGATATTTTTTGTTCCATATATTTCTGGCCAAAATGCATTAAAGACGGTGGCATTTCCACCCTGGGAAACACCCATTAAAAAAAAAGCTAAAGCCGCAATAATTAAGTTGTTTGCTACTGAAAAGGTAAGGAGACTGATTGCTAATGGAACCTGGTAGATTGCTAACAAAGTCTTACTTCCAAATTTGTCACTCGCCCAGCCTAGCACAAACATGGAAGCCACCGAGGTAAATGTATACACTGGAAATAGAGAAACAAACTGAATATGGGTCCAGCCCTTAGATATGCTCAAATAGTATTGCTGAAAGAAAACGGCAGTTACAAACATTCCAGGAAATAGCATAACTGGTGTGTAGAGCCAAAAACTTTTGCTCCTTAGGACTTCCTTACGTGTCCAATTTTTGTTTCCAACTCCTGCCAAGGATTTAGACATTGATAAATTTGATGGGCTCCGTTCCTGCCGCAAAAGTATTCTAAAGATAGGAATTAATGTTAACGGTACAATTGCTGCAAGGATCCAGAGAGTTCTCCAAGAAAAACTACTCAAGAGGGCAACAAATAAAAGTGGTAGAAACGCTTCACCAAAGGCAAAACCGAGAGTGGATACAGCCAATGCTTTACCTCTCTGCTTTGAAAACCAGCGACTAATTGAAACAACACATAAGTGCGACAACATACCTTGACCTGAGAATCGTAAACAAAAGATGGCAAAAGGCAGCAATATAGCCACGGATAAAATGCTCATAAAAACTGAAGCTAAGCTCAACATTATGAGCATTGTAACTACAAGATCTCTGGCTTTAAATTTATCTGCTAGAGAGCCAGTGTAAATCATGCATACTGCTGAGGCACCTGTTCCAATGGTATAAAAGAGTCCCCAATCACCATTAGTTAAATTAAAACTAGCTATTATGTGCCCAGCGAATATTGAAATAAAAAATGTTTGGCCAAAAGAAGAGCTTAGTGACATCAAACTGCCAGCCGTCAACCAAGTCTTGTTTTCATTGATGAAACTTAATAAATTCATATTTTAATTCGCCATAACGGGAAAGCTTGCCTTCTGGTCATGCACCATAACAAGCATTTCAAGGTGTTCAGCCCTAGCCAAAAATATTCAACCATGATAGTACCTTATAATATGTTCTTCCTATCATCTCCCGGGTAGCAACAGATGTTTTGTTTAAGCCAGCGCTTGAAGGTAAAAAATCCATTACCGTTAGGTCTCGGTCTGACACTTTATAATCAACTGGAAATGGTGTCACTTTAAAACCCTTACCCTCAAAGAGATCCAACGCTCTGGGCATGTGAAACGCAGATGTTACCAGGATTATGTCGAGGTCTACATTTTTGAGCAATTTCAGTACAGCTATAGCCTCATCATTTGTATTTTGTACTTCGTCAGTTACTAGGATTTTCTTATTATCAATTCCTAAATCGATTGCTCTCATTTTTAGATAGCTGCCTTCGGCTATCTTAGATCTGGACCATGGAAGAGAGGCTTCTGTAAAAATTAAAAGGTCTGCTTTGTTTTGCCTTATCAAATCTATGCCGCCGAAGAAGCGATCTGGATCTGACCATTCGTTTACACTAAATGTACCTGCCTTTACATACGAAATCATTCCACTAAGTACTACAATGGCCTCAACTTTTGGTAGCTCATTCAAAGCTGGCCTCTGAATACTATTCTCCATCAAGTAAAATATTCTGTCGGAGATCAATGGTGTGCTAAAAATAAACAAAAAAGATAATGCTAAAATTATGGGTCTCCTTTTCCCCGAAACTATCCCATAAAGTGCCAATATTATGACTAGGAAAATTGGAGATAAAAAAGTTGGTAAAAACTTATGTAAATAAATCATGGAGTATTGAAAAAAAATTTTTCTTTTGAATTAAAGCGTAAATATTAGTTTTATTAATTATATGCAATATGAAGTTAAGAATACAAAAACTAAAATAATGCAATCTTTAATTTATTGTAAGGTGACAAAATTAGTTTACTATTTATTTTTTTAAAGGCTTAGCAATGGAGAAAAGGATGGAAGCCATAGATAGGAAACAGCTAATTGATAAAGTAATAGGACGTTTTATAACCAACGATCAGTTTAGCTCTATTGAGTGGAAGATTGAAAGAAACGGAAAAAATTTCTCTTCAGGAATTCTGGGTAAAAATATTATTCCAGAGCAAGAAAAAGCCCCAATTTATCGGATATATTCTATGACAAAGCCCATCATAGCTATTGCGGCAATAAAAGCAGTGGAGCAGGGATTGTTAAGACTGTATGATCCAGTTTTCAATTACTTTGATTGTTTTAAGAATCAGATGGTACTTTCTTCTTCAGGTAAATTGGAGCATGCTAAAACATTGATTAATATAGAACAATTGTTAACCCATAAATCTGGATTAAGTTATGGTTTTGAAGCTAGCTGTCCTGTGGGTAATCTATATGCGCGGGAAAAGCTACTCCATAAATCTGATCTTGATTTAAACGACTTTATTAAAGAAATCAGCAACTTCCCTTTAGCTTTCCATCCTGGAGAAGGGTGGAGATACTCGGTATCTCTGGACGTGGTTGCAGGAGTATTAGAAGTTATTTATCAAAAGTCTATAGACAAAATTCTGCAAGAAATAGTTTTTGAACCTCTTGGCATGAACGAAACACAGTTTTTTGTTCATGAGAAAGATCTGGACAGAGTGGCAGCAATATATGGGGATGACAATATTGATAGTACAGCAGTATTTCGGAATAGAGCTAATAAGCTAATTAAATCAAACGTAGAGGATTTTTACCCTTCAGCTCAAGAAAAAGCAAAGCCACGTGGTGGTCATGGTTTGTTTTCAACAGTTATAGATTATCATAAATTTACAACTATGCTGTGTTCTGGGCTTGACAAAAACGGCAATCGGTTCATTTCCGAAAAGATGATGGAGTTTGCTTTGCTCAACCGGGTTGAGGAGAGAAGACTTCCGCTTATTATAGACACGTTTGAACTTCCAGGGTACGGTTATAACTTAATCGGTAGAGTTATGATTGATCAGTCAAAAGCTCTCTCTCTTACAGGAAAAACTGAGTTTGGTTGGGCTGGAGCGGGCTCTACATATTTTTGGGTGGATAGAGAAGAATCCCTTACTGGTGTAATTATGGCTCAATACCTTTGGTCTAACATTCCTTTTGCTGAAGAAATCAAATCAGCAGTATATCAAGCTTTGTGAGCCAAATGCATCAATACATATCAAAATTAACTCTTAATACTACTGGGATCGGCCTTAAGGACATCACGGAGGATGTCAAAACCATTGTTGCACAATCTGAGATCCACACAGGAATGGCCAACTTTACCATTTTGCACACTAGTGCATCTATAATTATTCAAGAAAATGCTTCATCAGAAGTGCAGCGTGATATACTTACATTCTTAGATAATTTAGTTCCCATGGGGAAAAATTTGTATGAGCATAGTCTTGAAGGCAGAGATGATATGCCCGCCCATCTAAAGGCCATGCTAACAAATACAACAATAACGTTAAGCATTGTTGACTCCCAGCTTCAAGTAGGCACTTGGCAGGGTATTTTTCTTTGTGAACACAGAGAGTTGCCCCATGTACGCCACGTAATGGTTCATTGTTTGGGACAAAAAGTTTAGATAAGTCTCACCACAAGTAATTTTTGGGAAGGTAACATGAGAGGATTTATTTTCTTAATATTCAGCGCAAGTTTACTGATAGCAGTTATCTTTGGCTCACGCCAGATTTTACCTCTTACCATTTCTGGGATTGAAGCTGACTTGGCAATTGACTACCTCTCCATCAGCTTAGCTTTTGCTGTTGGTCAGGTTGTCTCTGGTGTGGCGAATCCCTTAGGTGGTATGGTAGCTGATAAATTTGGTTACCATCGAGCTATGTATATCGGAGTTATTCTGTCAATTATCGGGTTTTCTCTAATCCCATTTTCCACCTCACCTTTTGTGTTAGTTTTTGCTGTTGGTGTACTGTCATCTTTTGGTGCAGGTTTCGCAGGTATACAGGTCGCTATGTCTGCAATAAATAAAAAAATTCCCCCTGAAAAGTCTGGTTTTGCATTTGGTATCATAAACGCTGGTGGATCAGCTGGGCAATTTATAATGGCACCAATCGCAGGATTTATAATAATGAATTTCGGTTGGACAATTCTTCTTTACTCGTTGATTGTAACTTTCTTTCTTGTACTACCTTTTTGCTGGACCTTGAGAAGTGATGTATCAGTTGAAGAGGTGCAAAGCGAAGATAATTTTACACTTTTTGAAACATTGAATTTAGCCGCAAAAACACCCAGTTTTGTCCTGTTAGTTTTGGGATTTTTTACCTGTGGATTCCATGTTGCATTTGTTATCACCCATATGCCGGGGGTCATCGAAGTATGTGGTCTGGCACCAACAGTTGCTGGTTGGTCATTAGCTTTTATAGGATTTTTTAATATTCTTGGTAGCCTACTAGCTGGTTGGTATATATCCCGTTGGAGTATGAAAAATTTTCTATCAGCAATATATTTTATCAGAGCAGCTATAGTAGTTTTATTTTTGTTGAGCGATCAGGGAGCTATGGCTGTGTTGATCTTTTCTGCAGCTCTTGGTTTTACTTATCTTTCAACAGTGCCACCAACGGCGGCATTAGTTGGGAGAATGTTTGGCCCAAAATTCATGGCAACATTATTTGGAATTACCTTGCTTTCTCATCAGATAGGAGCTTTTCTAGGAGCCTATTTAGGTGGTTACTTTTTCACCAATACTGGCTCGTATGAAATAGTTTGGATAATGGATATTATATTGGCTATTTTTGCCGCTGTTGTACATTTACCTATAAAAGAGAAGCGTGTCGATTTTCAAACGGCTTGATTTCTTTTCTTCTCTATATTGAAACGAGAAACGACCAGCAAGCCTAAAATTGTGGATAAAGTTAAAACAAAATAAATTGGCCAGATGCTGTTGGTCTGAGATATCCAAATGGCAAGAATTGAAGAGAAAATTGAACCTATCATATACATGCTGGCTCCATGAAGTCCTGATGCGCTTCCTCTTAGGTATGGATTAATTGTAACAGCCCCTGTTATTGAAATAGGCCAAATAAATCCATTACCTATTCCAACGAAAAAGAACGGGAAAAACATCGCCAAAGGGTAGCTTGGTACAGTTTTATAAAGTAAATAGGATGAAGTTATACTCAAGAGTAGAAAAAAATAACCAAGTAGTAGCCATAAAAATTCTGCCATTAGTTTGGAAAATTTTGAACTGAAGAGGTTCCCCAAAACAAACCCCGAAACAATGATAGAAATCACCAACCCAATCCAGAAGGCTTCAAAAAAGAATATTTTTTGGATACAATAAGGGATAGCAACTAATAAAGAAAAGAAAGATGCGGTTGCTAAATTGCCACTTAATACATATACCCAAAACAATCTTAGTCTGAAGAGTAATCTGTATTGTACAATTTGATCCCAAAAGCCATTTATTTTTGTTGTGTTGGTTTCAGGCAGCGCAACTAAGTTAATTATAAATAAAACAGATCCGAGTATTAATAAAAAATAAAAAGATATCTGCCAACCATATCTTGTATCGATGAATTCACCTAAGATAGGTCCTCCCATTGTGATGAAAGCCATTAATATTGCCAGATTTGCCATAATCTTAAATATTGCGCTTGGACTTTCAGTGTCAGCTACTATTGCTCTTCCTATCACTAATCCACTTATTGATAATGCCTGTAAGGTTCGAAAAAATAAGAAATAATAAGCCTCTGAAGAAAGTATACACCCTACTGTAACTAGTATGAAGCCAAATAAGCTAATCAATAAAATGGGCCTTCTGCCAAACCTATCAGAGAGTGGTCCCAATATTATTTGTAATATCGCACCCCCTGCCATAAATGCAGAAATTGCAAATTGCATTGTTGAATAGTTGGTCTCAAAATATTTTGCCGTAGAAATTATACTTGGTAGAAAAATATGTTGAGGTAGAAATGCTACGCAAAATAAAAGGTAAAGGTTTGCTTTTAAAATCTTCTCATTCATAGCAGATCTATAAGCAGAAACTTGGGATACATTCTTTGATTATCAAGCGTTAAACAGTGCACTTTTTTAACTTGCGTCAAAATCTAGAAAAACATTATCGGTTTTAGGGTACGCCTGACATGCAAGAGTGAAGCCCATTTCTTCTTCCCATTTTTCCAAAGAATAATTTTTTTCCAAAACTACCTCACCCTCTTTTACCAAGCAGCGACATGTACAACACATTCCGCCTTTGCAAGAAAATGGCAATTCGATCTTTTGTCTTAATGCTGCATCAATTATTGTTTCCTCATCAGCCAACTCTATGTCCTTTATAAGCCCGTCAATTTTTACTTTAACAAATGTTTTCACTCGTCTTAGGTTTTTTCTAACACCCTTTTTCTTTTCTATTACTCTGTTATCACTGAGGAACAATTCTGAAATTAGGGGCACGTTTGTGCCTAAGTGATTAGCGAAAACTTCTTTCATGGATGAAATCATTTCTTGAGGACCACATAAAAAAAGTGCATCAACATTGCTTGGATTTAGTTGTCTTTGGTTAATAAGAGATTCTATCTTTCCTCTGTCAATTCGGCCTTGTTTGAATTCAATTTCTTGTTTTTCTTCAGAAAAAAAATAATTCAGGAAAATACGCTCTAGGTGAGAATTTTTTAAAGCTTCAAGCCTTTCCCTGTACATAGTGCTTTCTATTGTTTTATTTCCATACAGAAGAGTTACAGTACTGTTATGTTTGGTCTTCAAGACGAAGTCTATGATAGAAATCACTGGAGTTATGCCAGATCCACAAGCAATAAATAATAGGTTCTGATTGTCTTCATAATCAATGAAAAATCTACCATCTGGTTTAAAAACTCTTAGTTTTTTACCTACATCAAGACAATCAAATGCGTAATTTGAAAATTTTCCATCAAATATTTTCTTTATTCCTACTGATAGCTTTCCATGAGTTGGTGCGGAAGAAATAGAATATGTTCTTCGTACTGGCTGCCCTAATATATTCTCCTCTAAAGCGACGTATTGGCCAGGCGTATAAGCATAATATGGGCCCAAGCGTTCGGGTACATCAAAAGTTAATTCGACAGCTTCTGATGTGAGAAAACTGATCTTTGAAATAGTTAAGAGATGGGCACTAGTTTTGTACATATTAAATACATTTAAAAAGTTCGAATGGTTCTAAGCAGCTATTACAAGAATACTGAGCCTTACATGCAGTTGAGCCAAAATTAGATATCATATGTGTATCAGTGGAACTACATTTTGGGCATTCAGCGGTTTCAGAAGAAAAAAATTGTTTATTCTTGTTGGTATTGCGCCTTGGAGGTGCAATACCGTATGCTTTGAGCTTATCCTTTCCATCTTTTGATATCCAGTCTGTTGTCCAAGGGGGAGATAAAACTCGCTCAATTTTTGCATTTATTCCATTTTCTTGAAGTTTTTTTCTAACAGCAATTTCTATTGCAGAGACAGCGGGGCAACCAGAGTAAGTCGGAGTTAACTGCACTACTATCTCGTTATTAGTAGATTTAACCCCTCTTATTATGCCTAAATCAGAAATAGTTATACAAGGTATTTCGGGATCAGGAATCGATGATATCAAATTCCAAATTTCACTTTGGCTAGTGGAAACTTTACTATTTATTACCATTTTTGTCCTGGGTATGCTCTTTGTAGATATTGCATTTCCGAAATTAAGTGTCCCATACTTTCGGTATGTATCCCGTCTCTTCCACCAGCATGAAAATAGGAAATCGTGGGAAAGGGTAAAGTTGCCTCTTCAAAAATACTTTCTATTCGGGTTATCCAAGAGCTTCTTAATTTACTACGGTCAGGCAAGTAGCCGTCTCTTAAGCACTGTTTAGAACATTTGGACATATGAAATAATTCATCGGTGTATGGGTGTAATTCATAAATAGCTTCAAGCATTTTGTTGCGGCTTTCCTTAGTACCGTCACCCAACCTAATAACCCACTCACCAGAATGTCTAATGTGATAGGCTATCTCTTTAACGGACTTGCTCGCGACAGCCGCTATATCTTCATATTTTGAATGCAAGGAGTTTTCCCAGAACATTTCCATAAACGTGCTAAAATATAACTGTTTTAACATAGTATATCCAAAATGTTCATTGGGCTTCTCCATAAGTAGACAACTTTTGTACTCTCTTTCTAATCTTCCAAAAGCCAGTTGATCATCGGATCTACATTTACTGTCAAGCTTTGAGGCAAATGAATATAAGCTGGTAGCAACCCCTAGAAGGTCTAAACCTAAATTTGGAAGGGACAAGTCTTCCTCTAATGTAGGCGCATGTCCACACCATTCAGATAGCCGATGTCCTAGGATTAAGTGGTCATCAGCCAATTCCAAAATTGAAGAAAAAAGATGATCACTCATTACATATGACCAACATCATCAGGAATATCATAGAAAGAAGGATGGCGATAAATCTTGTTTTCAGAATTTGCCAAGGCATCTGAAATATCATTTGAGGTACTCGCAGTTATTAAATGTGAAGGTACCACCCAGATGGATATACCCTCATTGCGTCTAGTGTAGGTGTCTCGTGCAGAATTCAGTGCCATCATTTTGTCTGAAGCATGTATTGAACCCACATGCTTATGAGATAGCCCATTTTTTGACCTTACGAAAACTTCCCAAAGTAATGTTTCTTTCTCCATGTAAGGCCCGTTACCGTTTTACTTTTCGCGCATAGGCTGTAGCTGCATCTCTCACCCATTTACCTCCATCCCAAGCTTTTTTCCTTGCACGAAGACGGTCCCGTGCCATAGGACCACCTCCCTTAACCACTCTCCAAAATTCTTCCCAGTCAATTGGACCGTGACTATATCCACCCCGACCATTATTAAGTTTTTTATTCCATTTTAAGTTTTTATCAGGGATAGTAAGATTTATACGCTTAGCTTGTGGTATTGCTGCATCAAGAAACTTTTGCCTTAGTTGGTCATTAGTAAATCTTTTGATCTTCCATTTCATGGACTGGTCGGTATTGCTACTTTCCGTGTCTGGAGGTCCAAACATCATTAAAGAAGGCCACCACCAGCGATTAAGTGCATCCTGGGCCATATCTCTCTGCTCTTTACTTCCCTCTGCTAAAGTCATCATAACTTCATATCCTTGGCGCTGATGGAAACTTTCCTCTTTACATATTTTAATCATGGCCCTGGCATACGGCCCATAAGAGCATCTACATAAAGGTATTTGGTTCATAATTGCGGCACCATCTACCAGCCATCCGATGGCTCCTATGTCCGCCCATGTTAATGTTGGATAATTAAATATAGAAGAATACTTTGCCTCACCTTTGAGAAGTTGCTCAGTCATCTCTAATCTAGAAATACCGAGGGTTTCAGCTGCCGCGTAAAGATACAGACCGTGTCCTCCTTCATCCTGAACCTTGGCTAGAAGGACAGCTTTTCGCTTCAAAGTGGGTGCTCGAGTTATCCAGTTTCCTTCAGGCAGCATACCCACTATTTCTGAATGCGCGTGTTGACTAATTTGCCTGATTAGGGTTTTTCGATAGGCGCGTGGCATGGGATCATGCGGTTCTATTTTTTCTTCCTGGTCAATTCGCTTCTGAAAAGCAGCCAAGAATTCAGGCGTTTCTTCAGTTTCTTCGCTGTGATCCAATAATCCTTGGGTGTACATTTAAAACCTAAATAACTTTATATTACAAAAAAATTAAATTTATCTTTAATTTGTAACATATTAAATATAATCTGTAAATTAAGAAAACTATTTAAATCTCTTAAGCAGATTTTTTTCTTGTTCTTTACTTAAAGGTACTTTCCACCATTCCTCAGATTTTATTACCACCATTTTATAAATTGCTGCAACTAGCGATCTGCAATCGCTGAGGGGCCAATCATTTGGCTCAGATTTGAAAGGATTAGAGGGAATCCTCAAGACTATCCTTCGCCATTCATGTATCAATAATATTCGAGCAATTAGTGCTTCCTGACTATTTACTTCTGATTCTATTAATTCAACATTAATGGCATGGAATTTTTTGAAGAAATCTAGGAGGCTAGTTTTTATTTTATCTGGAAATATTAATTTTCTTACCCAACTTGGTGCATTCTGGTCAAAAATTTCTGCTAAAAGTATATTTCCCGTTTTCATGAAACTGTCCGAGCATGCAAGTGAATTTGCCAAGAATACTTGTTTATTGAGAGCGATTGAATTTGTTCTTAATAAAAAATCTTCAAAGCGTTTTTGTTCGTTGCTATCTCCAGGTTCTTTAGTACATAAAAAGAACTGTTTTTCTTCAGGACTTCTATTTTTTGCATATATTCTTTGGGTAGGCTCTGCAAATAATTTAAAACCCTTTTTGCTTATTTTATAAAATGAATTTCTGCCTGCTTTTTCTCGTGTAAGCCATTTTTCTTTTGCTAGCCGGGACATAGCAGTTCTCAATGCTCCTGGCTCAATCTTAAAAAGGCAAATTAAATTTTGAAGTTCTGCCATTGCAATTTTTCCACCTCGAGGACTTATACAATCACCAAAAATAGTAATCACTAGGGACCATACTCTGATTTTGTTGTTTGAGTGAAACTCTTCTATAAGTTTTGCTGTGGTATACATTTTTAGGTCATTCACAGAGAATAAGCATTCATGGTAAGCAGTTCATATTTTGCAACAGTATCTTTTTCTTGATTTTCGAGTTTTACGAACCAGCTTACTTCTCCATACGTGTCTGTTCGGCGTTTTTTATTTTTTACTGTTAATTGCACTTTTATTTTGTCACCAGGTGAAACGGGCTTTTGAAAAGATAGATTTCTAAGACCAGTATTTGCTAAGACTGGACCGGGATCAGGATCAACAAATAATCCTGCCGCAAAACTTACCAAGAGATAACCGTGAGCTACCCTTCCAGGGAAAAATGGGTTTTGTTTGGCAGCTTCTTCATCCATGTGCGCATAAAATTTGTCACCGGTAAATTCCGCAAAGTGACTTATATCATTCATGCTTATTTCCTTTGTCTTAGAAATTAAGGTATCACCTATTTTAAGGGAATTAAAACTCTTTTTAAATGGGTGGACCTTGGGATCTAGGGTGTCACTCCCCTCTATCCAAGTTTCAGTGATTTTACTTAGAGCATTTGGACTGCCTTGGATGGCCGTTCTGTGCATGTAATTATATATTCCTCTAATCCCGCCGAGCTCTTCACTATTTCCTGCTCTTCCTGGGCCACCATGTTTCATATGCGGTAGTGGAGATCCATGGCCGGTACTTTCATGCATAGAATCTTTATTATTGATGTATATTCTTCCGTTAAATGAAGCTAGCCCTAAGGACAGTATTTTAATAGCCTCCAAATCAGCTGAAAATATTGATGATACAAGAGAACCCTGGCCCCTTTTTACAAGATCAAGGACTTCACTGTAATTTTTATAACCAAATATTGCAGCTGCTGGACCAAAGACTTCTATGTCATGAACCAGATTGCTTGATTTTGGCTCTGAGCAATACATGAGCATAGGTTCCACAAACGCTGTTCCCTTAAATTTTTTGTCATTTTCAAAATTATCTGAACCAATCATCAACTTTGTTTCTTCTGAAAGTAAAGAAACCTTTTTCAATACATCATTTTTTTGACTAGATGAGACCAAAGGGCCCATATTTATTTTTGGGTCGTGTGGGTCACCCACTTTTATTTTCTTTAATTTTTCGCGAAGGGCTTCTATAGTATCTTTGAGAACTTCTTCTGGTACAAATATTCTTCTAATCGCTGTACATTTTTGCCCAGCTTTAGAAGTTATTTCATTAACCACTTCTTTTAGAAAAAGATCCCATTCAAGTTTCCCAGGAGTTACGTCTTGTCCAAGAATGCATGAATTGAGGCTATCTTGCTCAGCAATAAACTTAATCGATTTTTTTATTAAATTAGGGTTTGCTCGTATTTTTATTCCAGTTTCAGCTGAACCAGTGAAGCTAACGACGTCCTGAACATTTAAAAAATCTAATAGATTATTTAAATTTCCTGGTATGAATTGGATTGATGCTTTCGGCAGTAGATTACTTTCAGTGATTATTTTTATACAAGCTTGTGTTAAAAATGAGGTAGATGCTGACGCTTTAATTATAGTTGGAACACCTGCTAGTAAACTACAACTTAATTTTTCAAGCATCCCCCATATTGGGAAATTAAAAGCGTTGATGTGGATTGCAACGCCTTTCAGTGGCGAAAAAATATGCTTTCCTAAAAAAGTTCCATTTCTAGACAACATTTCAGTTTCGCCATCAATATCTATATAGTTTTCACCCATTTCTTTTCGGACTTTTGAGGCTAAAACACGTAGGGTTCCTATACCCCCATCTATGTCAAGGTAGCTATCCTTTAAGGTTGCTCCAGTAAGGTAAGACAAATTGTAAAGAGCCTCTTTATTTTTGTCTAACAAGATAGCAACTTGCTTTATTATTTTGGCTCTTTGATGAAAGTTCAGCTCTTGAAGGCTTTCGATACCTTCTTTTCTGGAAAAGGCTAAAATTTCTTTACTGCAGATATCTGATTGTGTAACTTGAGAAAGTTTTGATCCGTCGATCGGTGATAGGAAGGGAATTTTTTTTGTTTCATTAATTTGCCACTCTCCCTTTATGTAGCTATTCACGTAAATCTCTGACATTTCGTCCCTTAAGTTTTATAATATCCGATTTTTTTCTGGTCGATATGTATAACAAAATTAAATTGATTTGCAAAATTATGTAATGTATTTTTATTTTGGGAGCATTAGTTTGAAAAAATTAGTATTAGTTGAAAGAAATGAGAATTGGGCCAAGGTTACCCTGAACAGACCTGACCGGCTTAACTCCTTCACTGATGAAATGCACGACCAATTAATGGATGTTCTAAAGTCTCTAATCATTGTCGAAAAGAATAGAGCTATACTACTCACGGGAGCTGGCAGAGGGTTTTGTGCTGGACAGGACTTGTCAAAGAGGGATCCTGCTTCTATGGCTGAAAAACCCAATTTGGAAAACACATTAAAAGATCAATTTAATCCTCTCCTATCTCTTATCAGAGATGTCGAGATACCAATAGTCTGTGCGGTTAATGGTGTCGCAGCTGGAGCCGGCGCAAATTTAGCCCTTGCTTGTGATATTGTTATAGCAAGTACTGAAGCCAAATTTATCCAGTCGTTTGCTAATGTTGGTTTAATACCTGATGCGGGAGGAACCTGGAGTCTTACCAAACTAGTTGGAAGATCTAGAGCGATGGGATTAGCGCTTACTGGAGAACCTATAACTGCAACGAAAGCATTAGAATGGGGGATGATCTGGAACGCATTTCCGGGGGATAAGTTGTTAGGCGAAGCAATAAAAATCGTAGATAAATTGGCAAAAGGTCCAACATTTGGTTATGGTAAAACCAAGATTGCTATAAATTTAGCTGACAGTAATTCATTTAAAATGCAGTTGGAGCTAGAGGCAAAATTGCAGGGAGAATGTGGTGTCACCGAAGATTATGCGGAAGGAGTAAGAGCATTTTTAGAGAAAAGAATACCTAAGTTTAAAGGAATGTAGCTATGAGCCCGCTGGAAATAGCAGAAAAATGTGCAGAGATCATGTGGGAAAACGATCGGGCGTCAAAGCAAATTGGTTTAGTATTAGAACAAATTAGTCCAGGTCATGCTGAAATGACACTTGTGATTAATAAAAGACATCTCAATGGTCATTCTATTTGCCATGGTGGCATAATTTTCACTTTAGCAGACAGCGCGTTTGCTTTTGCTTGTAACACTTATAATGAATCAACTGTAGCTCAGAATAATTCAATAACATTTATTCGTCCTGCTTTTCTTAAACAAAAGCTAACGGCACGAGCCTGTGAGGTTGATAAATCTGGGAGATCGGGTATTTACGATGTATCTGTTACCAATGAGAGTGATGAAGTAATAGCTCAATTCAGAGGACATTCGAGGACCATAAAAGGAAAGCACTTTTGAGACAAGAAGATGATTGAAGCTTTCATTTGCAGTGGTATCAGAACTCCAATTGGTAGATTTGGTGGGAACCTGTCTTCGGTTCGTCCTGATGACCTCCTAGCTTTAGTGATCAAAAAGTTAATTGAAATGAATAGCAGTATGGATATTTCCAAAATTGATGATGTTATAATTGGTTGTGCTAATCAGGCCGGTGAAGATAACAGAAATATTGCGCGAATGTCCTCTTTACTTGCTGATTTACCACCAGAAATACCAGGAATGACAATTAATCGTCTATGCGGTTCTGGTTTAAATGCTGTAGGAATTGCAGCTAATGCGATTATTTCTGGGGAGAGTGATCTGATTATTGCTGGAGGCGTAGAAAGTATGAGTAGAGCCCCACTTGTAATCCCCAAGCCAGATGTTGCATTTTCCCGAAGGGCTGAAATTTTTGATACGACTATTGGTTGGCGATTTGTAAACCCAGTAATTAAGTCCGAATATGGCATTGAAAGCATGCC